>NZ_JAKUDN010000002.1:0-17500 GCF_024259865.1 Candidatus Synchoanobacter obligatus | reverse complement strand
GTGATACTTTTAAACTTGGCGGCCAATCTAACAAGTATTGAGCCTGTTAGTTGTATCCCTTGCTCAGCGGTAACCCCTTTTTCATGGTGCTTAACTGATTCTGCGACAGCATGTCCAGAGTCTACAAGTTCCCACGAAAGCTTTACTGAAGCTTTGTATATTTCTTCAGCTTCACCTTTTTTAATTTGCTCTTTTAGCTCCTTAAGCGCATTACCAATATCAAGTGTTGCGGTTGTGACGCTAACGGTTGGTGAAAAAAGCTTTTTCATCGTTTATCTCATTGTTTATAAGGGTTATAGTGCAAAAAGACATGTTGTCAGAAAAATCTTAATGGTGGCTATCATCGGCTGTTGTGCAAGAAACAAGGCATACCTGAAAACCGAGAAAAATGGATAAAAAATATTGTGTTAGCAAGTATGTCGCCAGACAGGATACTCACCTTAGTCGTTTATGCAGTGCAATAAAAGATAGTGACATGAGCCCATTAGAACAGGAGGTTGTTGAGTATGATGTGAGTGATGGGATCAAAGCTTAAAAGGAAAACATTATGGGAAGCCAACAAAAATTTTAGTTCAAGATAGGCTTTATGATCTAATGGGGTTGCTATCTTATGTGTGTCGTGCGTTGACACTACTTACCTGGCCACTCTTAATTTGCTTCATGACGAGTAATTAAGGAATAGTGCATACTAGCTGCAATAGAGAGTGTCATTAACGCTTGTGTGCAAATCGCTCTATCAGCTGGTACATGTTTGCATCGCTGTCGGTAACTGCTATGTCTGATAAATCAGCAAAATGGGGCTCTGGTTAGAAAATCGCTTTCTTCTTTCTGGCGATGCACTAATAGATAGCTTACTGTTTATGCTTTTCCAATCCGAAGGACTGTTTCCGACCTGAGGGAGGTTGTCAGCCAATTTTGCAGAGCCTAATACTGTATCCTGGTTCCTATTGGTAATCCATAAGTCGTCATTTTGCTGATTCGCCGTTTTTAATGGCGAGGTTTCCCAACCAAAGAGGGGAAGTAACATAAAGAATAGGTGTGCAAACACCAGTATAGGTGACAATAAGGCATATATAGCAGCTGTAACTAAAAAGGACACTGCTGTTGTTGGGTCAGTAAACAGCATGCCACGTATATTGCAAAATATCATTCTATGGGCTGCAGATGTAAACTTTGTAAAGGTATTTGAAAGGACTCTACCAGCGAAATAAATCTTATCATCATCTTTATAGCTTTGATAAACAGATTCTGCAACTGCAGCACCGTAGCAGTCTCCATAAAATATGGTGTTTTGAGGCTTGATCTTCATGTCTCCTTCGATCAAGTTGTTGATAATTGCCTTCGAGCAAGTGACCAAGTCATCATGGCTGTAAATAGACCCTGTATTATCATTAATCAGTGGGTAGTTAAAGGTATGGACAACCAAATTCGTATGTTTTCTAAAGTTGGCAATTTCTGAGAGCATGCCTTCTGTCGACGTTCCACCGCCCCAAAAAATGATCACATGTTTTGTTGTTTCCGCAGTATGATGAGGCACTGCACCCCAAGTATGGCTCTTAACAGAGCAATTTTCACCATAACAGTTTTTGAACTTAACGTCATATACGCAGGAAATATCATTTTGCAAAGTTGCGTGTTTTCTTTTTCGTTTTTTTACGGATTTAGTATCGTTATTGTTAATGCTAATATTTTCAGTATTAGAAAAATAATCTGCTAAGTTGCGTGCTGGGAGAGAGGTGCCAGAAGCATTGAACGCTTCAAGCCAGTGATCTGTTTTAGAGAATAAAAACTGAGCAATAGTTTTTTGTATTTGTTTCATCGTTTTTCTCATAGGTTATTTATTTTTTCCTAATTATACTGTTTTTTTGGCTTTTTATCAATGGTTAATTGTTTTTTATGGAGGTGAGAATTGCCTAACAACTAACAAAAAACCAATCACTGCTGGCTTTCCCGGCAGTGATTGGGATCAGTCAAATTACTTGGAGCCCTGTTTAGAGGACTCAGATATCTTTTTATAGATAGACATAGCACTGGCTACCATGGCACTCGGATTGGATATGTCCGTAGGCAGTAGCATGGTGTTATTGGTCTTGGCTAAGTGTGAAAATGCTTTCACGTATTGCTGAGCAACATCTAATGACACGGCATTTTCTCCACCTTCTTGATTAATGGCTTTACGAACCACTTCGACACTATAGGCTTTTGCATCGGCCAATTGTCTAATAGCATCAGAGTCACCCTTTGCACGGTTGATCTTATCCACCATGGATGCTTCTGATTCAAGAACTTGCTTGGCTTTGTTTGCTTCAGCTTCATTGATAATCGCTTGACGAACACCTTCTGATTCAAGGATTTGAGCACGTTTTCTGCGATCAGCTTCAACCTGCATTTCCATCGCTCTAATCACTTTATCGGGTGGATGGATATCTTTAATTTCATACCTTAAGCAGATAATCCCCCAGGGCTTTGCAGCTTCATTGATATCTTTCACAATCGCATGGTTCAAGGACTCTCTTTCTTCAAAAGTTTTATCAAGTGGCATTTTACCAATCTCAGATCTCATGGTTGTTTGAGCCAATTGAGACAGTGCATAGTAAGGATCTTCTACACCATATGCTGCTGCTTTAGGATCAATGATTTGCACATATAAGACACCATCCACTGACAATGTGACATTGTCTTTTGAAATGGCAGTTTGCGTAGAAATACTCACGGCTTTTTCCTTTAAAGTATGCGTATATGCAACCCTTTGCACCAGTGGAATAATAAAATGAATCCCTGAGTGCAGTGTTTTTGAATAGCGACCAAATGTCTCAACAATACGTGTACTTTGTTCTGGAACAATTCGAACGCTTCCTAATATAATCATACCCAATATGAGTAAAGTTATTGTTACCATAGTTTTCTCCTTTTTTATTACCATCATGCTACCAGAAGAAGACCTTTGAATACAAGTAATCAGAGGTAAAAATGCCTATTTTTATGACAGACTTGTTTTCATTTGGTTGATAAAATTGATTTGGCATGGCGTTATCATGCTCATTGAGGCTCTCAATACTTTTACCGAAAAATAGTGACATTCATGAGACTGGTGTTCATTAAGGTGATTGATAAACGGTAAAGATTTATCTGTCAAGTGCGAATATTGAGCTAAAAGAAGATAAGAAAAATATGTGAGGGTAGTATGACAGCATTAGAAGGTTGGAATAAAAGCGATGCGTTTTTTGGTATTCAGGTGCCTGTATCAGATACAACTGATGAAGCAGAGACGCTTAAGGGACATGTACGTAGAGTCTTTGAAAAAAAAATGCTCGCTAAAAAACATGAGCTTGGTTCTGATGTTAGAAAAGTATTAATGGCCGATATTGATTTGACACTGATTGATAAACATTCTGATGGGTTATTTTCCGGGATTGTCAACAGCCTTATAGGCAATAAAGATAAAGCTGGAATTGAAGTTAATAAGGGAGCAATACAGAGTGCGCTAGACGATCCTTCTCTTGAAACTGCAGATAAAGGTCCCCTGCAGGAGCTTAAATCTTCATTAGCTCAGATCAAATGCTATAAAGGTCTATTAATGGATGACAAGGATAGAGAAAAATTGGTTGAGATTTTAAAAAAACTATCACCAGAAGGTAAAAAAATATTTAATGAAGCGTTCAATGCATCGGTTAGGAATAATGTCAAGCTTAGTGACAACTGTAAGAAGTTTGGCTTTGCTAGCAGTACTATTACACTAACGCAAGCTTTGCAAATAGTCTCTGATGATTTTAAAAAAGAAATACCTACAATAGGTGATGACTTTGGTGAAGCCTTATCACAAGACTCTCCGCTGGTCGAGGCATTCAAAAGGTCTTTATCTCCCAATATGCTTGCTATGGTGAAAAGCGCAAAGGACAATGGCTTTGAGGTATACGCTTTATCGCATACAAAAGCTTCTCTTGTTATAAAGTTGGGGCTAGAGGAATATGGTGTGACAGTTAAGGCTAAAGCTTGTAACTCATGGGGACTAAACAGTGAAAAAACGCCTCAGATGAATGCATTACGAGCAGATTTGGCAAAGGAAAATCCAGGAAAGTCTGTATTCGTAGCATATGTGGATGATTCGCCAACAGTTACAAAAAATGCTCAGAAGACTTTTAGATATGCTGCTGATAAAGAACTTATTGGTGCAAGTAGCTTTTTAGACAGTGTGCAAGTGATACAAAGTGCAGTAACCAGTGAAGAAAACAGGAAGAATGCGATCAAAGGTACGGTTATACAGAGTGTCAAAATAGGCCTAGATTTATTATCAAAAGATCCTAGTGAAGCCATTAAAGCGTTAACAGGTGAAAAAGTTACTAGTAAGTTTGGTATTTTAAATCGATTGCATAACCCCGATAAAGTCCCGAATAATGATTTGTTAGGGTTTGGAGGTACAGGTTTTAATCAATTTCATACGATGCTGGCACTGATGAATCTGGGAGAGGATGGTTTTTACAAGCTTGTTCCCTCTGATCAGCAAATGCTTGTCCATCACTATGTTCATATGGCAGCAGAAAATGTAGCGAAAAGGATTGATGAGATCTTATGGGAAGAGCAATTACGTTCAAAAGCCGAAAGAGCGGCTACAAATATGTTGGAGAATTTTGGTCAAGAGAAAGATGCATTTAGACAATTTTGCACTACAGTTACCTCTAAAGAAGAGCGTTTTTTTAGTGCACAGGAAACCGTAGATGCGTTTGTCCAAGCGATAGGTTCGATAAAAAATAGTGATCTTAAGCCTTATAATACTGAGTGCAATAAATTAGATGGAAAGCCATGGGAGAAATTGGGGGAAGAGCCATTTAGGGACTCAAATAATCCCATTATCCAGAGGTTACGCTTAGGCATGGCTAGTCTACATGGCACGCCAGGGGAGTTTAACCAACTTAAATTAGTAAAAAGCTTAATTGATGCTGGGTACACCTCTGAAAGTATTAAAAAGAAACTGTGTTCGAGTAAGAATAAAGCTGTTAATGATTTTATAAACAATTATATACGTATGGCAGCACAGCGGTTTAACACGCTAGGTGAGGCTGCGTTAAGGGAGGGCGTCAAGAGTCATTTTGATCTACAGGATATGCAAATGGCAGAACAGATATCATTATCGGTGAAAAAATTTAGTGGTAAATTTTTCGGAGTAGACCAGAGCGTCTCTGCAGCGATTTCTCCACTAAGTCATAAGTCCTCTTCGCCAACCGTTTTAGCTAAGGCTGCCAGCCTGATCAGTACGGAAGAGGCTAAGAAAACGGTACAAACCACAGTTGCTCATGTTCAATCAGAATTAATGGCGTTATCAAATGTCGCTATTAAAGCCATTCCAGAGTTATTGGATAAGGATGTTACTGAAAAGCATGGTATCTTAAGTAGATACTCTCAGCCTAAGCCTCTGAAAAGGTTTGCGGACACTGGTTTTAATCAATTTCATACGATACTGGCACTGATGAAACTGGGAGAGGATGGTTTTTATGAGCATTTTGCGTCATTAACTCCTGATCAGAAAATGCTTGTCCATCACTATGTTCATATGGCAGCAGACAGTGTAGAGAAAGGGATTGATGATATCTTATTGGAAGAGCTATCACGTTCAAAAGACGAAAGAGCGGCTACAAATATGTTGGAGAATTTTGGTGTAGAGCAATATACATTAAAAAGCTTTTGCACTACACTTATTTCTAAAGAAGATCGTTTCTGCTCAGGCTGGAATAAGGATGATAACGTAAGTATTATACAGTTGCTTGATGGTGGGAATAAGGCTCTGGCAAAGAGGGGTAAACAGGTTGCGGCGGAAAAGGCTAAAGCGATTTTAAGCCCGGATGGGGATGATGTAAAAGTACTATGGGTTGACATTGACTATACGATGCTTTCCGAACACACAGATTCTAAAATTTCGTCTATCGTCCGAGCTGTAATGTATGTTATGAGTGATTTTCAAAACTATACTGAGAGTGAAAAATCTAATTTGCTAACAATAAAAAAATATACACATGTTGACTATTTAGGTAAGAAAAAACTCATGACAGATGAGGAGAGAGCCAAATTCATCAAAGCTTTGAATGAACTTCCTTCCGGGACAAAAGATGACTTAACAAAGAATTTTTCAGATAAAATGAACGTAGACATCTCTTTATGTCAGGCCTTGCAAATGGCGTGTGATGATACATCTGAGCCTAGTGGGTGTCAATTAAAGGGTTTTGGCAAGCCACTCTCAGAATCATGTGAATTGGTGCAATATGTAAAAGACAGCATAGATCCGTCTATGGAAGATTTGGTTCAATGGGCAAAAAGTGAAAATGTAGAGGTATACGCTATATCTCATACGAAAGGCATGCCTGTTATACATCATGCGTTGAAAAAATTGGGGGTTATAGTTACTGCAGGCGCTTGTAACAGCAAGGGTGTGAGTGGTATCCAGAATAAACAATTACAGGCTAATGTATTACGGCGCAAACATCCAGATAAAAACGTTCGTGTAGTGAACATGGATGATTCGAAAGGTGTTACAAAAGATATGAAGTCTTATCTGAGTAAATGTACGGAGGTAGATTTAACAGAGAGAGTAGATTTAACAAAGAGAGGCGACATCACGTTTAAAACATCAGCTCCGACAGCCCTTTCTCAACTGACGCTTCAGTCATATCAAACTGCAATTCAAGGTTTAATGGATTTAGTCAAAGAGCCCTCGATAGATATGTTTAGGGCCCTAGCCGACCTAAAGAAAAAAGCACAAGGCGAAAAGTTTAAATCTTTCGAGCAGTATATATCTCGTAAATTACAAAGGTATCAAACTCAGGATGGAGACTTTAATCAGTTTAATGTCATGCGGGCTATAAACCACGACCCAGAGGGGCTGGTGGCAGCGATGGTTTCTAATAAATTATCTGTTTCTCAAATAGCTCTTGTTCACCATTACATTCATATGGCAGCAGGTATTGGGGAAGGTATTATTGCTGAATCTCTTAACGAAAAAGATCCAACTGTAGCAGACTCTTTAAAAGAGAGTGGTATTACCGCTCAAGATATGGAATCCTTTTGCAAGAAGTCAATGGATAGTGTAGAAAAGATTGCTGCTACCTTGTCTCCTCCCGAGATGAAGCTAAGGCAGATGATTAACGATCTCTCACTATATTCAAGTATGAACGCTGAGTTATTCAATTTTAATGATGATGTGGGGAATATGGATTTAGAGTTGAAGGCCCAAGCATCCAATGAAGTCATAAACAAATTATCAAGATTCGCATCAAGTGAATATATAAGAGATTTTAGTCAGTTAGAAGTCTTGTTCTGCTTAATGCAAGGAGATACTCCCGATATAATAAAAGGTCGGTTTGGACTGTCAGAAGGGATGCCGGTTACGCGTTTCCTAAAGCAGTATATCTGGAAGGCAGGACGGAATCTGAGAAAGATGAGTGATTTGGCGCTGCAAGATCTTATAAGCGACCAATTTGGCGACAGAGCTACGGTTCAAGGCATGAAAGACTTTTGCTTGCGAATTCCATATCCATCACTAACAGTTGCTAATGAGCCAAAGGAAACTGAAGTTAAGTTCTCTAGTGAAGTGTTAGGAGGATTATTGGATGAGTATGGTTTGTCAGGTCTAAAGGTGAATGATAAAAGTTGGAATCAATTACAACCGACAGCTGAGAAGGGTATGAGCCAAGAAAAGCTTTTTAATCGCTTGCTTACGTGTCATAAATATGGACTAGAGCATAAAGCCGTGGGGTTATATATTTTAAAAGCATCTACAACCTTCGATGAAAAAATGAGAGAACTAGATGCTCCAGAGAGCATAAAGAAACATAAGTTAACTGAAGATGAAAAAGAGCAACTAGAACAGCTACTAGGTGTGGGCCGAGCTGAAGAGAAGTTAAAAGACCAGGGGTTTTCTCCATTGAGTAATGATGAAGGGGTCTTTCTCTCAAATACAGACTACAATGTTTTTAAGCAAGTGCTTCAACACCATTCAAAAAAGGGTCAGGTTGGTCCATCTCAGGTGACGTTGCAAAAAGTTGCTGCTAGTGGGGGTGGAGGTTATGAAATAGAGCCTTCAAGTGACGCAACTATTCATTGTCCAGAGAGAATCCTTAAGGAATTTCAGAGCCTATTAAGTGGCAGTAAAATTCTCGGGAGTAAAGTTTATAATCCTTATACTCAAGAATATGAGATAATACCGCAGGATGCAAGTCAGTTAACCGCAAGACATCTACAAATGTTGGCTAGGAATGAGGATACTAATGTCGATGGGATTGTGAAGGAGTATCTTTATGCGCGCTTACTGACCTCTGATCAAATTGCAACATTAAGAGCATTGGTTAAGTATTCTGTGGTGACTGCTAAGGTGCCATACACACATTATGGTGGTTATCACTCTGAAAGAAAACTGGTCCCGGCTGGTTCTTCTGCAATTATCATTGATCAAGCAGGATTACAGTGGCAAGGGGATCATCGTAATACCGGCGGCATGTTTTTTTATCAAGACGTTAAACCATCAGAAAAAGAGTGGGCGGAGAAGACATTTAAACAAATTTATGGGTACGATCGTCCCGAGCTTAGTGATAATAAGCTAGAAACAACTTGGAATGAGATTTCTGGACACGTTGATCTCAATCTTGTTGCCATGGCAATTGCTGCTGAGTTTACCCAAGCTCTTTATGCTGCTAGTAGCTGCGAACCAGAAAATAATAAACAAATCTTATTTAGATATCTAAAAGCGGGAATGGGATTTTTCGCAGAGGGGATCGCTGCTCAAAATTCTGATGCTGCAAAAAAATTAGCATCTGCTCGATTAAATGGAATAATAATAGCGTTAAAAGCCATTAAAAATCTGCCCGATAGCAACCGGGTTACGCTGCTTCAGAATATTGGGGCAATAGATTTACCTTTCTCTGGGGAAGGTGAGCATGTGCTGGATGTGATAGAAAAACTCGCTGAGATAGAGGTTTTGGTGAAAGATCTTGAATTAGAGTATAAAGGGCATGGCACTACAGATGCTCTAGATAACCCTGATTCTGAGAAATACACACTCGCAACGACAAATTGTGCTGACCCCCATGCGTGTACTGGCAATGAAGGGGGGGTTGCATCAGTTGATGCTGCTGTATTTTCCAACCTGGGAGGGGGAAAAATGGTACTCAATGCAACGGCAAACACAACGATTGGGCAAAACACAGTACCGGTTTCTCATTTAGATAAATCTGTAGCAGGTATTAAAAATAGCACCCCAAACTTTACAGAAGTAGAGCCAGGTGTGAGTCTTGATCCCGGCGCGATGGGTGATCCAGAAGATAAAACCAGTTTAATGCATACACTGTATAATCCTTCATTTGCTACCTTTGACTTAGATGATTGCTTATTACAATTTCACGCAAATAATGAGGCAAAAATAAAAAATGTCTCACTTGATTCTTGGAAGAGAATGATGGGCATGGAGCAACAGGTTGTGGTTTACGCTAATGATTATGATTGGGGTAGTGAGCAAGGCGAGATTGAAGCTGTTACTTTAACTGCAGGTGATATAGCTAACTTGAAGACACTGGCAGATGAGTATGGGCAGGATAGCGTTACATGGTTGCAAGCGTATCAAAATATTATAAAAGGATTGCTCAAGGCTAAGGGAAAGGTACTGGGCGATTTTAATTTTGAATCTCCAGGTMCGATGGATGAAGAWTCATCATACATAGRCGGCCAAGATCTCGACTTATCTGGTGTCTTGTTCACAAAATCCGACTCTGGACATGAGGATCGGTTGCAGTTATATCAAGCACTAATAAAAATAGAAAAATTGAGGGAAAAACTTGGTGGGGAGAATTGCAGTAAGGACGATATTGGTTTAAACCAGGAGATGTTAGAAGACATACAAGGAACCATAGGTGAATTGAATAAAACAATAGAAACTGCTAGAGCAATTTGTGCTAAGCCTGATTTTAAAAGCTGTCTAGATGCTTTGGCCAAGGAGGATCGACTGTTCCTCTATAAGCTACAATTACTCTGCGGTTATGGGGTAGAAGATAAACAGGGTAACATCCCTGTGGTTAATGCGCTTCATAAAGAATCAGGCGGAAAGGTTATCTTAAAAGGTAACAAAACGGTTGTCGGGGGGGTCAGCAATTACTACAACGAGGGTCTTGTTACAGCACTATACCACAGGTTAGAAGAAAATAATAAGTATACTGCAATCCTCTCACACAATTACTCTAGTTCTGCTGCATATGCCTTCGTTAAAGATGCCTTAAAAAGAGTTTATAAGGTTAAGAAACCTGGTGATACAGGTTTTGATGCTTGGTTTGAAACAAAAATAAAAAGCGGCATTTTTACATGCTCCGCAACGACCGTTAGAACGACAAGTGCGAATGAATTTTCTGGGAGGAATAAAGTGTCACATTTACTTGCATATTTGAATGAAGTTATTCCAAAGATGATTAAGATGAATCCTGAGCTATCAGAGGATGATATTAAAGGTTATATAAAAGGATTGATGCACATAGATGATAGCAAGGAGAATGAATTTACAGAGGGAGTCCTAAATGATATTGCTAAATCCCCAGGTATTCAGAAGGCAATTCAGGATGCCAAGGCGCAACAGGTATTGTACACCGAGTTATCCAGTAAATATCCCGGAGGTATGGCATCTGAGCGTGCTAAAATATGGGGCAACAGTATATGCACCCAAGCAGTGAAGCTTGGGCGAACTGAAGCTGCGTTTGAAGAGATGCTAAAGATAGCTCCTAAGGATAAAGCTGCGTTTAGACTTTTTGTAGGGCTAGACACTAAATATCCCGGAGGTATGACATCTACGGGGGCCATAAAATGGGGGGGAAGTCTATGCACCCAAGCAGTGGGCCTTGGCCTAAATGATACAGTGTTTGCCAGGATTCTAGATGCTGCTCCGTTTGCGGGTACTCAAGAGACTACAACTCAGAAAAAAAAGAAGTTTAGAGAATATGTGGTTAAAAGGTTGACGCATGCTGAAAATGATCAGGTGGCAAATGTATTCCAGCGGGTTCATTTCGATCATTTCCCATCTGAAGTTAGTGAAGGTGACAACAATTCAATTGATTTATTATTTAAGAATGGCCATAAGCAGAAAAAGCAGACAGTTCAACTGCCAGATGGTGTCGATAAAGGTGCCATGATCAATGCCATAGAAAAAAGAATCGATCACAATACAGAAAAAGTTGATTTATCTTCAGATGGCGCTAGAAAACTTTATCAAGTAGTAAACAAGAAGTCCCCTAACGCCCTTCGTGGTAAGGATAATCAGTCCTCCCCAGACAAGCTCAAGGCGGCACTAAGAGCACTGGGCTTATGTCGCGATGGCATTATTCGCTTTAAGTCTGATGGGTATGTTCTAAATATATCTGAAGCTGAGCACAGCCGCTTACAGAAAGTTTTAAGGATTCATCTTTATGAGAATGTATCTTTACCCAACCGACCCCAAAGTGCAGAGATACGTGCTAAAAGGGGCGTGGAGGCGGCAAAATGCAAAAAATATTTAAAACAAATAGAGGCATTAGAAGCAGGTTCTTCTGTCCCCAAGGCTAGTCCGCATTAATAATGAGATTATGTAGACCCACTAAAAAATATCCATTACAGGCCCAAATCTTGTAGATGCCCCAATCTTCTTGGCGCCGGAGCACCTCCTGAAGATCTGCTAGTGCTATCTTTTTGTCCTTCAGCGAACAGGCCACTATCTGCTGCTGAGGATAAAGGCGGAAGCTTTTGAATGATTTGGTCGCTGTTAATATCCGCATATTTGCCATTATCAACAAATGTGTGTAGCTCTTCTTCACTTTGAAATAAACTGCCAAACTCATCCTTGATTCTGTGTTTTACAGCAGGCTCTACTTTTCTGTATGTTTTATCATCAAACCCTTCCTCGGAAATTTTTACCAGAATGGCTTTCCACGCTGCTTCGGGCACGCTGAGGCACAGCTGGGCTATATACTTTACGGTTTCCTCTTCAACAACTCTAGGAAGCTTAAGGGTGGCTGTTTCTATAGTGACAAAGCAAACTTTGACAGAAGGATGTATACCACATAGCTTTTCCATTAACTTGTTGACTGTCCCTGCAGGACAAATGGGTATATCCTCTTGTCCACGGTCTATACCTTCAGCATTATTTATATTTCCACCACGTTGGCACTCATATAAGCCTTCAATGAGCATGCTGAGACCATCATCAAATGATGCTGTGGCGCGTTCTTTATCTGAGATAGCAGTATAGCAAAGTGCAAGTAGTTGACGTAGTGAAATGCCTGACTTTGGGTCGTGATAATGGATCTGAGGCAGCCTGTCTAGAGCGCGCATCGCTGTGGATGCTTTTATAGTTAATGACGAACCATTTCTTATGGCTGATTTGAGGTCTGTAACAATTTTATCTATTGTTACCTCATTACTAATTTGATAGATATCCTGGAGATTCGTTGCGGACACAGAAACGGAATCATGTATAGAACGGGAATGTGTGTTTTGGCGCTCTCGGGGTGCTGCACCTGGAGGGTATAGTTCTGAAAATGTTGTCACGCCTCCTTGGATGGCAGCTCTCAGATTAGGTTGATTGTATATTAAGTCCACGAGATTGTTCACGTCATTACCAGAAAAATGCCTATCGATGTCTCGTAGACTGACCAATCTATCACTCAGCGCTTTGCAGAAGATTGGTACCCTCCATTGTTCCCCTGAAGGAAATGCCACCAAGGTCTTATTTGTTAGGTTTGTTCTTTGGTGCTGGGTTAAGTTTTCTATGTCGCTAAAGGTTACTATCGTATTTGTGATCAGGGTATGTATTTCCTCGTTAGCAAAAAAATCGCATTTGGATTCTCCTGAATTGAGCAGTGATACAAAGTGATCATCACCATATGATTGTAAGAGATTCCACTTAGTCTCAGGCATGTGGAAGCTAAATTTCAGCTTTGAAGGATCCACGTCATGAGTGAGGAAAAACTTTAGGCGCTGCTTCTGGGTGTCTGCCATAGATAGCAAAGAACTGGGTTCCATGGAAAGCGCCTTTAATATAGTTTCAGTCTTATCGTGGCTGTGCTCAAGAATGAATTGGCTATCATCGTCTAACATTAGTAGGTGCCTAATATTTAGTCCTTTGTCTAGCCACCAGGTAAGATTTTCATTGGTTAAAGTATTTTTCTGGTGTGGTGTTAAGTTTAGACAGTCCTCTAGTGTGAGGCCAAACTGTTCAAATCCATTGGAAAATAAGTCAATACATAGATTGTCGAGTTGTTCTGTAGAATAGGTTAAAAATGCATGAGGCATTACCGCTCTGGTTTGAATCATGTGTGCTAAATTGTCATGCATTAAATGGTCAAAATTGGCATTTCTTCCCCAGGCATTGCAGATCATTTCAAAACTGATATTCTGATTATCAACTAGTTTGGCAATATTCGGGTGGGATAAGAAGTGTATAATACTGCGCTTTGTTTCTTGTTCCCTACGTGCCAGTTCATCTAATTGCTTGATTGTGCAATACCCTTTAACGAGATATTTTAATAAACTGGGTTTTATAATTAATGCCAGTAGATTCATTAATCTAGTGATGGCGGATTTTATGCTATAAGCCATTGACTTAAAGGGTGTTGATGTGTAATTGAAACCACCTAAGAGGTTAAAGTGAAATACCACAGATACAAGCATGCTTAACTTGGTATTGGCAATTAAAGGGATTAAAACTAGGATATTAATCACAGCTAGCTCATATGCTAGGAGAAGAAATCCAAAGCTCTGGTAAGGCTTTAAACGGAAATCTTCCTCAGATTTGTCCAAAAAAAACAGATATTAAGTTATAACAAATAGCACTCAAAAATAAAAAGCTGGCTGCCTGAAAGGGAAGGTACTGATAAAAGTTCAGTAGATTTAGTGAGATCATTTTATTGTTCCATTTATATATATTTTATAATAAAAAAAATATAGCAGTATGTGTCAAGGTATTCCTACGGCTAAGTATAATTGTGGAGAGAGTCATCCGAAGAGTCTTCATTATATGCATTGGTTAAAAATATGTTCGCTATTTGCGTAAGGCTCTAGCCTTCTCATAACTGGAATAAATGGAGGGTGGTATTGTAAATCGTTGCTAAGAAGTTTTCGTTGTGGATAATTTTTGCGGTGATTGGTAGTCACTTAAGGTTAAAATAAACTATTAATCTATTGCAATACCCTCATGATACTTTGCGAAGATGAATGCTATTTAATATGAGCAATAAATGTTCTTGTTTACTCACCACGTTATGAAGGTGAAGAGAAGGGTGCAGATCTTAGGCGGCGTAGAGGCGCTAAATAGAGGAAATCATTATTAGGTCATCAGTGGTATGTTTTAATGATTATAAGGGAAAATAACCCCCGTTATAACTTGTTATGAGTATAATTCTGCATGATTCACTCATTTGTACGGTTTTAGTGCAAAAAAATATATTTTTTTTTAAATCAGTGCTATAAGATATAGTATATTAAAAAAAAGTAGGTGCGTGATGCATAGTCATAAAGAAATATTATTAGAAGGTAGTGATTTACAAAAGTGGTCTATTGTTGAGCAGCTGAGCGAATTAGATGTGAGTACTCTGGGTCTTGAGGATAGGGAGTTTTATCAAGAGCACTTGAGTGCTTTAAAAGATAATAGTATTGTCCAGTTGCACCCTTTCATAGGGAAAATAAATGATATATTGGCTATTCTGCAACCAGCAGTACAGCAGCCAGGATATGAAGCAATGGATGTACATAGTTCAAGTCTTAGAGGTTTAAGAAAAGATGGTCAAGATTTTCTAGATGCGAACATAGTGCTGTCGGATGCTGCAAGTGTTGCCGATGTCCCTAATGCTGTAGCTATAGAGGCATTTAATGCGGTAGCTGAGGAGATTAAAGTGGCCATTAAAGAGTCTGTAGAGAGTGATGGTACTATGGCTATCATCTTGCCACAGTATTTAGATTTTCTTAAAGAAGAGAATAAGAAAACGTTGGAGACTATGGGGTGTCGACTGTCTGGTGCAAAAACAATATGGCAAACCTGGAAGTTGTGTCAGATTAGCCCACCTATAATCGATAAGAATATGTTTTTTGATACATTGTTTGAGGCGGCAACAGCATATGAAGATTCAATGTATAAATATTTCGATGAACTTGATTATAGTTGCCATCCTGGAATGGAAGAAAGAATCCAGATGATGGTAGCTCAAGCGAGTCTTTCTATGTTTGCAGGAGGTGAGAGGTCTTATTCCATGTTACTGGCAGATTATGTTAAACAAAGTTTCAGATATTTATCAAATAGTATGGATGGTGATCGCCGTCATGGTCGGGTTGTGGCGCTGAATAAGAATATACCCCCTATTATTTATGATATTGCGCTTAATAATTTAGGCGAATCTGATTTTGTAGAGAAGAATTATGAGCGCTCTCTAACTCAGCGTGAAGTGCTGGCATTATACGACAAGGATAGTGATGGAGCATTGGTTAGAAAGGAGGCTGCTGATGTGGCGCTTCCAGATCGTTTCAAAAGTTCTTCAGCATTGTTTAAGTGGTACTTATCGAATCAGAAAAACTTGCCCCAGAAGACAGAGACAGATATTGAATTTGCCGAGGGTAAACTGGATGAACTGACTGCTAGGGTATTTAATGCCTGTATAGGAGTTGGGGATAGGTGGCTATTGCATTTGGTTTTTGCTGAAGGGGTGGGTTCAAGTAAGAAAGCTTTAGAGGAAAAGATCCGTGAATTTTTAAATAATGAACGTGAGAATTTAAACGCAAGTAAGCCATATCCATATGAAGAACGGGTATCTGAGGACTATATTGAAGAGACAATCAAATCAATGGATGATTGTTACGCGCAGATGTTAAAGGCAGTTATCAAGAAACTTGAGGATGGTGAGGTAGTAACATTACCAACACCGATCTCTTCGGCAGAGATAACTGTTATTGGTCAAGTCTATAAGGAGGACTGTGCCTTGCTGCATAATGTATTAATATCAGGCCACTCACAGCTTCAAGAAGTCATGGTGCCAATGTGTAAAGACTTGCCTGTTGAAGTGCTGACAGCGAGAGATGATAGAGGGCGGAATACATTGCAGCTTGCAATGTTTATGAGAAGTACAGATATTACCAATGCTATTCTTGCTAGAGAAGATTTGCCTGACGAGGTGCTGACAGCGACAAGTAATTATGGTTATAATGCATTGATGTTTGTAGTAATGTTTGGATATACAGATGTTGCCAATGCTATTCTTGCTAGAGAATATTTGCCTGACGAGGTGCTGACAGCGACAAAGGAGGATGGCTATAATGCGCTGATGATAGCAGTACATAGTGGGTATACAGATGTTGTCAATGCTATTCTTTCTAGAGAAGATTTGCCGGTTGAAGTGCTGACAGCGAGAGATGATAGAGGGCGGAATGCATTGCTGTTTGCAATATTTATGAGAAGTGCAGATATTGCCAATGCTATTCTTGCTAGAGAAGATTTGCCTGATGAGGTGCTGACAGCGACAAGTAATTATGATTATAATACATTGATGTATGCGGTAATATTTGGATATACAGATGTTGCCAATGCTATTCTTGCTAGAGAATATTTGCCTGACGAGGTGCTGACAGCGACAGAGGAGTATGGCTATAATGCGCTGATGATGGCAGTACATAGTGGGTATACAGATGTTGTCAATGCTATTCTTTCTAGAGTAGATTTGCCCCAGGAGGTGCTAACAGCGACAGATGATAGTGGTTGTAATGCATTGACGCTAGCAGAAATAAAAGGCGATAAAAATATTGCAAATGCCATTAAGGATTATGGAGCTAGAATTGAGGAGGGTGTGCCAGGAAAAGTTGTTAATAGCATCAGGAGAGTCATTTTGCTTTCAGCTCATGCAGTTTATGGAGTGTTACCATCTATATTTAACTTCGTCAAACCACGTCCATCAGAGCATAAATTTCCGGAAGATTCACCTGTGCGGTCAGAATCGGTAGACGGTGCCACTAGCCAGGATGTTCCAGAACCCCCACGTCATGAAGGTGATGATCAAGGCGCGGATCTAAGGAAGCGTGGAGGCTCTGGTAAGGATGATCAAAGACGTGACGGTTGGTGTAGATACCTCTAAATTAGCGCTTATTCAGGTAATGGAAAGGGAAGAGACGACTATCTTGCCCGCTGTTTAAAGTATAAGTGTATTTTTTGTTTTATTTTAAAATTAAAAATATTGCAAAGTAGCGCTTATACAAATGATTATTCATGTTGGTATAAAGTAATTAGCAATGAAAATATACCTAAATCAAGTACGAATGTTATAGAGATAACTGGAAAAGATGAGGCGCAGTAAGGTCGAGCCGATTTAATTTTTTCCCAAGTTTTTAAAATTATTCGATAAAGGTGTTGACAATGCTGCTTGGGGCGGTATAATCGGTTTAACTTTAATAAGTTATTGTTCTTTAAAAAAGCAGATAAGCAATACAATTTGTGTGAGCGAAGTCAATTTAAGTGATGTCAGGAATG
>NZ_JAKUDN010000001.1 GCF_024259865.1 Candidatus Synchoanobacter obligatus | reverse complement strand
CTAATTAACCGTGAGTCTTAAATTGCTCATTCAATAACAATCAGACTATCATCAAATTGCTAAGGTTGCCTGGTGACTATAGTAAGTGTGCACCACCTGATCCCATCTCGAACTCAGAAGTGAAACCACTTTACGCCGATGATAGTGCTTTGCGCGAAAGTAGGTCATCACCAGGCTTTTGTTTTTTAACCCGTCCTTGTGGCGGGTTTTTTTTTGCCTAATAATTTTTGAGATAATATGAAAAAAGGCATATCTAAAGAGTCCCTTTTTGATGCTAGAACCTCACTTGAAAATAGCTTTATTGATAGAAGTTCAGCACTAAAGGTTATTAACCTTAAAGCATATCCTGTATTTATCGATAATAGTTTCGATAGTCCACAACTATATCAGTCTCTTGGCCATTTCTATTTCTCTGGTGCTAAAAGTGATGCTGTGGGTTTATATAAATACATGCAATGTGTTGAAGGTGTAGCTTCTATAAATATTTCACATTTAAATTCTGATATGCATGCAGGATATGAGGCAGATGAGGGTATTAAATTACTACATGAGACTCGCAATATAATTAAAGATAATGACGATTCTGTGTGGATATCATTTGTTAAAGCAGAACAGTAGATTTCAGCATTAATAAGCGCTCTAAAACTTCCATTTCTTACTAGTAGCAGAGAGACTACATAAAAGCGCTTCAAGACCCTGAAACATATGCTAGAGCTAACCATGCAATTGCTGATTAACAAGATGTTATTGAGGATTGCATATATAATCAACAGCATCAAATGATAGTGGGTGGGGCAACAGATTTTTGTGATGATTTTATTTGGTATAGAAAAACGCAAGAAGGAATTGGTATGGGGGTACGCTGTGAAAACTCCTTAATCGTATGCTCTTAACCTAAAGACCCTAAAATAACAGAAGCTTTACTTTAAGGTGAAAGAGCAGACCCCCCTTATGTAATATTCCAACACTATATGCACCCCAGTTTCACCAAAGCACAAGCCTACTTATTTAGAGATGAATACAATAAACAATTCAGTCAAAGGATATTATCATCGTTAAGGTCCATTCATAGTGTATTTAGTACCGAACGTCATAAAGCCTGGTTATTAAGCCATCAATGGGGGGGCTGATTACAGCTTAGAGGTTCCGTATTTGTCATTATAAAAGTGATATGAAAAATACTGACAGAATTATATCACCTTGATTAAGTAGAGCCATAGATTCATATGCCCTATCTAGCTTCTGGGTATATCAACTCAGTTTATTTAATGATCTATTTTGACGCTATGTTGCGACAAGATAAATAGCTACTTTTGATATGGATTAACTTCAATAAAAGTAGACAATTATATAATGTTAAATGCTATCAAGAGTTACTATCTCTATGCCATTTTAACGGTAAGTTCTTCATTAAGTTCACATGTAATATGCTCATTTAATAAGGGCTCACCTATACACGCTTCACAATCTTCAGGTAATATAACAACACCTGATTGAGAAAGATGTTGACGAATAAAAGCTGTCCATAACGGGCTTCTAGAAATCATCATCTTAGATACACTAAAATCAATTACAATCTTATCAAATTTCTTTCCAGCAAAGTAACATTTAATATCCTTGAAAAAATCTTTATGATCCCAGTTCATTTTTAATACTGGATGTCTTTGCCATAATTGAACATTAACGCCCATGATATTTACATAAGGTGCATATTCTTGACTACCAATACAGGTATAATAAGGATCACCTATTGCATTAGTAATACGATCATACTCACACTTCTCTAAAGGATGAGATCCGTTTTGGTGTCTTTCTAACGCATAACTTGCCCCGATAACTAATGTATTATCCATATTAAATATAGATCTAATATTCCCTATGAATTTTGTGGCTAAATAACCTAAGCCATAAGGAACTATAAGTGGCAAGTTCAAAATATCAGGTATAAGCGTACACATAATATACATAACTGAACTGTACATAAGTTTTAATATTTTATTCATCATACTTTTCTCCATATGAAAATTGTATACTAGAATCATACCATTTGCAATTCTATTAAAACTTATGGTATATGCTTCAGATAAAGTAGCGTTGTTTTTATTGCTAAATTGATCGATATATAGATGCTACCACTACCAACACCTAAATTTACCCAGATGTGAGTCCTGATTTGCCTCATATGTACTGGGATTGTATGTCATCTATAGAAGTCTTTAGTTTTCCTATTGGTAAAAGCGTAGGTTTTACCAATAGATTTCTTAATCGGATAGATTATTGTATTCATGATAAGACTGAGTTGAAAGAATATCAAACCTTATCTTCACCTAGATAATGTTCGAGGCATGTTGCTACAAAAATAGCAATAGAAGTCTGCTACTAAGTGTTTAAAGCTATTGTTAGATCTGGTAAAGAAGTTCCCAGTAATATTTTATACATTTAAGAAGCTCACTTTCAATGGCATGTGATACAATGCTCTCATCAGTGCTTATATTAAGAACATTGGGTTTGATGATTTTTTCGATAAATATTTTTGAATAGGCTACACTGCTCAAAATATTGTCACTATATTGCTCAAACCATAAGGTTTTTGCTAACGCCTTTGGATCGCTAGGATAAAGAGAAGTACCTTGTGAATATTTTTTGTCGATAAATTGAGCAATGACAGCAGAATCAGCAACGGAAGTAGTGCCATCTTGAAGTGCGGGTATTTTACCTAAAGGACTGGCATTCGAAAAGCTAAGGTCTATAGGTTTACCGGTGGCCTTTAATAGTGCTATAGGCAATGTTTCTTTAAGTGTATAATTAAGGTTCTTCTCTTCTAGAGCAGCAATGACCTTGCGGACATAAGGTGATAAGCTAAGGTCCCAAAGTATCGGATGTGATGTTTGCATAATAGTATCTCCACTACCTATCGATAGGAAGGTGCATGTTTAAAAAAAGCCTATAATAGGCGGTTAAGTATGACGTCCATGACATGTTTAAAAGTATTTTCATCCTTAAAAAGTTGGGTTAATATTAGTGACTCTTCAATTGCAGCGACTAAAGCAGAAGCAGTGCTTTCAGGGTGAGTGTTAGGGTTAAATTCTTTTTGTTTAATACCATATTGGATGATTTGCGCTATGCCAAGCTTGATTGTTTCAATGAGATCTGCAACAGCTTTTTCGATAGGCTCATCAAGAGTAAGGACATCCGTAGCTAGCATTCCTGCCAAGCACATTTTTTCTTCTTCTAAAAATGTGGTCGATAGAATACTGTGGCATAACGCTTCAATTTTCTCTCTTTCACTTAAACTCTCATGATGAATTAAGTGCTGTAGGTATTGGTGAGTGGTTGCTTTTTGAGATGTGACAATGGCTAAAACTAGATCCGTTTTTGTTGGAAAGTGATAGTGAATGCTTGCTGTTTTAATACCAATTTTATGACTAATATCTTTGAAGCTGAAAGCATGGTAACCACGTTTTTGTATCAGGTTTCAACCTTCATGTATAATACGTTCTTTGGTGCTGCTCATAACATAACTCTCATTAATTGAAAGCAGTATACCTACTAGAAGGTAGTCCGTTAAGCGCTTTTAGCAAAACATAATGCTAAATAACGCAACATTGTCAATTAAAAAATAGTTAATGAGGGTTTTTTCTGTATAACGCTAGTGCGCTAATGGCCGCATCAGTAATTAGCTTTACGTGGTGCTGCATAGTGGTTGCTATTATTGCCTAGCCTTGCTATTTTAGGAACTAATGTAATTATAAGGTGGTAACAAGTGGACGTTGAAGAGATCCTAAGTTCGCAAACAGGTCTTTCATATAAAGGTAGTAAAACGCCTTTAACAGCAGAGTTATTGCAGATTATTCGAAGATCTGCGATTAAAGTCAGTTACTCTTGTAAGTATACTGCGAGATATTCCTTTAATAATACGCAAAAGGTTCCATGTAGAGTGACAGGCAATGTGTATGAGTCCAGTGCGAGAGCTATGGGTGTGACTAAAGTCGTCCCTGTGACTGATTGTGTGATTCAGGATCAGGGTTTTGTCAGTGTTGCCAAAGTCAATGATGACATAAAATCAGGTTTTATTCATGCGATAAAATACTGCCGAATGACTGATAGGGTGCAGTATAATAGGGCCTACAAAGAGCTGATGAATCGTATAACGGTAGATGATCCTCAGAGAAAAAAGTTGGAAGTGAGTCAATTACGAGAACGTTATCCTTATAATTGGACGCCTCCTCGGTACGAATTCTCTATTGAAAATTACCATTGTAAGAATGCTGAGATTCAAATAGCACCGTCAAGTCATGCGATTTTTGCACAAGAATTAAAAGTTGTCGGCTTAAGGTGGATTCATTTTAAGCAAAGAGCCTATCAGTTATTTGTTGTTTCATTAACGGTTGTTGCTGGGTTGACGCTCTCCTGGTTGATGCCTTTAATGATTCCTACTCTGATGGTGCAGTTTCAAGCTTCTATTTGGACTGGTCTTGTTGAGCAGCTTGTCATGGGTATTTCATGGGCTGCTTGCTTTTATTCGGGTTTTAGTTACTTAGAGTATAGTCACAAGCTCTTTGATTATTGGAGCAGGGAACTGGATCAAAGATTGGTGGCGCCAGCAACTAAATTATCCCAAGAGATTTTTGACGATGTGAGTTATCAGATAGATGACTATATGAATACAAGCCAGCGCCGTCTTTAAGTTGTTGTAAATAATTATTATGGATGTTTTTTTCTAATATTCTGTTATTTATGATTTAGGTCGGATATAATATATTAAAATTTAGGAATACAATATGCCGCAGGATTACAGAGTGCTCGATAATACGCTGAGTTATAAGATAGAGGCTCCCATGCACTTTGCCGCGCCAACTTGGGGGTATCTTCAACAGTTCCAAGAAATGATCGTTGGGGAGCTAGAGGTTGAGGTCGCACAAACATTCTTTGTTGGTGGTAATAAAGAAATATCCTGTCGCTTAGGTAAGAAGCGTTATTCGACATCGGCAAAAAATGGTTGTTTTAAAGATTCGGTAAGTGTTCCGTTTGATATTGCCAGTGGGCGAGAGGGGATAGAGAGCGCGCTTTCGGATGATAGGCCAAATGTGATGCACAAAGACTTTATTGATGGAATAAATTATCAGTTCCAGATGTGGAGAAAAACTGATGATGCCCGGGCAAACTCTAGATTTGAAGCTGAAGTTAAGCGCTTGAATGATACGCTGCAAACAATGTCTGATTCTAAGGCGACGCTTGATGCTACATATAAGGTTACAGAAGGTGAGAAGCAGGAGTTAGAAGCGTTGATGAAGCCATATGTTGCTGCTAAAGCAGGCAAGGGCAAAGGCTCTAGTTATGAAAAAAGTTTTCAAGGACAATTATCAGAGAAGCAAATAGAACACCAGTCTAGAACAGCAGCTTGGGAAGCTGAGAAAGATGCTATTGAGCGGCGCGTGTTAGGGCTAGAGAATGATTTAATGAGTATAAAATCAGAGCGGAATGATGCACAAGAAGTGTCTAAAGTATTGGCGCAAAAGGTTAAGGGCGAAGTGCTTGAAGGGTTTGATTGTCGTATCAGAGAAAGCAAGGCTAAGTTAACCAAATTAGAAGCTGACCATTCAGTGGCTTGTTCAAAGGATGAGGCTGATAAAGCCACTCGTATTGCGAAGTATGAAGGTTTGATAGCAGCTGAAACTGTAGAACAGGGTTTGAAGGAGGCCTCTATCAGAAGGCTGTTAGATGAAAATCGCAAAGAATATTCAGAAGCTTTTAGCAAACATCAAAAGACCAATGCGCCTAAACTTAGCGAGATGAATAGCAAAATTGCTGATCAAGAAGTCATTATTTCGGCCCAAAAGATAGCTGATGCTCAGATGAAAGATAAGAGAGTTGCAGTCTTAAGAGAAAAAATCAGTGCAGCCTCAAGCGAGCAAACTCAAGCCATGAATGATGGTAATAAAGGTTTGGCAAATGCAAAGCGTTTAGAAAGGAGAGGCTATGAGGCTGATATTGAGGGCATTCAAACACAGACACCCCATGAGCTAGTAACAGCACAAGGGGCTCGTGCAACACTTGAAAGCCAGAAAGATGCGTTACTAAAATCAGTGTCCCCTGAAATGCAAAGGATTGCTGATAATAAGGGTGAGATTCAATCTATACGTTTGTCTGGATCCTTCAAAGCTCCAAGTTACCAAGCAGAGATACAGTCAATCAAGGATGAAGGTCCTAGTGCTGAGATGATGCGAATCCAAAGAGAGCGAGAAGAATCTGGTCGGAACATTAAATTATTAGAGGCACAAAAGACTGGTTGTAAAAAAATGTCGTCACTAGAATCTATAAGGGATCAGTTTGGCGGTCATATCACAGGTGCTAGACACAGTGAGATTTTAGCTGCTTGTAACAAGTTAGAAGATTTACAAACAAGTTATTCGACAGCAGAAAAGACGCTTAAGTCTCAAAAAGCATGTTTGAGTCCTGCGGAAGACATGTATCTCCGGGATATTGCTGATATTGATAAAGCGAATGTTAGATTGACAGCTGCCCTAGATTTGGCGAACCAGTCTGTTTCAGAGATAGAAGCGCGTATTCTACAGTTTACGGCTGAAATATCAGAAAAAAGTGCTGCGATGAGGGCATGTAGGAATGAGATAGATAAAATAAATGCACAAGAAAAAGAGATTTCAGATAAAATTGAGTGGCTCAAGAGTACTTCGGTGCGCAAGAGTGATGTGAAACCGATTTTTCAGCCTCCTGTCGTAGAGCTTAAGTCATTAACATTTAAGCCAGCGTACTTAGTCGCAAATGAACAGGTGCTTGAAAAAGAGAAAATACAACAGATATGGCAACAATGTTCTCAGCAGAAAGTACTGACTGCTGTATTGACGGTTGCGGCGATATTGGTAGTGGGCGTTCTTGCAAATTATTTATGGGGTGCGGCCATACTAAACTTCTTTAATCCAGAGCCAATTTTTGTAGCCATTGGCGTGGGTTCTGCATTGTTGATTTCAGGTTGTTTCTATGCTGGGTATCAATATTTCCAAAGTTATACCGAGGATGCTCAAGTGGCCTTAAAAGGTGTTATGAATGCAGTTCAAACAGAGTTAGAAGAAAGGTCAATAACACAGTTTACAGAATTGGGTAAGCGTCTTGAAAGCCTTCCTAGTGCACCACCAGCGCCTAGTGCACCACCAGAACCTGGTAATGAACGGCCACCGTCTTATTATCAATAATTGCAGATAAATTTTTTGGTCAGCCTTGTGATTAAAGGCTGTCCTAAAATAAAGATATTCAATTAGGTGTTACCATCTTCAGGTAAAAAACCACCTGATTGCATCTGCCACATCTTGGCATACGCGCCGTTTTTGTTTAATAGAGATTCATGTGAGCCTTGTTCAATGATCACACCTTGGTCAAAGACAAGAATGCGATCCATTTGTGCCAATGTGGATAATCGGTGTGCGATGACAATGGTAGTGTGGTCTTTCATGAGTTGGTCGAGACTGTCCTGAATCATTTTTTCTGTCACTGAATCTAGCGCACTGGTGGCTTCATCGAGAATGAGTATGGGCGCTTTTTCTAGGAATGCTCGCGCAATAGCAATACGTTGTCTTTGTCCGCCAGAGAGCTTGATACCACGTTCTCCAATCATGGTTTGATAGTCTTCCGGAAGTTCTTGAATGAACTCATGGCAGTGGGCGAGCTTTGCGGCATGTATCACATCCTCTAAAGAAGCCTCCGGGTTTCCATAGGAAATATTATCATAAATACTTCGATGAAATAGCCCCGGGTCTTGTGGAATGACAGAGATATGGTGCCTTAATGAAGATTGGGTCAATTGCTTAATGGGGATGCCATTAATTTTAATATGTCCAGATTGGGTGTCAAATAGTCGGCTAATTAGATTGGCAAAGGTACTTTTTCCGCTCCCTGAGTAGCCAACCAAGCCGACTTTTTCACGGGATTCTATATGAACATTTTTCTCAGTAAAGAGTGTCTTGTCGGCATTGTATTGGAATGAGACATTCTCAAACGCAATCTCTACAGATTGTGTGTTAAGCACAGTCGCATCATCGGCGTCTTCAATCTCTCGGGTTTCTTTTATAATTTCAAGAGCCTGAGTGCATTTACCAATCTCTTCAGAAAATTCTGCGTATTGACCTGATAGTTGCCAGATAATGACAAAGACATTCATAAATAGATTAAAGACAAAGGTAAAGTCACCAATGGTAATAAGGTTTTGGCTGAAAAGTTGAACCAATAGGTAAAACATCGTAGCAAGAGCTAAGGCTGATAAAATATCTTGCCACATGCGCATCATCAGGATTTTTTTCCGCATGGTTTGTTCTGACTGTACAACCCCCTGGCAGACATCGCCAATGCGTTGTTGTTCAAAAGCCTCATTGGCAAAGCTTCTCACCGTACTGGTATTAGAGAGTGTATCAACAATTTGCCCGTTAAGTTGAGATTTATGCTCTGCAAATTCAGTTGTTAGTGGTAGAATATCTCGGCTAAATCGTGCTGTGACCAGAAAGAAGAGAGTAACCCAGGCTGTGAATAGTATCAGTATCGAGGTATGGGTAAAAAAGAACATGGGGATGGCAATGATGATCATCATGATATTGAAAAAAGCATGATCAATTTTTCTTAATATGCCAACGATACCATTGTGCATATCATTGATACGGTTTGACAAATTACCAGAAAAGTTATTTTGAAAGTAGTGGTGGGATTGCCCAAGTAAATAGTTCAATAAACTGAGTGCAATGTCTTTTCGGATATTGGGGTAGATTTTAAATTCAGCCCAGTCCATCCCTCTAAAAGCCACCATTGCAATGGCCCAGTTCCCTAAATAAAGATATACCCAAGTACTCATATGAGGCCATAAGTTGCTGCTTATACCATCGTGTGTTGATGCTGCATCAATGATCTGTTTTAAAAGGTAGGGGGAGAGAACCATAAACATGCTACCATACAATAAGCATATGGTTAAAAAGATCACCAGCTTCCAGTAGGGTTGAATCGATTGGTATATATAGTTTTTTAATGTGTGCATCATGATCTCGATGGTGTTTGCTAAATACTATAATCCAATATGTGTTAATTTTCCATTGTTTATTAAACTATTAGCTGTCGCAGAAATCCCAGTAAGGTTAGCGATGTGGGATGATGGCCAGATGATTGAGAGATTGTCTTGAGATCATCGGGGTATTTGATTATAATGCTGCTCATGGATAGAACAATTAGTTGAGATAATTATGTTAGGACACATTTTCTACACACTTGATAAACTCATAGCGATGATATCAGTCGTTATTATGCTTAAGATCATCGTATCTTTGGGGGTTGTTTTTGGGTTGGGTGTTTTGCCGTGGCTTGAAAAATATAAAATAGCGATACCAGAATCTATGGCTAGGTGGACACAGCATTTTTCATCAGTATTGCTATTGTTTTTTGTGAATGAACAGCTTGTAAAACTGATTCATGCGGGTATGCTTTCATTACCTGAAGTCTTATCATTACCGTGTTATCAGCGTAAAAAGTTAGAAAACCCAGTGGTATCTCAGTTAATGCTTAACGGAACCTTGCCCAAAAACAAAGCATTGCAAGCCAATCCAGATAATCTTGAAAATAGCCAGATTAAGGGTTTGATACAAGAAGGTAGAGTTTCAAAAGAAACTGCTTTAATAGGGACTTTGGCGTATACCTTAATGGTGAACACAACGATCGAATAACTCTCGAGATGATCTTGTATCGGTTTTGGGAAAGTGCTACTATGAAGGACTGGATTTAGGAGAATTAAATGCGAAGCGATGTTCCAGAAAAAAAAGTAAGTATCTCAGAAAAAAATGAAGTGTTTTTCTCAATAATTAAAAGTATTTGGCGAACAAAGACATCCAACATTAAGAAGCAAGTCTCTAAACAGAGTTTTATTCAAACGCTGGATAAATTGGTGTATATGGTCACTATTTCATATAAGCAGAATCAACAAGATGACGCCGTTAATGTTCGCTTAAGTGATTATGCTTTTGTGATATCAATGGTGGTTTTTCTGTCATTACTCAGCATGGGAGGCGCCGGGCTGGCCGCTTATGTGCAGTTATCAATTGGGCGTTCATTACTGGGGCAGATGGCGTCTGCAAGTTTTGGTTATATGGGATTATGTATAGGCCTAAGCTTTATCGTTTCCTCTTTCTCAAGTGTGTTCAAGTTTATATCAGAGTTATATGTCAGCTATGTGACAGAGTATTCTGTGTTGACATTGAGACATTATTTAGAAAATCGTTTTGAGCATGAGCCTCAGGGGCAAGAAGAGCAAAAAAATGATATTCTACGGGCCTATGATCAAGCAATCCCAGCGGCAGTAAAGCATATAGTGGCTTTTGTGCATTACTTCTTTATTGTACTTGTCTATGGTTCATATGCAGCGATGCATGTCAGCAGTGGGATGATATTCATTTCATTTTTCGTTGGCGGCCTTGCGAAAGGCATTAACTATGGTGTCACATGTGTGCTTCAAGTTAAAAGAGGTGAATATGCTCAAGCGAAATCAGAGGCTAGTAGAGAACAAACACTGATGCGCAGTCCAGCCACATCTGAAATGACCCAGGCCATTAATGCGTATCCCGTTGTAAAATCCAGGCTTCGCAGTATTACCAAGCGTTTATGGTGGAAAAATTTGGTCATGAACTTTTGGGAAAAGTATTTGAAGCTGTTGTCTGAAGTGGTCGCATTAATTACCAATCACAGTTATTATATCTATTTCTTTTGGATGATGACACAAGGCGTCATGAATTTGGGGCAGGTGTTGTCGTTAATGCCACATATGGCCATTGTATCCACCTGTGCTGCAAGTTTGCTGAATTTACCCATTCTAACAGGGCATATTAATAGTGATGTGGTCCTTTTAGAAAAAGTCTGGAACCAAGTTGCACATGAAGAGCATATCGTACCTGAGCAGATGAATGTCTTGAAGATTGATTGGATGCACATACTGTCTTATACACTACTTGTCGCATTTTTATATCCAATGTTGATGGGGGTACTGACCAGTACAGCAGCTCAGGGCCTACTGTTAGCCGCATCAATACTCCCGGTGTTGGTGTTTTACTATCCGAAGACATGGTACTCACGACTCTTTATCTATATGGTAAGTGCGGTTGAGTATCCTATTGTTGTCTTGTGTGGCAAATTAAACATTTCAGTTAAAAGCAATCCGTTTTTGACAACAAGGAAACAAGTGAGCAAATCCTTAAATAGTACAGCCGTTTCTAGTTCTGATAGTCGAAGTTTCAGTAGTCAGCCTTACCGTGCAAGCATACCCGGTAATGCAGTTGAAATAGATAAGGGTCTTCTTGAAACAAACGACCCAATTAATATTTTTGGACCAATGGCTTGGCGGAAGACGCTAGCTTGGTATTGGTGTGTTGGTGGAAAAATGGCTGATGTACAAGGTTACTTTAAGACTGGTGAGGCATTGTGTGTGAGTCATCGCAAGTTTTTAATTGTTGAATGGCCTAAAGGAGCAGCATACGGTTCTGTCTTATGTGAAACGTACGAGGTTGATTATGCCCAATTTGGAGACTTCTTCTATAACTTTTTAAATGGTACGTCTAAGATTTTAAAAGGCACGTATCAGAGTTCTTTGCTGTTAGCTCTGCATAATGAGCAACCAGATAATCCTCCTTCTAATGGTCAAAGTGATATCATGCACACGCTTGTAGCGTTGTTTAAGGCGATAAAACGCCAATATAAGTACTTATGTTTGGATGAAGCACTATCTGGGTTGCAGCCACATACTAAAAAAGAGCTGTATGCTAAAATTGGCGCAATGGCTAAAGAGAAAGGTATCAAGTTGGCAGTGATTGAACCTAACTTAGAAGTGATAGGGGGTTTTAAGCAAGCAAAGTGTGAAGCATTTACCGCAATTGATAAAATGATACAATCCGGAGATACCACACCTCATGTTAAAACAAGATTTTCGATGGAAACCCCACTGAATGATAGTGCCAGGCTGTAGGTTATTAACCCGCCTGGCAGCAGTACATTATTCGTCGAACATTCTTGCCTGGATGCCAACAGCAGCTGAGTGAATTTGCCATATAGAGTTACTTGCAAATGACTCAGCATCACCAGAAAACATTTGCGTTGTTGTATCTGGCAGGTCATCAAATTCAGGGGTGCTCTCAAAACCGTAGCTGGTTTTAATAAAAGCAATGGCCACATCACCAACTTCTGTTGAGTATTCTACATAGGCATAAGGCATAAATAAGGGGGTTATAGTTGCAGTATAGGGCTTATTGTCTTCTTTTGCGAACAGCGTTTTGACAGAGTTATATACAACGCCAGTCTGATCCAAGTTAACAAATTTCATGGCTTGAAATAAATCACCTGTAGAAATTTCGCCTCGGTAGAAACGGCCACCCGCACCGAGTTGAAGGTTATTGCCATTGTTGGTGATTAAAAGCCCCATATCAGCGCCTCCTGTGGTTAAGGAGTCAAGTTTGTAAGCGCCACTGTATATGTTGGCTTGGGTGCCATCTTCTACCAAGACATATGCATTAATCACTGGTGCAAACTGATAGCTATCAGATGGTCTAAGGTTTTCCTCAAGGTATGAAACCTGCACCCCAGCATAATACTGTAACAGTGATGCGCCATCTTGGTTGTCTTTTGAAACACTCCCTGGCAAGGCATTTTCTTCAGGGAAGTATGCCGCATTTGCACCTTGTGAGGGCGCGATGTTAGTTACCTTTCCATCTCCGTCTTTAGTTTCACCGCCATATGTCCTAAATATTAAACTGTCTTCTGCATGGTGGGGTAATAGTTGGCTGTCGCTTTGTCCCAGTTGTAGCATAGAAGCCATGAAGCCAATTTTAGGTTGAATATGAAGTTTGGCGATACTATGAGGTGCTAGTAAGGCTAATGTTCCCAATAGTGAAATTGTTTTGTATCCTCGTGATAGCATAGTTGTCTCCATTAATTATAGATGTCAGTAATATTGTATCGAACCCCTATGGATATGCGATTTAATGTCAAAGCTGTTTTACCAGACATTAAGTTACCGAGCTTGGGATTAGTCGTATCTGTGGGCTCCACCAAAAGAGTGACGTTATTGATGGATATGTCACTGGCAACAGGTAGCGCAGTATCTTGAAACCCCAGTCCGTACCCAAAGGAGAGGGTGGTTAACAAAGATTCCGAGATGGGCAATGACAAGCCAATATTGGCATTGAGGGTGTATGATGCTAAGTCATTGGTCTCAATGTCAAAGCTAGGGAAAACACCGCCTGACTGTGTTGTTTTTAAGTCAAATGGTAACCTTGAAAGGTTGGCACCGGCTTCAATATAAGACCCACTTTGTATTTTATAGTACCCACCGACCTGTAATGTTGGTCGCACATGGTGCTGAATTTGAAAAGAACCTTGAGAGATCGTATGCTCACTTTCAACAGGCATGACTGCACCAATCGCACCATAAAAGCCCATATTGTCTGAATACTGATATTCCCCCCTGACATCTGCAGAGGCCACATGCTGACTGTGATTGGGCAATATTTTGCCATAAATGGTTGCGTATTTTGCAGTTTCTGTAGTATAACGCGGCTTAAAAGCCACTCGATGTTCTAATGTAACGTGCTCAGTACCACCTGCAATATTGGCAGATATGGTAATAGCCTGAGTGAAAAATGATGAAATGACAATAGTCGTTATCCCTAGGCTTTTTGTCGATAGCATATTGGCTCCTTGATACTTGATAATTACCTGTTGGGATTCTAATGCTATGCTAAAGGATATTCAAGCAAATATCATGAAAATATAGAATATTTACCAATAAACAGTATGTGTACAGGTGCTACATAATCACAAAGTGTGAGCCAATTGAGATTGAATCTTGGCGATGACTTAAGTAATCTTTAGTCGTGTTGCTGGTATTATTGGCGTTGGTATCATTTTCGGTCATGGACATCCCAACACGATATTTACCAAATATTGATAATCCATCTACCCGTTGTAAATTGGTGCTCGCACTGATTTCAGCAAAGTACAAGGCTTCATCAACCTCGTAGGTTGTTCCAGAAGTGTTATTCGCAGCATTATCCTCTGACTGCATATAACTTCTCTTATAGTTAATATGGGGCGCAACGACGTCACCCAGCTGTTCTTTGTGCATGCTGAGAGTCCCTCTAAGATGTGATAAACCAAATGCTGCACCAATTTTTCCACTTTTGTAGTCAATAGCTGCACCAATAGATGCATCAAAATTGGCTTTTGGTAAAAAGGTGACCAGTGGGTTGCTTTCTCGAATGTCAGCAGGTAGTGGATAGTGTCCTGTTAGCGAGGCAAATAATGTCAACACTTGGTAGTCATATTCAACATAAAGCCCTGAATGAAGATCCGTAAATTCATGATAGGCATAGGTATGTTTTCCTTGAGCTTGCACCGTTTTTAATAAGTCATCTTTTAAGGTTACGAGAGCATCATATTGTGCTGTGGTAAGAATAATGGCGTAATCACTAGTTGTGCCATTAACGGCTGAATAGGTGGTTGCATCAGCTGGTGGTACAAATGTAAAATTTTCACTGGATTTAATCTCAATCTCACCCGTCTCATAAGCGGAAGCATTTGTTGATGTTCCGGACCTGTCAATGAGGAGTGTTCTCTGCTCTACATCATTACTAGAAACCTCAACGGTCTCCTGGTTATAGGGAATAAAATAAATGTCACTCCTGGCCTCGGAAGATGGGTTACTATCTACAATATATACGTCCGAAGCCATGATATTGATTGTCTTTTCATCGTTATTATAGGTGGGGTACTTGTTAAGCCGTTCCGGGCTACTTTTGTAGACGCTGATGAGCTCAATGGCTTTCATATCATCATATGCCATCGCATAGAGTGCTTTGGTTTCTTGATTGACATCACCAATACCCACATTGACTTTAAAGGAGAATGCTTTTGCAGACGACAAAGGGCTGATCAAAGCTGTGGCGGCTAATAGGCTATGATAGGCGTGTTTCATTTAAATCTCCTATGCGGTTAGTAATTGAGTGAAACGCCAATAGAGAAGCGCTGATTCATTGGTGAAGGAATTGTGCTGGTATCGTCAGCAGTACCATTATTGATATTTAATGAGGTATTGTTTTCAGACAACTGAGCGCTAAAGAATGCTGAGATGTCTTCAGAAATGTTCACATTGGCCACCAAATCACGGCTGAGGTAGTTTTCTGTGAACTCATAGCTTTGGATGTTGGTACCGGGATTGTCTGACTCGTTAGACACTCTTTTTATATCCACTGTATACCGATCATGGGTGATGCCATACAAGAGTCCAATAGATCCATTGGCATTGCCCAATAAAAGACCAGCGCGAAGTGATGCGTCAAGCTCGGGTTTGATGGTTACATGGCGGGCTTGGTTTTCAACAGTCTCTACTGGGGCGGATAAGTCAGATTTTAAGGCTATGTGAAACCCTTCTGATAACTGGATGTCTGCCATCACACCGATACTTAAACCATAGTAGCGGGTATTACCAGACTCGGTCACTTCACCAAGGTTACCCTCACCCTGCAAACCAGTATCTGCAATACCCATCTGTAGAAGTTTTGAGGCGTTAGTCGGATTAGGTACACCATTACTGTCATCGTCACCGGGCTCATTCAAAATGACGTAGTACGCGTCACCGCTGGTAACAGATTGGGCCCTAGAATCTCCGCCCGAGCTAAGCTGGTATTTTGGATGTTCTGTACCACTTCCGGATACTCCTGAGACCGTTACAGATGGTGATGAGGTATCTATTTTTTTGTTGTCTTCGGAGAACGTAACAGGTTCCAATTTCTCAGTTCCTGTTACAGAAACAAACTTAAGGTTTGAGCCATCAACAGCATAGTTTTTGTCGGCTCGTTCATTTGTACCGGCTTTAAATAATGACCAATTACCGGTAACTTGGTTTTCAAGGTGTGTTCTTTTAGTATTTGCTTTACCATCTGGGCTGTTATCGTTGTCGCTATCTGTTGTGCTATCTACGTCAGAGGCAAGATACGTCATTCCTCGGAGTTGGTATTCAGACTTGCTACCACCATAAGAGCTATCGTCGGATGTTCCGAACGGTTTTTGAATGAACTTCGATATTTTTAGGTCTAGTTTGGTAGCCCCAAGGTCCGTTTCACTATATCTTGTCCCAAAGAAGGCGTTTTCAAAGGTGGCGTTTACAGAGCGAGTGTTTTGAGAGATACTGATGCTGGGCTTGATGGAAATTTTCCCTATGGCCTGGCTTTGAAAGGATGTGAAGTAGAATAATCCGAGTATTACAGGGCAGAGTTTCTTCATGATTGGCCATCTCCATTAGCACATATGTTTTGATAGTATCAAAAATTATTGTATTGATGTCAATATATATTTCTAGATCGAATGTAACGCAGTTTTCATTAACATTGCTTGACTATTTTTCAAGACTATGGATAAATGGTTGTAAATTTATAGGTTTATGTTATGACTGCAATATCTCCTACCAGACAAGAAGATTTCCCAAATTGGTATCAGGAAGTTGTTCTTCCGCTAGCAGGCCATGGTGCTGTGCGAGGGACTCAAGTAATAAAACCCTGGGGTTATGGTGCTTGGGAGTTGCTTCAGAATGGCTTAAATGATGAGATCAAACGTAAAGGTGCTCAGAATTTTTATGCCCCTTTGTTTGTAGGGATGGATGCTTTGCAATCTGAAGCCAAGCATATTGATGGCTTTGCCAAAGAGTGTGCGGTGGTCACCCATTCTCGTTTGAAAGAAGAAAATGGTCAATTGGTGCCTGATGGAGAATTAACGGAGCCGGTGATAGTTAGGCCAACATCAGAAGCGATTATTGGGCCATTGGCCAAAGACTGGATACATTCTTATCGTGATTTGCCGATGAAGTTGAACCAATGGGCCAATGTGGTGCGGTGGGAGATGCGAACCCGTTTGTTTTTGCGTTCAACAGAGTTTTTATGGCAAGAAGGTCATACGTTTCATTGTTCCGCCACTGAAGCCAACGCCTTTTCTTTGGAGATGCAAGCGTGTTATCAGGTCTTTTTAAAAGATCAGTTGGCACTGCCATCTATTGCTGGTGAAAAATCGGAGTTAGAGCGTTTCTCTGGTGCAGATCATACGTATACATTAGAATTATTAATGCAAGATGGTAAAGCACTGCAAGGGTGTACATCGCATGACTTGGGACAAAACTTTTCTAAAGCCTATGATATTAGCTATAGTGATGAGAATAACCAGTTGGTACATGCCCATGGAACATCTTGGGGATTGACCACCAGAATGATTGGTGCCATTGTGATGGTGCACGGTGATGATGATGGTTTGGTGCTACCACCTAAAGTGTCACCAACTCAGATAGTCATCTTACCGATTAACCCCAAGAATGATCCCAAAGTGACAGAGGCAGTACAAGAGTTTAAAGCGGCACTTGATGGCTTGAGTTTTGATCAAAAGCCTTTGAGGGTGATGATTGATGAGCGGGATTATTTGCGTGGTGGCGCAAAAGCATGGGAGTGGGTGAAGAAAGGTGTGCCCATTCGGATTGAGATTGGTCCAAAGGATTTGGATAAGAGTCAGTTTTGTTTGTCAAGGCGAGATCAGGCTTACGGTCAGAAGCAGTTTCTGCCTTTAGATCAAGTCATGCAAATACCAGAGTTACTAGAAGATATTCATCATACCATGTACCAGCGCGCACAGGACTTTATGAATGACAATACTTTTGTGGTTGACAATAAGGAAGCGCTCATGGATCATTTCTCATCTGGCAACAGTGGTTTTGTGACAGTGTTTTACGCAGGTAGTGCGGAAGATGAGCAGTTACTGGGGGATCACCAGGCTTCGATTCGTTGCCTGACGCAAAGTGAGACAGAAGGTCTTTGTGTCTTTAGTGGCAATGCAACCAACACCATTGCCTGGATTGCTAAAGCGTACTAAAGAGAAAATCCTACGATTGAGTATAAGTAGTCGGTGAGCGCCTTCATGATCGGCATGAGGTAGGGTTCTTCAAGCTTTAGGAAGATGATGACAAAGATGAGGTAGTGTCCTATTGAGTCTACCGTAATGTAGAAGGCTTTTATGTATCTTGGGAGATAGAAGCGCACAAGCTGACTCATGTCTAGTGGTGGTAGGGGAATCATGTGGATTAAAAATAGCAGTAGGTTGATGGATACCCCACTTTTGCCCGCCATAGTCACATATTTTGCGGCATTAGGATTAAGAATGAAGTGCTGTCCAATGTAGCCAATCCATGCCCAGCCTATGGCCATGATGAAGTTTGAAGCGATTCCTGCGAACACAATCAAGCCGACGTCAAAGGTGCCTCGGTTCAGGTAATTGGGTCTAATATCTAAAGGTTTTGCCCAGGCATAGATGAAACCAATATGACGAATAATTAAGACAAAAGGCGCAAGAGCTGAACCTATTGGGTCTAAGTTTTTCATGAGTGAAAATGAGCCAAGTCCGGCCATTTTTGCGGTTGAGTCCCCTCGGTAGTGGCACACCCATGCTTTGATGGCTTCACGCCAACTAATAGCTGTAAGAACTGGAAGAAACCAAACAAATATGTTGATGATCCAAGGATAGGTTGAGGTCATATGACGGCTCGGTATTAAAACAATTAAAGACAGTTTAAGGTGCTTTAGGTGAGATTGCAAATGGTATGCAATGATTCAATGCGCATTTTTTTTAAAATAGGCTTGACGTTGGCAGTTTAAGGAGGCAAAATGCTTGTTAATTGCCGCTGTAGCACAATTGGTAGTGCAATCGATTTGTAATCGATAGGTTGGGGGTTCGAGTCCCTCCCGCGGCATTTTCTACAGAGAGTTTCTTATGTCCTCTAGTAATTCATTTGAGACGCCGTGATCTCTGGCGATCTGCTCAGATTCTTTTTTATTATCCCGACCAATGTATTTTGACAGCATCGCGTCTTTAGGAATGATAGGATCGTCTTGTGCTTGAAAGGTGGTGATGTTGTGAGTCAAAAGAGGCTGGTTTTCGTTGCTATAGGAGATGATGTGGTGGCAGTCCATAAGCCAAATTGTGAGGCTATTTAATAGAAAGCTACTTAGATGCAGTGTCCAGATTGTGGTGTTAACGACACCGTTATACAATAAAATGACGCTTAAATAGGCAATCTTGAGCCCCAGTCTGGGTAAACACAGTAAGGCATTGAGAATTTGATTATTATAGGGCATGAGGGGAAGAACTTCAGAATGTTCTATTGCACTTCTAGGAAGATTGCACTGTAGAAACCGATAATCTAGCTGCCAGATTGCCCACCGTTCTTCCGTTATGAGATAGTGGTAGAGTTTGGCCATCAGTAAGATGGCAAGTGTGCTGGAAAAAAATATGGATGATGCCAGGACAATCCCACTGTACTTCGTGAGTCCTAATATAAACATGGTTATTGCAGCAGGGAGGATTTGAAACATCCCCAGGGTAATGTTTGCAGTTTTGTTGTACCAAATAATATGAAATAAACTTTTGAAGCTGTTGATGAAGATGATATGAACATTCTTGGGGATATCCTTGAGGTTCGGGTAAACAGTCCCTGTGGCTAAGCCGCCAAGTGAGTGCCCCACAAGGTATATTGTTTTATCAGCAGGCTGTTTATTAATATACTCTCGAATGCTCTCAGACCAGGAGGTTATGGACAGGGGGAAGTATGGTTGGCTGAAGCTAGGGGGTGGGAAGCACAGTAGCTGAGCACCTTTGTGAAAGAAAAAGGCATCAGGTGCATCGTGCTGAATAAGTGTCGGGTCGGTATCTCGTCCGGGAATGAAGATATCGATGTTGTTGGTGTTGTTTTGAGCATCCCTAATGTTGAATGGGTGCGTGGGTCTTTGGGAGAAGGCCTTTTTAAATTGAAGGGGGAAGAGATAAGCTGTCCATATCAGTCTTAGTGGGAAGAATGGTAGCCGAATAAGGTTTGCAATAAATCGTGTGATGGGCATGTGATTTGGTCGTTTAAAACGTGATAGTTTACCATATAATACGTTATCATAATATAAAATTTTTATAGCTTGGAAGGGCACGGTTTGCTAAAATGGGTAAAATTGAGGAGTCTATGATGGTCTTAAAACGTATTTTTTTGGTCGCCGTGTGTGCCTGTGCTTTTGGGATTGATGATGTCTTTGACAACATACCCTCACAATTTTCGGGGTGGAGTTTTGCTGTGCATGGTGGGGCTTTAGCGCCTGCGGGTGATTTTGAATTTGAACTTGAAGATGATGGAGCTGTATCTACAACTATACTTCGTGAGCCGGCAGCGCCGCTTGTTCGCCTTAGCACCTCGTATTTGCGGGAGCGTGATCTGTGGGTGACTGGTGGGCAATTTTTTGTAGAATCCGGATTCACTGATGTGGAGTTTTTTGTTACACAAGACGTGGTATTTAATAGTCAGTATAAATATAGCATGGGAGGCTCTGGCCGATTGGGTTTTTTGTTTAATCCCGCCACCTTGGTGTCGGTGCACGCTGGGGGTGGTTATGCCAGGTATGGTTATCACATAGTTAGTGATGAGGCAGAGGAACATTCGGCTTGGTATGCGGATGTGGGGGTATCTTCTGCGGTAGGTATTTTAATGACCTGGGCCTTAGAGTTGGACCTTGGGGGGCGGTTTTATGCACAGAATGCGTTCGTTGCCCTATCTGGTGACGGTCCAGGTACTGCCGTAGCTATTACCCCTTCCAAGTATGCAGTCTATGGTACGATTGCCATGGTTTATAGGGCTGATAGCTAATTTATCTGGTTGTTTTCCCTATAATAGTGAATATTGTTTCAATGGATGTGTTGTGATCTATTTTTTGATGTGATAAATTCTTTTCACTTACCAGTGTCAAAAAGCATAATTTTAATTAATTAGAATGACTGTGGTTAACTGATTTTTTGGTTTCGGCATTGGTGATCCTTGAGTGTATGGTAATATACCGCAAAGTAATTAAATTAATTAATGGAGATTTATAATGAAATTTTTAACTATGACGGCTGCTGCTTTGTTAGCATCTGCATCATTCGCTAGCGACATCAAAGTAGAAGCAGGAACTGCAGTTTCAGCTAAGACGCATTCTGACGATGCTGTGATTGGTATTCAGGTGGGTGCTCAGCATGCTTTCCCAGTTAGTGAAACAACCAACGTCATTGCTGGTGTCACTGCATTCTCAACGCCGGCAGGAACTTCTGGTGCAATTTCTGCAACTGCACATGTATTGGGTCAATTCACACCGGTAACTTCAGAGAATGTTGCGGTTCTTCCTGTTAAAGTAGCTATTGGTGTTGGTGCTAAAATTGATCGTGCTGATGATACTTCTGATGTGTCTATCTCACCATCAATCATCTCTGATGTTCAATATCGTCTAAATGAGGAATTTGGCATTAATGTTCGTTCAGGATTTGCTTTCCCTGCTGACAGTTTGGGTAAAGTACTTGATGCTGAAGTGACAACTTCAATTGCTGCGACATACAACGTTGATGTTGCATAATAAGCTTCACGGCTTAAAAGAAGAGGGGCTTTGCTCCTCTTTTTTTTGTCAATAATTTGTGTCATGTATCGGTTTTATGTTTATAAGTCGTTGAAAGTATATAAAAATGATACTAGGTTTTAAGGAAGTACAAAGAGAAAAATGATGAGAAGATCAATCAAAAGACCACAGCGATATGCTGATGAAGGACCAGAGGCTAAGCGAGTCGAGCAACACTTTACCGCCATTTCTCTCAATGCTGGCGGAACAGAAGCGTCGCTTGAGTTTTGTGGAGGTTATCTTGTTAATGCAATTTTGCAGTAAGGGGGTGTTACCCGTGGAATGGCTAATAGGATTATTGGATGTGACACTTCAGACCCTGTTGTTGACCGAAAGAGGCTTTTGATTCATGATTTTTACGGTGAGTCATTCAGAGAAAAGAGTGTTAAGAAGTGGTAGGGCGCAGAAATATCATGGTGGTATAAAATGAGCATAAACTGGACTTTGATAAAAGATTCAATATATTGGCTAAATGGTCAAGCAAGAAAATTATTCTGGCATGGCTCAATTGAAGTTTTTGCACTATCAGGTATGATATAAATTTTGGAGCCGGCGCATGAAGACGTTAACTGTTATTCCAACCCCCATCGGTAATTTACAAGATGTGTCAGATCATATGCGTTCAGCAATGGCTTTTGTTGATGTGGTACTATGTGAAAGTATCGGTATGACCAAGAAACTCTATCAGGTTTTAGAGATTCCTTTGCCAAAGTTGGTGAGGTATTGGCAAAAAACTGAGCAGCATATTACCCAGCATTTAGAAGAACTGCCAGGAGAGAGGATTGGGTTGGTCACTGATGCAGGGATGCCTTGTATCTCTGATCCAGGCTATCAGTTGGTAGCGAGCTGGCAGGAAAAGGGGTGGCCAGTGACGGTTGTTCCAGGGCCTTCTGCTTTGGTGGTGGCAGTGGCTTTAAGTGGTATTCCAGCAGAGTCTTTTCAGTTTTTAGGCTTTTTGCCAACAAAATCAGCTGCAAGAAAGGGTAAATTGTCCACATTGCAAAAGTCAGGGATGTGTGGTGTTATTTATGAGTCACCACATCGTATTCAAGCGATGTGTGATGATATACAGGCAGTTTATGGTTCTGATCATCTGGTGTGTGTGATGAGAGAGCTGAGTAAAAAGTTTGAAAGCTATTACAAAGGTAGTATTTCTAACGTGATTGCCATGATGCAACAAGATGCTTTAAAAGGTGAGTTTTGTGTGGTGATTCATCGGCAAAAAGCAGTGCCTAAATGGCAAGAGGATGCGCTGATATTGCGGTCCTATTTGTCTGTTTCTGATTGTGCGGGGGCTTGTGCGAAGATACATGGTGTGTCTAAGTCGGAAGTATATGCATTTTTATTAGAAAAATGACATATATGCACTGTTCATTTTATAAAACATAGTGTACATTGTTAATGGGAGTGGTTGATTGGGCAGTCGCTGGGTTACCAGAGGAAAGTCCGGGCTCCATATAGCAGGGTGCCAGGTAACGCCTGGGCAGTGTGAACTGATGGAAAGTGCCACAGAAAATAAACCGCCTATTGATTGGGTAAGGGTGAAATGGTGTGGTAAGAGCGCACCGCATACTGGGTAATCAGTATGGCAGGGTAAACCCCACCTGGAGCAAGATCAAGCAAGGTAGTGTTGCTAGCACATATCCTGGGTAGATCGCTTGAGCCATTTAGTGATAAATGGCCTAGATAAATGGCTGCACAAGACAGAACCCGGCTTATAGGTTAACCACCCCATGTATTTTAGAAGGTGTAGGGATGTTAGACAGTAATTTTCTCTTTATAATGTTTGCAATATTTTTTGGAGCTGCTGTTCTCTCCACTTTTGCGTTGTTTTCTCGACAATCATTAATGATCGCATATATTCTTCTGGGTATCTTATTGGGTCCATGGGGGGTAAATATCATTCCTGATGCGAGCATGGTTGAGGAGATTGGGAATACGGGAGTGATCTTCTTGTTGTTCCTGCTGGGACTGCATCTTGATCCAATGAATATGTTGTATTCCTTGAAACGCACCAGTTGGGTAACCATAGCGAGTGCGGTGTTATTCTTAACATTTGGGTATGGCATTGGTATGGCGTTTGGCCTGTCCTCTTTAGACAGTATTGTCTTAGGGTTGTCAATGATGTTTTCGTCGACCATTATTTCCTTGAAGTTATTGCCGAGTGGCCTTGTGCATAATACGCGTATCGGGGAGTTCATGATTGGGGTGTTATTGATTCAAGATTTAATTGCGATGATGGCACTACTCATGATTCCTGGACTAGGGGGTAATGAGACTGGTGGCTCTATAGGGCTGACTATTTTAGGCTTACCGTTTTTGATTTTGGTGGCATTCACTGTAGAAAAAGTGGTGTTGTCGCCACTGTTTGATCAGTTTGAGCGTAATCGTGAGTATTTATTTTTGTTGGCGATTGCTTGGTGTTTGGGAATGGCTCAGTTAAGTGAAGTGATGAGTCTTTCGCATGAAATGGGGGCGTTTATTGCAGGTGTTGCTGTTGCATCGGATAGTCGAGTCTCGTTATATTTGGCCAAATCGTTAGAACCATTACGTGATTTTTTCTTGGTGATGTTCTTCTTTTCTGTTGGGGCGATGTATGATTTTAGTTTGGTCAACGAGATATATATGACGGTTTGTGTTTTGGTTGTGGCCATGCTGCTTTTTAAGCCATATGTATTTAGGATTCTCATGGTGCAAGTGGGAGAACCAAAGCCTTTGGGTTGGGAGTTGGGTTCACGGTTAGGTCAGGGAAGTGAGTTTTCACTATTGATGGTAAAGGTTGCTATTGGGGCTGGTGTTTTGTCGGCTGTTGGTGCTTCTGTGATTCAGGGGTTTACCGTGCTATCATTTATTTTATCATCATTTTATGTTGTGAGAGAGTATCCCACATCGGTGTCTAGCCAAGGGGACAACGATCTAAATTAAAAGGAATTTTATGATGAAGGAGCAGGAGCTATCATCTGAGTTACGGGATTGGTCGGCTGCGTTACAGGTCATGCGGGAAGAAAAGGGTGATCGATATGCGCAAACAGTGTTATCACAGCTAGCTGTTAGTTTGGGGCTCAATCCTGTTGGTGAGTATTGGAACAGCCAATCACCATTATTTCCTGTTGATGTAGCATTGGTTGAGCGAAGCAGTCGTTTGGTCCGCTGGAATGCTATGGTCATGGTGGTTAAAGCGGGTACATATGGCTCGGAAATTGGTGGGCATATATCGTCTTATGCATCCAGTACGCATTTGTATGAAGTCGGATTTAACTATTTTTTTCGTGGCAGTGAGACCGAATTGGGCGACTTGATATTATTCCAAGGGCATTCGTCACCAGGGATCTATGCGCGGTCTTTTTTGTTGGGGCAATTGTCTCAAGAGCAGGTGTCGCACTTTAGGCGAGAAGTTGATGGAAAGGGGATCTCATCATACCCACATCCTTGGTTAATGCCGAGTTATTGGCAATTTCCAACGGTATCAATGGGCCTAGGGCCTTTACAAGGCATTTATCACGCCAAGTTGATGAAGTATTTAGAAGCAAGAGGATTGTTGCCAGAATCAGATCGGCAGGTCTGGGTGTTTTGTGGTGATGGTGAAATGGATGAGGTTGAGTCATTGGGTGCTTTGGGTGTGGCATCAAGAGAAGGCCTGGATAATTTGATTTTTGTCATAAACTGTAATTTGGTGCGGTTGGATGGCCCTTGTCGTGGCAGTGGGCAAATAATGCCGGAGTTAAATGGATATTTCTCTGGTGCTGGTTGGGAGGTTATTCAGTTAGTATGGTCACAAGCATGGCTTGCGTTGGTTGAAAAAGATAGGTCAGGTTATTTAAAACAGAAGCTGATGGGATTACGTGATGGTGCGATCCAAGCAATGTTTGTCAATGAGGATGCATTGAAAGCATGGTTTGAAGCTGATGCAAAGTTAGCAGATTTGGTTGCTGGGTGGGATGGGTCTCAGTTTGCAGCATTGCTTCCTGGAGGGCATGACATTCAATTGGTGGCCAATGCCTTTTCTCAGGCACAGATAGCAACCAAACCGGTGGTCATATTGGCCATGACAAAGAAAGGCTTTGGGATCCCCAATGTGTGTTCCACCAATAGTTCTCATAATCAAAAGAGTTTGTCTGAGGCTCAAATACTGGATTATGCAAAGTTCTTGCAGAGAGACAATCATGCTCTAGAATGGGATTTGGCAAAAGATGATCCAGCAATGTCTTATATGCAGCAGCAACGGAAAAAATTGGGGGGGCATTTGCCTATGCGGCGAATGCAGTCTGAGTCGTTAAAGGTTCCCGGTTTAGAGGCTTTTCAATCAGTCTGTTACCCTGAGGTTGAACGGAAGATTTCAACCACCATGGCGTTTGTGCGGTTGTTGAATTTAATGTTGAGGGACAAGGTTATTAAAGAACGTATTGTGCCTATTTTAGCGGATGAAGGCAGAACCTTGGGAATGGAAGGTTTGTTCCGACAAATTGGTATTTACCAGCGTGGTGGGCAACAGTATACCCCACATGATCGTGAGGATGTGAGTTATTATAGAGAAGATGGTAAAGGGCAACTGCTCCAGGAGGGTATCAATGAAGCAGGGGCAACCAGCATGTGGCTTGCTGCAGGGACATCTTATTCGGTGCATAATTTGCCGTTAATTCCTTTTTATAGTTATTACTCAATGTTTGGATTTCAGCGGGTAGGTGATCTTATTTGGGCAGCAGCGGATAGTCGGGTCAGAGGATTTTTAATGGGGGCAACAGCGGGAAGGACCACGTTGGGTGGAGAAGGGTTGCAGCATAATGATGCAACCAGTCTGTTAATGGCATCAACCATTCCCAACTGTAAAAGTTATGATCCTTGTTATGCTTATGAGATGGCTGTTATTATACAAAAAGGTTTGGAGGAGATGTACCAGCAACAGTTGGATGTCTTTTATTATATGACCATGATGAATGAGACCTATATCCATCCATCGTTGCCAGAGGGCGTGGAGGAAGGGATTTGTAAAGGGATGTATTGTATCGAAGACAGTCCTAATAGTGTGGTTGATTTGATGGGATCAGGGACCATTCTGCGGCAAATGCAATTGGCAGCAAAATGGCTGCGAGACCATACATCGATATCCATACGAGTGTGGAGTGTGACCAGTTGGAGCGAGCTGGCAAGGGATGCACAGGCAAAGAAGCTGGAACAGAAGCCTTCTTATTTAGAACAGTGTTTGGGGGACTCTACTCAATTGGTGGTGGCCGCCAGTGATTATGTTCGGGCTGTGCCTGGGCTGTTACATGATTATATAGGCAGGCCGTATCATACGTTAGGCACAGATGGTTTTGGTATGAGTGATACAAGGGAATCATTGAGATCGTATTATGGCGTTTCAGAGAAGGGTATCGTGAAAGCAGTATTAGAAGCGATGGTAGAGATGGCATTGATTGATAAAATGACAGCAGATGCTTGGATTGAGGATATGCCAAATATCAACCCTATGAGTGATGACCGGAGGTCGGTATGAGCGATATGATGATAACGGTGCCTAATTTGGGTGGAAACGATAAAAGTCGGGTCATTGAAGTTTTGGTGAGTGAGGGTGATACAGTTTCTGTGGATGATCCACTGATCACCTTGGAGTCTGATAAAGCCTCTATGGAGATTCCCGCGACTGTTGCTGGGGTGGTGAAGCAGCTTCGGATAACTGTTGGGGATAAGGTGCAAGAGGGTGATGTGATCTTAGAGATGGAAGATTGTGTGGTTCCTGATGGGACTAAAGAGCCAGTCGTTCCCAGTACGCCAGAGATTATTAAAGATCAAAAGTCGATGTCAAATAACACAGAAGTCTATGCGGGGCCCTTTGTTCGACGGATGGCCTTTGAGTTGGATATCGATCTATCCCAGGTGCCAGGGTCTGGGTCCGGTGGTCGAGTTACGATAGAGGACATGAAGCGGTATTTGGGATCAGCCAAGGCATTGCCTGAGGTTGATTTCTCTGAACATGGAGCCGTGGATTATATAGGCATGACGCAGATTCAGTCACTGTCTGCAAAACATTTATCTTATGTATGGCAAACGGTTCCTCAAGTGACACAGCATCATACGGTAGATATTACTGAGTTAGAACAAGTGAGAAAGTCTGTTAGTGAGCATAGGCTAACGATGGTTACATTCATGATGAAGGCGATGGCGATAGTGATGCAAGAGCATGATGTCTATCGACGCGCTTGGGTCGGAGATGAGCGGTTTTGTGTTCGTCAGTATTGCCATATTGGCTTTGCGTGTGAAACACCGAAAGGGTTGGTTGTTCCAGTGTGCCGAGATGTGGATAAAAAAAACATCAAAACGTTGGCGCTCGAGATTCAGCAACTGAGTGAAAAAGCCAGAAAGGGGCAGTTAACCAAAGCAGATCTAACCGGTAGTTGTGCGACCATATCAAGTTTGGGCGGTATTGGAGGTGGGCATTTTACCCCGATTGTAAACACACCAGATGCTTTTATTTTGGGGGTGTCAAGAGCAGCATATCAGGCTGTTTTTGAGCAAGATGATGTCAAAAAGCGCTATATGATGCCGATATCGATGAGTTACGATCATCGTCTAATTGATGGTGCAGATGGTGCGAGGTTTGTGGTAGGGATAGCGCAAGTGCTGGCAGAGATGCCAGCAAAAATGGCAAATGATGTCCTGGCATATCAAGGATAGGAGTGAAAAATGGATGTTATAGAAACAAATTTGGTGGTGATTGGTAGTGGTCCTGCAGGTTATGCAGCAGCATTTCGAGCTCAGGATTTGGGTGTGCAAACAATATTGATTGAAAAGTATTCCCAGCTTGGTGGTGTGTGTTTAAATGTTGGGTGTATTCCATCTAAAGCATTACTGAGTCTTGCAGAAAAGTCGCATGATGCCATGTCATTGTCTCAAAGTGGCATGACATTTTCAGAACCAACGGTGGATGCTGTAGCAACTTTAGCCATGAAAAATGAGGTGGTGGCAAAACTGTCCGGTGGGTTGAATATGCTGGCGAGTAAACGTCGTGTTCAAACCATTCAGGGCGTTGCTGCGTTCACAGGTTCTCATGAACTCCATGTTAAAGGTGAGTCAGGTGATCAAATCATTCAGTTCAAGCATGCGATTATTGCAACAGGCTCTGAGCCCAATAGGTTGCCTTTTCTTCCAGAAGATGATCGTATTTTTGATTCAACGGGTGCGCTGGAGCTTCGGGACGTGGAAGGTCATTTGGTGATTATTGGTGGTGGTATTATTGGCTGTGAGATGGCAACCATTTATCAGGCCATGGGCGCTAAGGTAACGGTGTTAGAGATTGCGCCAACCATTATGATGGGCGCAGATCCTGCGCAGGCAAAGGTTTGTCAGCAGGCCATGGAGCGTAAAGGTATTGAGTTCCAATTAGGTGTCAATATCCAAGGTGTTGAGGCGGAAGAGGATCAGATTCGTATTGATTTGGGAGAAGAAGAGGTTATTTGTGACCAAGTGTTATATTCTGTAGGTCGCAAGCCGAACGGGTTAGAGATCAATGCGGATGCGGCAGGTGTTGGCGTTGATGATAGAGGTTTTGTTCCGGTAGATGAGTATATGCGTACCAACCAAGAGCATATTTATGCAGTGGGGGATGTTGCATTGACACCATTTGACAATCAAATGTTGGCGCACCGTTCAACAGCCCATGGTCATTTGGCGGCTGAGATCATTGCAGGTCATAACATACGTTATGACATTCGAGCCATTCCTTCAGTGGCCTATACAGACCCAGAGGTGGCATGGGTAGGGATTTCAATGCAAGAGGCCAAAGACAAAGGCTGTCAAATTGGAAAATTCCCATGGATGGCCAGTGGACGTTCATTGGCAACCGGTCAAGGGATTGGTGAGACCCAGGTCTATGCCGACCCAGAAACAGAGCGAATATTGGGTGCATCAATTGTTGGTCGTCATGCCGGTGAAATCATCGGTGTATTCTGCTTGGCGATTGAAATGGGGGCAACGTTGACAGACTTGGCCTTGACAGTAATGCCACACCCAACATTGGTTGAGACAACATCATTGGCTTGTGAGCAGGCCTTGGGAAGTATCACCGATTTATAGAGATGTTGCCCCAATCACTGATACATCTTGTTTTTTAGCAACTTGATGTCTTAAGCCATAGCAAATCACGGTCAAAACACCATAGAAGGGAAGAACAACCAGTGAGTGCGTGGCAGCAGTGGTTGGGTAGTAATGTATCAAGAGATAAGTGGGGAGTACTAAAAATAGCCACATATTGCTTGCAGTAATGAGCATACTGGCCACAGTGTCTCCAAATGCTGCTAAGAAGCTTGCGAAGATATATGCCAAACCATCTAAGAACATGAATAGCATCACACCTTTTAAGCTGGTTATGATGACCATCTGTAGTGATTGAGTTTGCTCGTTAAGGGCAAAGAGCTGCATGAACCATGACGGTATGAAATATAAAGAGGCACCAATACAAAGCATAAAACTTGTATGAATGATGAACGCAGACCGTAAGAGCTGTGGAAGGAGGGCGTTTAAGTTCTCACCAATATAGTTGGCCGCCATGGCTTTAACGGCATTACCCAGTTCACTATAAACAAACATAAATAATATAAAGAGATTTTGTGCAAGGGTTGTCACCACCATGTAGTCAGCACCTTTGGTTGAAATAATGTTGAGCACAGTTGCCCATGCCAGCATCTCACAGGAGTGTGATAAAGACTCTGGAAGTCCAAGCTTAATGGCTTGTAGCATCATTTTTGGATGGTATTGGACGTTAAAGGTATGGTACTTCTTCGCATTACGAGCATTTAAGAAAAATCCAAGAAGAAAGATGAGCTGAAAGACCATGCTGGTGATGGTTGCCAATGCAGCACCATAGGTTCCCATGCTGGGGATCCAGTAGAGATCCAATGCAACATTAATAAGATTGGAAAAAATTAAACTGATTAAAACCGTTTTGGTTTGGTATGTCCCGATAAAAAAGCTACTGAGAGCGCTACACATTGGCCAGAGGCAGCCACCTAACATAAGAACTTGAAAGTATATCAAGCCATGTTCATGAGCCATATAAGGAATAATCCATGCGCCCAAATAAGCCACAGGAATAAATAGAATTAAGGTGGATAGGGAAAATATCATCATTTGCCAAGTCATATTGGTGACTTTCTGGTATTGTTTGGCGCCATTGTACTGCCCAATAAATACTTTGGATATCCATGTAATTCCTGTGGTTGCAAATAGGAATGTCCAGCAGTAATTCATGGCAGCAGTCACATGACTCATCATATTGACATCATGGTGTGATAAGATACTTCGATCTACGAAAATAGAGAGGTTAGATGATAGTCCTGCCAATATCAGCGGAAGTGCTGCGCGTAGCAGTGAGGATACAGTAGGTGCAGGTGATGACATGGGGTATCTGTTTGTTAAGTGTATAAAATATAGCACTATTTTTTATGTTAGGCAATCACTGATTTTCCTTCGTTGACAATGTTTGGAAACTCATTTAACATCTTGTATACATTAAAGCTGATTGGATAAATTTAATGAATAGTGCAGTAATTGGTTCAAATGATGACGGAACCAGTACAACTAAAGGACGCTGGTTAAGGTATCGCTCTATCAAGGACTTGTCGCTTCGAGAACTCTATTTAGTGGGGTTGACGTGTCTTGGGTTTGTAAGTGCTGCTTCTGTGAGCATGCCTGTATTGGTTTCATATGTTGTTGTCGCTGAGTTTTTGACATATTGGCATGTTGAAGATGCCGAAGAAAAAGACTTTTTTAATGAAGTTCGGGGATTATCGTATGCCTTTGCAGCGCTGATATTTTTTTCTAGCCATTGGTTTACAGGTTCAGCTTTTGCAAGTTTTTTGAAACGGGCTTTCAACTCAGTTGGTATTGGTTTGTATGAAGGACTGCTAGTGATGCTAGCACTCACGTTAAATAGACCTGTTTATGCCACAAAACAAAAAGATGATTCTTGGCGGTATGTTAAATCAGCATTGGTCGTGCTCGTCTCAGTATACGTTTTTTCTGGGTGCATCGTTGGGTTTGGCCGTATCATTGCCAACTTTACACTACGTAGCAAATTTGAAATCATTTTGGCATCATTGGTCTCTTATGCTACAAAGATCTTTGGAATTGCATTGGTGGCAAAAGGAGTCTTGGGGTATGACTTTGCTCATTTGTTCCAGCAAGCGAATCGGAGCTTTTCTGAGTCATTCAGGTACTTTTTATGTGGGGTGATTATCATTATATTGCCAATGTCTCTGCTGAATCCTGTCTCATGGCTTAGTACATCTACGTTTGTATTTTCTGCAAACCTTTTTTCGTGGGATTTTGTGACATATGTGACGTACTGTGCATTCTTGCTGGTAGAAGTATTACTGCAAACATTGTATGAAGAAATTATTTTCAGAACGGCACTGGATATGATTTGGACTTATGCAGGCTTCGGATCAAAAAGTCAGGTTGAGGGTAAAATAGTAGTGCAAGAACAGAGAAGTCTATATCGGCAGGTTGTCGATATTTTATTTATGGCAACTATTTTTGCTGCAGCCCATATGTTCAATCCCGTAGAAACTGGTAGGGCATGGGTCTCAGGTTTTCAGAAGTTTATCAGTTATGCATTGACGACATCCCTACCTTACTATATAAGTCAAGTATTTACCGATGGTAATGAGCTTGGTTGGGGCGCACATTTTATGCATAATCTGAGGATTTTCATGATGCGATTTGATCATGGTGTAGGCATTGGTTTTTTTTCGTGTAATTTTTTATCCAACCCTCCGTTGAGCGTATTGCTTGCTAATGGTGTGTTTTCTTCGGTTCTATATGGCGGTGCTGCCTGCGGTATGGTGATGCTTGTTAAGGAACAAGAAGAGGAAAGTAGAGAGGTCTCAGTTTCAACTCCGTAATCATACTAGGGGTTTGTGGGAAGTTAATGGCAGGGATTGCTGTCTTGGCTTCCCAGAAGGGCCATAAAGTCATTGGCTATGATAAGGCCTTTCAGCCCCCGATGAAAAAGGTTCTGGAAGATATAGACATAACATTGCATCGGGGCTATCCAAAGGAACTGGTGCTGAATGATGCTGACATGGTGATTGTTGGTAATCAATTAAAGCGCAGTGATCCCATTATTCAATTTTTGGTGGCAAAAAGACACAAGCTGTATTCAGGTCCAGAGTGGCTGATGACCTATGTGTTGCGAGATCGGCGGGTTATTGCGGTTACAGGGACTCATGGTAAAACGACCATTACTTCCATGATCAGTTGGATGCTCAAACAGTTGGGGCAGGATCCGGGGTATTTGATCGGTGGTTATGTGGAACAGCTACAAGGTTGCGCCAATTTGGGGACGGGGGATGTGTTTGTTATTGAAGCAGATGAGTACGATACGGCATTTTTTGATAAGCGCCCAAAGTTTTTGCATTATTGGCCTTCATGTGTGGTAATCAGTCATATTGATTTTGATCATGCGGATGTTTATCCCAGCTTAGAGGCTATGGTACAGCAGTACAAGTATCTGATGCGTTTATTGCCAGCCGATGGTGCTGTGGTTGCAACAGGTATACCCGCATCTTTACAAGATCAAATGACAGCCTTTGGCCTGAAATATGTGCAGTACTCTGTCTCGAAAGCCAAAAAGCAAGGGATGGTCTTACCCAAGCAACTGGTCGGTGATTTTAACTTAGCGAATATCTTAGCAGCGGTTGAGACGGGTTGTATTTTGGGACTAGATCGTGAAAAAGCGTTGTCTGTCCTAAATCATTTTCATGGGGTTGATAGACGGCAAATGGTGCGTTACCAAGGCGCGGTATGGGCTTACGATGATTTTGCGCATCATCCTAAAGCTGTGGCTCAAGTATGCCAAGCTTTATCAGCTAGGGGGAGAGTCATGCTGATCTATCATCCTGGAACGTATACGCAACGTCATGGTGTGATGGATGAGAGTACCTATGCTGCATTGTTACAGGCTAATAAAGCCTATATATTATTACCCCCGAAGCATCAGATTGATCTATCAGTCTATGCCTCCAAACACATTGTGGTGTGTGAGCAAGAAGCCGCTCTGTCAGAGCGGGTGATATCCGATCTTCAGGAAGGTGATCAGGTTGTGGTCACCAGTGCCTATTATTTGTCGGAATTATGGACCATTTTGTTAGCAGGAATTCAGAAAAAGTTCGGAGACACCGTTTGCATTTCAATTGAGGAGGGTGTAGCATAATCTTGTAAAACAGGAGGTTTACTATGGGAATGCTAACATTCAAGGAAAAGGTGTTGTTTCCAGCACTGTCTATTAAACTCAATGGATTTGAGCTTGGTTTTAATATCAATGCAAAACCTTCAGCAATTCATACATGGTTTGTGTTACAGGTACTACAAGTAGACATTCTACGAGTACGTCGAAAAGCCGGGGGGCCGCTTCAGTGGACTTTTTTAGGCTATGTATTTAAAAACGTAGCAGATGATTTAGATTCGTTGCGTGGGACCAAAAAAGAATCAGAAGACGATGGTAGTGCATCTTATCATCACTATTTGGGGCGTCAAAAGCGGTTTGATTATAAAATGATAGGAATCGTATTATCGTTGGTGATGTTTGTTTGTGTTGGTATACTGGCGAGTAAACTACTTCCTGCAACTATCGGTTTATTAATGCCCATTATTGTTGCCAGTCCGGTGGTCAGTATGACTTGGGTACAATGGTTGATCAGTTGGCGAACATTTGTTGCGTGGAATCAGATGCAATCTGGCTTGTATGGTTTGTTTTATCAACTTGTACATGGCGCCGGTGACAGAGACCCTAGCTCGGGTATTGTATTTGCATTGGTTCATTACCGTGTTTGGCTATGGGCCTTGATCGCTGTTCCTGCCATCTTAATGAATGCCCAGGTTGAACTGTTTGTCTTGTTGAGCTCAGGGTTGATTAGTCTTTGGGATGCTCAAGAAGTAAAACAGTCTGTTTTGTATTTTAAATGGCCACTGGTGTTGGTAAAACACTTGTATTTGCTAGGGTATAACTTTGCTGAAGGGCCTGGAGACAGGCATTGGCGTCCAATAGCATTAGAAACCAGTCAGCCGTTAGGAAAAGGCAATCGACTCGCTGGTCTTATTGCAAAGTATACTTGTTATGCAAACCCTTTGTATCAAGCAACCCTTAACGAAGCAGAGCCATTAACGAATAGAGGTGGCTAAGGTAGAGAGCGCTGCTTCATCAATGCACTGAATGCCCATTTTTTGGGCTTTGGTGAATTTAGATCCTGCATTCTCCCCATAAACCAAATAGTCAGTTTTTTGGCTCACTTGGCCAGATATGGTGCCGCCATGGTCTCTGATGAATTGACTGATCACCTCGCGTGGTTGTGACAATGTGCCGGTAATGACAAATTTCAAACCAGAAAATTGGTTGTTTTGTGTTGTTTGTAGCTGGCGTATTCTGAGTTGTTGTTCGAGCTTTTCTAAAGCGGAGCAGGCGGCTTCGTCCTTAAAATAGGTAATCAGACTATTGGCCGTGTTGTCGCCAATGCCATTAAGTGCTGTGATTTGTTCCAGAGTTAGGTGTTTGAGTTCAGCCAGAGTGAAGTGTTGGGCCAATATACGAGCGGTGTCTTTGCCAACGTCTTTTATGCCAAGGGCATAAATGAGTCGATCAAGGCTGATGTCACGGCATTGATCAATGGCTTTGAGTAGATTTTGGGTTGATTTTTCACCCATCTTAGGAAGGGTATGAATATCGGTGGCAGAAAGGGTGAATAAGTCTGCAGGAATTTTGACCAACTGTTGTTGGCAAAGATGATGGATCAGTTGTTTGCCCAAGCCTTGGATGTTTAGCGCTGAGCGCGATGAAAAATGGATGATTGCTGAGGCCAGTTGTGCGGGGCAGTTGAGTCCATTGGGGCATCGGATAAAGGTCTTTTCTTGGATAACAGGAGTATGGCAACTGGGGCAATGGGTTGGTGGTGTGATCGTTTGTGTTGCTTGCGGTCGTTGGCTCAGAATGGGTTCGATGACCTCAGGGATAACGTCCCCAGCTCTTCTGATTGATACGGTATCACCAATACGGATGTCTTTTCGTCTCAATTCATGGATATTGTGTAGGGTGGCTTGGCTAACAATGACCCCAGATACATTGGTGGGTTTGAGCTTGGCAACAGGGGTGAGCACACCAGTACGACCAACACTGAATTCAATGTCTAAGATGAGACTCTGGGCTTCTTCTGCTGGGAATTTGTAAGCGGTTGCCCAACGGGGGGATTTGGAGCGGTTACCCAGTTTGTCTTGATCGTCAATATGGTTAACTTTGATAACCGCACCATCGATTTCATAGCCTAGTTCATGGCGAATCTCTTGAATGTGATTTAAATAACCAATCACTTCTGACAAGCTTTCTAAGAGGTAGAAGGGCTTTGGGGTTTGAAAGTGGTGTACTTCTAACCATGCCATTCTTTCTGCATGGGTGTTGGGGAGGGTGTCCCCAAGCAAGCTATAGGCATAAAAGGTTAAGGGCCGTTTGGCGGTAATGGCTGGATCCAGTTGCCTTAAGCTACCAGAGGCTGCATTTCTTGGGTTGGCAAAAGGTTTTTCAAGGCCAGCGTTCATTGTGGTAAAGTCTGCTTTATGGATGACCACTTCCCCTCTAACTTCTAGATACTTGGGTGCAGTTTTGGGGAGAATCTGAGGGATGTTTTTAATGGTGCGGACATTATGGGTCACATCTTCTCCCATTGTACCATCACCTCGAGTAATGGCTTTATCGAGCTTGTGATCAATATAAATACAGCTAAGTGCCAATCCATCCAGCTTGGGCTCTGCAGTGAGTGCTAAGTCTGTTGCCACCTTAGAGATTCTTTGGTAAAAGTCATGAATATCTTCGTGGTTGAAGCTGTTATCAAGTGACAGCATGGGGGTTTTGTGAGCAATCGGTTGGAATGCTTGGTCAACGGTCCCACCAACTCTTTGAGTTGGCGACTGTGGGATAATCCGCTCAGGGTTTTGTTGTTCCATTTGAATCAACTGTTGCATGAGTTGATCAAATTGTGCATCAGAAATCACAGGGTTGCTGTGGACGTAGTAATGCATATTGTGCTGTTCTATTTCTTCGATTAGAGTCATATAATCTTGGTATGTCATTGTTCTTCCTCTAGGGTGAAATCAGTGATCCTTAAGGGCTGATCGGGTTGGCGTTGGATGGCGATAATCACGTTGGTTTTTTGTTGGTTGTTTAGTTTTATGGGCAGTTTGAGCTCTATATAATGCGGTGCTTCTTGCAGTATTTGAACAACATCATGGGTGATGGCATCACAGGATGTTTGACTGAGGATGCAATGATCGAGTAGGCCTTGGCCAGATCCTGGGAACAGTTTTTGGTTGATTTGCTGTAATGCTTGTGGTTCAAAGTATTTATTTAGGCGTTCATGGTCTTCTAAAAAGGTCTCCGGGTTGACATGAAATGCAGCAACGGTTGCCGTTAAACCAAAAACAATGATGTCCTCATAGTTATATGTTACCGCTACAGTAGGTTCTGGAGGTTCTGGAGGTTCAGGGGTGTTGGGCGTTGCAGGGCTTTGCCTGGTGACCAAATGTTGAGAGGGAAATGGTTTGCTCCATTCTTGCATTGGGTTTAGCGCCCACAAGGGTGTGATGAATAGCCAAATCAGTAATTTATGTCGCTTCATGGTGGATTTTTTCTCGAAGGTCTCTGAGTGCTTCTAAGGTTATTTCTGTTTTATTGGTGCTTTGTAGTGTTCCAGAGAAGGTGTCTTTTGCGTCAAAAAGGATGCGACATAGGGTGTCAAAATCTTCAAGTGGTGTATCAGATTGTCTGGGTTGGAGGAAAAAGCTTAACCCAGAAAAAGTTTCTTCACTCATGGTGTTGAGGTCAAATGTTCCTGGAGCAGACAATGTGGCGATACTAAATTGGTTGTGTTGAGGTCCTGGAAGATCGAAAATTTGATAATCATTATATTGTAGTCGATGAGAGAGGAAGAATTTTAACAATTCATGTCCATTGATTGGTTGCTCGGGGATTAAATAAATGGTTACCAGTTCTGGTAGACTAAGAGTGTTTTTTTTGGCAGTGGGTTGAGGGATGTCAATAAATTCGTGGTCACTGTGTTGAGAGGTTAAGCGTTTCATGATAATGGCGATCAGTGTGATGCCTGAGACTGCAGCGGCCATGTATATAGGTTGGATGATCATCTTTTTTAAACTCCCATGTATGATGATATCTAACCAGAATCTGTATTAAATAGCAAATTATGATTGAGGATCCTTGGTAAAACTTGCCATGAAGCGGAAAGTCATGGCATAATATGGCCTGAGCGTTGGTAGCTCAGCTGGATAGAGCGTTCCCCTCCTAAGGGATAGGTCGCAGGTTCGAATCCTGCTCAGGGCAATGAGATGTAAATTATATAGGTGAGTTCAATGAGCCAAACTAATCAAACTAAACGTTATTCTTTAAGCCGTTTGGCAGCTATTGTCGGTGCCATCATATTAATGGCGGTGACATATTTGTTTTATGTGGGCTGGGCATCCATGCCAATGGTCCGAGGGTATTTAGAGCAACCTTACCTACATGAAGATGTTGAGGTGATTCGTAATGACGTGGGTGTGCCAAGAATTGTGGGTCACCGCAATAAAGATGTCTATTATGCTCAAGGTTATGTGCATGCTCAAGATCGTCTTTTCCAAATGACGATGTTGAAGTATATGTTCTTGGGGAGGATGAGTGAATTGGTCGGTAAAAAAACCGTGAAACTTGATGAGTATATGCGATTGTTTAATATTGAGCAGTCAGCGAAGGCCAGTTATGCACAGTTTGGACCCAGTCACAAGGTGGCATTGGAAGCATATGCAGCTGGTGTGAATGCGTATATTGAGGAACACCATGAAACATTAGAGCAGCGTCTTTTAGGCTTTAAGTTAGAGAAGTGGCGACCTCAGGATAGTGTGGTGATTCAAAAAGCCATTGCGTTTGACCTCAGTCGACATTGGCCTAGAATTATTCGTAATACGGCGTTGGCATCGATTCATGGTAATGCACGTTTGGATGAGTTTTTCCCTGAAGAGGTGGTGGTGGAGCCCAGTGTTTTAGACAGTGATTTAAAACGTCACCGCCTACCGTATGATGATGAACCAAAGTTTTATCCAGATGGTCCAGAGATTCCTGCTGCAGTTGTGCAATCCATGACCCGATATGCGGAGTTGAATGATGCTGTACTAACAGGAATGTCATCAGATGAAACCTTGGCACCAGGGTCAAATGCATGGGTTATATCACCCAAGCGGACGAAGTCTGGATCTGCGATTGTGGCATCAGATCCTCATTTGAGTTATAACGTGCCCAATACATTTTATTTGATACATATGAAGTCAGATACCTTAGAGCTAACAGGGGCATCGATCCCAGGGGCTCCAGGTATTATTATTGGCCGTAATGCCAACATTAGTTGGGGGTTCACCAACAGTCGTTTGGCACAAAGTGATATCTTCTATGCCAAAGACATTGAAGGAAAAACAGAGCGAATTGAGACCATCAAGGTTTTAGGTGGTAAAGATGTCACAGTGACTTACTACGATACGGATTATGGTACTTTGATCTCCGATCCAGGGTCTGAATATGATGTCGCACTCAATTGGACGGGTATGGTGTCAGTTGATATGACCCTAGATGCACTACACAATATTGGTAATGCCAGCTCACTCAAAGAAGCTAAAAAATCATTTAAGTATTTCCATACGCCCGCTCAAAACATGGTTATGTCTGATAATAAGGGCAATTATGGTTTGTATGTCTTGGGTAATGTGCCGATTCGTCAGCATTCAGGACGGGTTGCAGTGCCTGCAACCGAGGCCTATCGTTGGAAGAAACCCATTCCTTATTGGGAAATGCCTTATGTAGAAAACCCACCCCGTGGTTATGTAATGAATGCCAATAACTATGTGGTGTCTCCACATTATGGATACAATGTCTCCAAGCTAGGGTTTGATGATTTAAGAGCCATTCGTTTGGCAAAGATGCTTAAGGAAGATAAAGCCTATACAGCAGAAGACAATAAGCGGATTCAGCTAGACAATGAAGATCAGCAATGGTTTGTGATGAAAGATACATTGATGATGGTTGAGCCACGATCTGATCTGGCTAAAGGTGCAATCCAAGCCTTGGATCAATGGGATGGTGTGGCCGATAGGACATCCTATGAAGTCACGATCTTTAGTGCATGGCAACGTGAAATTGCCTCTAAGATCTATCTAGATATCATGCAAACACTACCATCATGGGCGAAGCCGGTACATGATGATTTCTTTGTGATCAATACCATTAAGAACAATACGAAGGCTTGTCAGATCAATGGGGGTGATTGTAAAGACTTCCTATCGGATACACTAGAAGCGGCATTGGCTCAGTTGAGTGCTCGTTACGGTACTAAGGACATTGAGCAGTGGCAGTGGAAAGGTTCTCATAAGGCGCAGTTCAAGCACGGTATCTTCAAGAAAGTACCGTTACTGAAACAACTGTCAGCACGCCAGGCTGAAGTGGATGGTACCAGAGATAGTTTGAATAGAAGCCGCTGGTTTGCAGGCCGTCAAGGCTTTATGGGTACCCAGGGTGCTTGTTTGAGAATGGTTGTTGACCTTGAAAGTCAACAGGGGCATTTCATTATCCCGATGGGTGAGTCCGGTAATGTCTTATCAAAACATTATTCAGACTTATTGCCGATATGGGCAGACGGTGACTACTTGTTGATGCCTAGAACTCAGAGTAAGGGTTATGAATCCAAGTTGGTTCTAGGGCATGGGAAAGAGGAAGCCAACTAAGTGCTTTCAGTCTCGGTATGACCAATCATTGAAGGGGTTTCAAAATGGAACCCCGTTCCCAAGAGTTTTGCAGGGGATAACCGAACCCCTTTGGCTCTGTTAATCCAGCGTTTTGGGCTTTTAACCACCAAACCAGACCGGGCACTGATGAGAGACAATATGGTATTTAATGGTAATGGTCCTCGGTCTGTGACATTGTAAATCCCTTGATACGGTGCTAGATGTAGTAGGGCATTGATACAGTCATTGATATGGATTTGATTCACCATATGTTGACGTTGACTATAACCAATGGTTTGTTGTTTGATCTGGTGTTCGATATCAGTGATACTATAGTATACGTTTGCCATTCTTAAAATGGTGTATGGGTGCTGGCTGTTGATCACCTGTTTTTCAGCCGTTTGAATGACCCTACTTTTGGGACAGTCCGATTGAATCAGGGTGTTTTCGGTGACGGTTTGTCCCAATAGATCATCATATACTTTCTCAGAGGATCCCAAGATAACTTTGGTTGATGTGGGTAATAATTGTAATAGGTGGCAAAGACCATGAATGTATGATTTTTTATATTGCACCAAATCATCATTAATCAATACTGGAAAGTAATATGCATAAGATACTGCAGGCAGATCCTTTTGCTGAAGGGCAAAAATATCCTTATGGATATGAATACTATTGGGGTCATAATCCTGATGAGGGGTGATGGTAAAAGGTTGGTTTCCTTGCGCTTTTAAAGCTTTGGTAAAAGGTTTTACAATGCTTTTGTTGCCATATATTAAGATACTAGCCATACTGAGTCTTCCATTACTCTTGGTCTATATATCCTACTAAATGTTTCTCTAAAAGTACACAGACTTTATCGATATGATCGGTGGACGGCATAATCAAGTCAGCATGTTCTCGAGAGGGTAAGATATGCTGATAATACATAGGCCGTGTTTTGGTTAAATATTGTTGAATGACTTGTTCAGATGTTCGCCCACGGGTTGCAATATCTCTTTTGATACGTCTGGTTAAGCAAATATCCAATGGGGTATCAATATACAATGATAAGTGGGCATGTTGACGGATATTGGGCATGGCCAAACATAACAGTCCGTCTAATAAGATAATCGGTTTGGGTTTAATGGTTAAAGTCGTCTCTAAACGGTTACACTTCACAAAAGAGTATTTAGGACTTTGAACAATCTGGTTTTGTTTCAGTTGTATCAAGTGCTTTTCTAATAATGACCACTCAATGGCATCAGGATGGTCATAGTTTTTCGTTAAACGTTGATGTAATGGAATATGATCTTGTTGGTAGTAATAGTTGTCTGCACAAACAATGGCCATAAATCCAGGGTGTCGTTGGAATAAACGCTCAATAAAATGAGTTTTTCCGCTTGCTGAAGGTCCAGCAACAATGATGATGATTGGCGTGTCCATATACCGGATATTTTGCGTTGATGAACTACTGAAATCAAGTAAAATGTTGCTACATTGACAAAGGTTATTGGAGAACAAATGTGTACGGGATAAAAACCCATATGGGGATACAATTTGGCCCTTATATTCGGTTGGCACGATTGGACAAGCCTTGGGGTATTGTCTTATTGGCATGGCCCACACTTTCCGCATTGGTCTTAACCAAAGCCAGTACGCCCTCCTTATGGATCCTATTTATTGCAGGCATCCTCTTAACCCGATCAGCAGGTTGTGTCTTCAATGATTATGCAGATATGTGGTTAGATGCTAAAGTCTCTAGAACGGCTCAAAGACCACTGGTTACAGGACAAGTCTCTCCCAACCAAGCACTGATATTCTTTGTATGCCTCATGCTATCAGCAGCAACTTTATTATGGTTCCTACCTTTTAAAGCCCAGCTATGTGGATTACTCTCAGGCATATTGTTATCCATATACCCCTACACAAAGCGTTATATCAGCACACCTCAGCTCTTTCTTGGGCTGGTATTCTCCCAAGGCATACCTATGGCTTATCTCTCAACCAATACCCCTATAGGGGCCCAAGCAATCCTCTTCTATGCTATCGTGGTATTATGGGTCATTATCTATGATACCATCTATGCCTTAACAGACTATCAGGATGATATCCATACCTCCGTAGGATCCACCGCCATTGCCTTAGGGTCTTATGTCTTCCCTTTTATTCAGTATGGCTACATCATTCTGATCCTTTCATGGTTACTATGGGGTTTAACCCTTAATGGATTCTTTCACCTTTTTCTAATACCCCTAGCCCATAACCTTTACCAACAGCTCAAGTTTGTTAAACAATCATATTATTTTAAAGCCTTTCTCCTCAACCAATCTGCAGGTCTTTATATCCTCATCGGTATTATTGTCTCATCATACCAATAAAAATCTGCCAAATATTTATAATGCACTATAACAATCCTAACTGAATAAAAGAGAGGTGTGTTATGCTAGGGGAAACTCCAGAAGTCGGTGCTATCTATGTAGGAGGTAGTAGAAGCCCTGAAACAAAAATAAATGATGCTATAAAAGACATTTATGTTCGCTCAGGTTCAAAATTGGGTGAAGATAAACTGAGTACTTTGATTGCTTCCCTTACCACCCAGCCGCAGGCAGTAGCGGATGAAGTTTGGCAAGCTAAGCTTAACAAAAGGGCAGAGATCCTTGATGGATTTGTTAGCGGTGAGCATACAGACGAGCGATATTCACTCTTTATAGAGGCGCTCACAAAACAAGGTCCTAACAATTTAAGCATATCCGGTGCGCGTACAAAGAGTAAGGAGGTGCTTGAAAAGAGAGCTGCGGAAAGAAAATTTGATGAAACTCTACCTGGTAAAATAAATTATGCCAAAACAAAGCAAGCATACGGATCGATGGCTATGGCTTTTGGGATTGCGGCTATTATTGCATCGGCAGTTCTCTTAACAGGAGGCGCTGCCTTGGCCATTGTCGTTATTGGTGCTCTTATCACTGCAGGAGGTGTAGGAGTAACCACTTCTAGTACTTTAGATCGAATGAATTATGGTAAGCGTATGCAGGAATCTAGACAATTAGCAAATCCCTTAGACAAAGACCCAAATGAGGTCAAAGCAGCTCATATAGCATCTGTTCCGTTAATACCTAACGTATTGTATGCTTCTGCTGCAGGTACTATCTTATATAACGGCCTTCCTGCTGATACAGGGAATGACGATAACGCAATGTATTCTCCTGCTGTTAACGTTGCAGGCAATTTTATGGAAGACGAGAATAACACTTATGATGCCTGGGGAAATAATCAACAAAGGGGAAATAATCAACCAAGGCCTGGTAATGCACCGATTATAGGTAGTAATGCCCTTTATTCCAAGGTGGTTAAAAATGTAGATTCGCGATATTCTGGTTATAATGCGCCGGGAGCCAACAGTAGCATAGTCTATGCTACTTATTGGAAGGTAGGCGGCGAAACCTCTGCTAGCGCAAGCGCCAGAGGCCACGATCTTGTTGTTAATCCCCCTAGTCCAGCTGGCAGGGGAGAAACAGCTGCTAAGGAAGTGGCGGCAGTAACTAAGGGAAAGCAAGTTGAGTCAGGGCAAGGTTCTGAATTAAAGACTGGTAACACCTTCACCTAACAGTACATAACAAGCACCCTCGCCACCGTCTTTGGCGAGTGCGGGTGTATAAGCAATGACTTTGGGGTGTTGGTAGATCATACTGAGGAGTAGGTTCTTAATTTTAGGGATGTTATTGTCAGAGCGGAGTCCTTTGCCATGGATAATTAAATACAGGGATTGTTTGTTATTCTGTTGGATGAGATTTTGGAGTTGTTCTCGGGCTTCTTTTTGGTAGAGTCCTCTAAGATTGATGGTGCTATGAATGGGGATTTTACCGGACTTTAGTTGTCTTAATGTCAGGTTGGGGGTGCTGGGGGCTTTATAGGTATCAGGGTATGTTGAATTGATGGGGATATCCTCATCGTCATGTGAATGAGAGAGGATATTTGGATCAATGCGGTATCTAGGCATGACTAGGTGTTTCTGGGGATTCAGGGGGTGATTGATAGACCGATTGCATTTGAGCAAGACGTGCTAAGAGTGCGGTTTGTAGGCTGCTAGGTTGTTTGGTCATTTTGGGTGATTTGAATGTCTTGGCACGGGATGGGGTATTACGAATGTTACTAAGTAAATTCAGTCTCCCGGGGGTCATGGGGGGCCTTACGGTTAATGGGCTGCACATTTTTCCTACTTTTGGGGAGGTTCTTTTGGGGGTTAAACGTTTCTTGCAGGTGCTTACAGYAGTGAGGATTTGAGTGAGTTGAGGGGAGACTGTTGCCTCTATAGAGGATAGTTTGTCTTTAACTTCTTTCAATAAGATGGTGACTTCTGGGGACTCTTGGGTGGTTTCTTTAGGGGGAGTGAATGGATACTTAAGGGTCTCAAAGAATAGTATGATACTGTCTAGGAGAAATACGATGAGGTTTTTTAGGAGTTGAACAGGGAAGTAGGCGATATGAACAAAGCTATTTGATGTCATGGTGGACTTTTGGGGTTTCATGATGACTCCTGTCGTAAGGATAGATATTTTAAGGGGTATGATTGGGTGTTGTCAAGATGGGGCAGAGGTTTTTATAGACAAGATTAAGGATGTGGGATAGAGTGAATTGTTGATAAAAAGAGAGAAAACATGTCATTATTGTCGTATTTATTGCCGTGTTGTGTGAAAGCGGATGAAGAAAAGAAGCCATTGATGGCAGAAGCAGTGAAAACACCGGTAAAAGTTTCTGGTCGGGATAGTGTCGATTCAGGGCGGGGAAAGTCTCCTTTTAGGGTGAGATTGATGATTCAAAAAAAGTCAGGTTATGATGTGAGTCATGAAGATTATCTTATTGATGGGTCAGAGTTGCAGGATGGAGCGGGTAAGATAACAAAAGCATCTGTAAAGATATTGTTGGAGAATAAAGGGTTTAAGTCCTATCCAAATCATTTCTATAAATGGGAAATAGGAGATGGAGATATTGAGATTGGTGCAACTTTAGTTTCTGTTGTTGCTGAGAAGACAGCGATGAAGCGTTCTCGTTGAGTAGATGGGGGTAATCCCGTATCTTAGAGTCATACTGAATAGGAGGTTTGGGTGAAGGTTGCGGTTGTGGGTGCCAATGGGATTGTTGGGCGTCAGATGTTGGGGATTTTGTCTTCTTGTGAGGTGGAATTATATGCCTTGGGACGCCGTTCAGTTGGGCAAGTGATTGATGTGGGTGAGATGTCTTATCCAGTGTCTGCCTCAGAGGATTTTGACTTTGGTGCTATGGATGGTGTTGTGATGAGTGCTGGGCATGTTTGTGCCAGTCAGGTTAGAGCATCATTGGGTGGGGCTTGGTTGATTGATAATAGTAGTGCTTTTCGTAGAGAGGATTCTGTGGCATTGGTGGTTCCTGAGATCTTTCAAGAGACAGTTGGTCAGGTGGTAGCAAGTCCCAATTGTGTGGCAATACCGATGGTGTTGGTATTGTCATTATTACAAGAGTGGGGGCTTGAGGGTGTTTGGGGTTCGACGTATCAGTCGGTATCCGGTGCAGGGATGCAAGCCATGCGAGACTTGGATAGTCAGCAAGGGGTGTATGACTCTGTGCGAGCTGAGATTGGTTCTATGGGTGATGATGGGGTCACGGGTGAGGAAGATAAGATTCAGTATGAAGTGAATAAGATATTGGGGATAGATATCCCCGTATCCGTGATGGCAGTGAGGGTTCCGGTACGATATGGGCATAGTATGCATTTAAGGGTAACCTTGGCATCGACGGTGAATATGAAAGAGCTACTTGAGAAATTTAGGGATTGTCCTTATATTAAATTATATGAAGATGCAGTTCCTGAGCCTAGAGATGCTAAGGAGTGTCATCAGGTTCATGTTGGTCGAGTTCAGGTTAAAGACCGGGTTGTGGGTCTGTGGGTTGTATCCGATAATGTCTATCGAGGTGCCGCTTGGAATGTATGCGAAATTGCAAAACGATTTTTTGCAGTCAAAGAAATGAGGTGAGTTATGGTAAGTAAGAAGTCAGGGGATATAACCCGAACAGATGATACAGAGTCTGGTGGTGAGGTTGGTGGTCAGGCGTCTGAAGACAGCTATGTGCAGATTCTGAATCAATTGGGTGTGGATACGCAAGCCATGAGCCTTGATGAGGTCAGGCAAATGATTCAGCAGTACAGTGCAGAGGGTGCGATTAAAGGTGCTAAAGTCATTGATTTAAAGACGGGAAAAAGTGTCCAAACCTTTAAGTCGAAGAAGGATGAAGGGCGGACGATTGCGGTGAAGAAGTCCAGTGATGAGCCTTTAACGCGAGCTGAGATGGAGCAGCAAAAGAAGGATGAAGACTATAGAAAGGGTTCGGACAAGGAAGACAAGCCTGCGCCAGGAAAGCCATTCAGTCCACCAAAGATGACAAGGTAGTTAAATTGACCTAAGTAGTTGTTTTGCTCTCTCTTTTGTGATAGGATTTGGGGATTGGTGTAGTTCGTTAAGAATGGTTTGGGCCTCGGATGTTTGTCCGATGTCAATGAATGCTTCTGCGAGGTCTAGGCGAGATTGTTCGCTGTCTTCGCTTCCCATGAAGTTATATTCATCTTTGCCAACATGGCACCATGTTGATGTGGTGGCATGTTCTCTAAAGACTGCAATAACGATTAAAGCGCTGATCGATAATGATGCGGCAATGAGAGTGAAAGATTCTGCGGGTGAAAGTATCATGGGGTTTGCGTTCTTTGATCTTAACTATAGCATATAATAATTTAAAAGGTTTTCCTAGGGGGGGGTGTGAGACGAATTGCAATGGGGTTGAGTTATATTGGTGAAGCTTACCATGGTTTTCAATGCCAGGATGATTATATATCGGTTCAAGAACATCTTGAAAAAGCCATATCTCAGATAGCGGATCATCCTGTGAGGATCTCTTGTGCAGGGAGAACCGATAAGGGGGTGCATGCATTGTTGCAAGTGGTGCATTTTGATACGTCGGTATCGCGTAGTCTCCAGGCATGGGAAAAAGGTGTTAATGCGCATTTACCGGATGATATATGTATCCGTTGGGTGCAAGAAGTGGATGGGGACTTTCATGCGCGTTTTAGTGCCAGGAGCCGACGGTATGTGTATGTGTTGCAACATCAGGCTAGAGACTTGTTTTTAGCAAGATACAGCTGGTATGTTGGGGTGCTAGATATTGCCTCAATGCAAGAGGCTGCTGTGGGTCTGTTGGGTGAGCATGACTTTTATGCATTTCAGTCAAGGCATTGTCAGTCGGATCATGCGATACGGTGTATTAAAGAAATACGCTTTGAGCAAAAAGGTCAGTTAACGTATTGTCATATTGAAGCCAATGCGTTTGTGCACCATATGGTCAGAAAGATTATGGCAACATTGGTTGCTGTAGGGCAGGGAAAGATGGCCATTCATGCAGTGAGGGAAATACTTCAGGAGAAAAATCGTGAGGCAGTACCTGGACAAGCTCCGGCAAAAGGTTTATTTTTAAGAGCAATTGGTTATTCAAATCGGTATGTGTTTCCGGATGGAGATGGTAGTCAGTTATTAGGAGAAATGGATGTTTAGAGATCAAGGTGGGTCATATAATCAAAAAGAGTTTAATGAGCTGGCTGTTTTTCCAATTGTCTCGGGTAAGAAAGTTTTTGCAAAGCCGATGTATGCGGATTATATCACGGCAGTAGAGCGGGTGGTTAATATTAAGCCTGAGTTATTTCAACTATTGTATGTGGATTTATTGCGTCGTTATGCAACATATGTACAGGCGTTGTCAGTACCTAGAGATAAGTTGCAGCAGAGCTTGTTAGATCGGTCGTTGAGACGCGCATTGGGTGTGGTTCGGCATTGTGCGCCTAAGGTGATTGCCAATAATGGGTTTGGTTATGATGTTGATCGACTGATTTATGCATTGTTTTCAGCAACACTTTTGTCAGGAATCGGGCGGGCGTTTCAAGACCGTCGTGTGCTTGTTTGTGAAACAGATGGCAAGTATGTGAAGACATGGTTTCCAAATTCTGGGTTGATTCAGGGGAGCTTTTATAGAGTTCGAGCAATTGCCAGTCAGGATGAAGCGTTTGTGAAGCAAATGCATTTGGTCTACGCGCAAGTTGTGATGCCAGAGGTTGGGATGTCGTGGTTGACTGAAGAACCATTTTTGTTTTTGGCATGGGTTAATGCGTTATCTGATGTGCAATCTGGGTTTTCTGAATTAGAGGTTGAACTTGATGTGGAAAAATTGGCCAAAGGTGTGGGTGAAGATATGGACTTTGAACAGTCTGTGGTGAGTCAGGTGCCACCAGAGTTGATGGAAGGTGAGGCTTTCTTGGCATGGCTGAAAGAAAAGATTCGTAAAGACTCAAGCTTAATTAACAAAGATGGCAGTGGCCTGCATCATGTGGATCAAGGGTTGTTGGTTGAGTTGGATCAGTTGGTTGAAACCTACCGTCAAGGTTTGGGGAAAGGGGTGTCTGCAAAAGACATTAAAGGCCAGTTTATGCAGCTTGGGGTGGCATCAGATGCGTTGTCTTATGGAAAAGTTGGTGGTTCACAGTTTTTTGGTAGGGCACAAAAAAGTGGCTTTGAGGCGGTCTTGATTGATAGAGATCAAGGATTGTTTGAAAGTGGGTCGTTGGGGCCAGTGGTGCAAGTCTCTTCTCAGGCGCAGCTTAGTTCTGGGGAGCGGTTTTTCTCTCGAGTTGGTGGATTGGCACAACAGTTTATGTTGGCGCATTCATCGAGTTCACAACAGCGGTAATGGATTATGAATGAAACAGTCGCAGCGTGGATTGCTGCATTAAATTGGTTTGATTGGGTGCTGGTTGTTGTGATCAGTATCTCTACCTTGTACGGATTGTTCCGTGGCTTTATTAAGGAGGCGGTGACGGTAACTGCTTGGATGTTGGCAGCATGGTTGTCATATGCTTATGCGGATGATTTGGCGACCCACTTGGATGGGTATATCGAGACTGCCTCGATGCGTGTTGCACTAATGGTATTGGCAGTTTTTGTGGTTGTGCTATCAGGTAGCTCTTTGCTCCGTAAAGGAGGGCATTGGTTAATCAATCAAGTCGGGTTGATGGGGCTTGATTATGTATTGGGGGGTATTTTTGGCTGTATTCGTGGTATGGTTGTCTCTTTGCTGATTATGGTCGGATTATTAAACTTAGGGTTTAGTAGCGATCATTGGTGGCAGAGTTCTTATCTGGTTGAGCACTTTAATGTGATCTTAGATCAAATACCAGACCACCTGCCACAAGATGTGAAGGTGGTCTATAAGCGTATCGCTATGCGCTAATTTGGGCTAAAGATCTCAACGGTAAAGGTATTGCCTTTTTGTGGAGGAAGGCTAATCTCTTCGCTAATGATCTCTTTTATTGAATTTTCTATCGTATGCTCAATGGCAAGGTCTTGTGTTTCCAGATGAAATATTTGAGTGATGTTATCGTCTTCCGGTAGGGTGATGCCTAAAGTAGGAAAGCTTACAAATTCACCATTAATTTTATAGAACATGGTGGGTGACATGGTTTGAGGGTCGCGAATATCCAGTTTAAAGCCTGTCTTGCTATCAGGAGATTGGGTGTATGACACCGAGCTAGAAAACTCACCATAAATATTGCTAAAGAGATAGCTTTCAGGGTGGATATTGGCTTTGAGTGTTAGTACACTTGTAGAGCTCTTGATTTCATGTATTTTTGCCTCTTTATAGCTTATATTCAGGAGGCCGTATGGACTCTTTTGATTCATGGTGTCAATCATGGATGCAAATTCTTCAAACTTTTTTTGGTCGGATGTGGCGCTTTCTTGGTTAAATGACGCGTTGAGTAAGAGTTGCTCGTTATCGGGTTTGATCGATACTTGGCCCTCTACTATACCAGACGAGAACGGAATGGATGAAGAGATTTTTGCTTTTGCATCTATTGGCTCGGTGACATTAAGGGACTGGGTATTGCCCATAGCAAGGTTAACCAGTGTTGTGTCGACATCAACATCTATGGCACTGGTTATAGGAAGTAGATGTTGTGCGATTTGATGCCAGTCCTCTGTAACAAATGGTTGTGTTGTTGCAAGGTCTGTTGATTCTTTTGCTTCCGGTAGGGTCATATCAAGTTGATTAATCCGGGTTTTTATTTTAAAGCGGTTTTCAGTTGAAGCGCTGCTGTCAAAGGAGAATGACTCGATGAAAAAGTTGGGTTCCTGATCGATATTGATAGCGAGGTCAGCAAAGGTAAGGGATATTAAGGCTGTAGGAGCCAGTACGGTATCACTTTGGGTATGAACAGTGGTTGAGAGTGATGAAACGCTAGCAGTGTTGTTACCTGCTGTAAAGCGAGCCTTGGGGAGGTTTAGGGTCAGTATTTCGTTACTTGGACTAAAATCACCGGTTACGTCAAATTTTGAGGTTGTGGCAATGGCCTCGGGGAATAGTGTGTGGGCATCGTTGAGTCTGTATGTGAAGCCGGTGCTGAAAAAATGCGGGGATATATAAGCATCAACGACCATGCCATTGATGGCCATTTGAGCATTGATGGTATTGCTAAGATAGTCAGAATTCATGAAGTTGATCTGAATGGCGCGATCATTTGCCGCAATTGCTTCTAGTTCTTTGGTGACATAGGATATTTTTAATGCTTGAATTCCAAGTAGAAGAATTCCAGCACTGATACATGAGCTGATGATGAATGTTCTTTTTTGCATTGGGTACTCCTTGTAATGTGAAATCTATTTTATATTAAGGGTCTAAAGAAAATATGTCAAATGTGCATTTAGCGATAGCACTTAGGATATTGATATAATATACTATAGTCACTGATAGTGACATTGGCTGAAAATGGTTTTGCGTTCATGGCGAAAAAAGCTACTACCCTATATTAACTGGGGAATTGCTGTATCGTGTTTTTTAGTGCAGTTAACGATTCAGGTGTCATCAGGTATGTTGGCGTCACAGTTGTCTCAAGAGTTTTCTCTTGATGCGGTTTCAGTGGCGGTGTTGATGGGGATGGTGTTTTATCCCAATATTTGTTTTCAGATTCCTGCAGGTATTGTCACAGATCGGTTTGGTGCTAGAAAAGTGCTGTCAGTAGGCGCGGTGGTCTGCTCAATTGGTGCTTATGGGTTTTCTCATGCAGATTCGTTTTTTTCAGCGTGTGTTTTTCGGCTTATTATGGGATCAGGCTTGTCTTTTGCTTTTGTTTCTATGGCCTATTTGATTGCCAATTGGATGCGAAAAGATGATTTCTCTAAGATGTTTTGTATTGCAGAGATGATTGCATTGTCGTTTACTGTTGGGGTGATGCGGTACTTGGCGGTGGCATTGCAAGAGATCTCGTGGCGGCTTTTTATTCAAGGGATATGTTATGCCGCGATGGTGTTGGCTGTTCTGGCCTTTGTGTGTATTAGGGATCGACCGGACTATTTAGAGGATCAGCAGCCTTTTATCAGTTTGGGGGATTTGTTGGTGCAGTTAAAAGGATTTTTAAAAGATCATATGATGTGGGCCAATGGAATATACTCAGGACTGTTGTTTTCATGTTTGAGCTGCTTTGTGGCACAGTGGGGGCCTAATTTCTTATCGAATGCAACCACCATGAGCTTTGAAGATGCGGCTGGTATGTGCACATTTATTACCATGGGGCTGGTGGTTGCCTGTCCATTATTGAGTCTGGCCATCCCAAAGGTTGTACACATTCGTTCGGTGATGTCTTTGTCTGCGTTGGTGACCTCCATTTTGTTGTCATTGGTGGTGATGTTTCCCATGATGGATTTGTTCATGATGCGGTGCTGTTTGTTCTTGACAGGATTTTTCTCAGCAGCGTATTTAATACCCTTTACGATCGCCCATTATTATGTACGGCCAGGGTCTAAAAGTACGTCAATAGGTTTTACCAATATGCTCTCAACGATTTTTGGGCCTTTGCTGTCTTTGTTGATTGCATGGCTGATTGACTTTCAGCATGATGCGGACTTATTATCATCGTATTCCTTGTATGATTATCAGTATGGGTTGAATATTTTACCCATGAGTATGTTTTTTGCTGCAATGGCGGCGTTTTTTGTGCCGATAGCACACAGACCAGGATTAGAACGTGACCTCTAACTTTCATATTTTCGGAAATTTTAAAATGCATGCTGCAGGGCGTTTATTAAGAGAGTATGCATCATTGGTGGGTGATACGCGTTTAGGGCTGCTGGTGCCTCATCCTTATTTGTCCCAAGCAGCACATTTATTTCAAGATACCCATGTTGTTGTGGGAGCACAGAGTGTTTCAGGGCATGCACAGGGAGCTCATACTGGTCAGGTGTCTGTTGGCATGTTGCAAGAGCTGGGTGTGGGTACGGTGATGATTGGTCACAGTGAGGTTAGGCAGCAAGGTGGCGATTTTAAAGCAGCGTTGGCATTGGCGCAGGCTGCGGGCCTTCGGGTGATTTATTGTATTGGTGAGGATATTTCTGCTTACGAGTCAGGAAAACGAGATGATGTGTTGTCAGCTCAGTTGGCAGATTTGACGACATTAGACCAGGTGATGGTAGCGTATGAGCCAGTTTGGAGTATTGGAACAGGGGTTGTCGCATCAGTTGATGATATAAATGCTGCGGTTTCAATGATTAGACAATGGTTGCTCGAAAATATTCCTGGTAATTCTGGAGAAGCTACGGTACTATACGGAGGTAGTATAAATGAAAATAACTGTGAGGCGGTAGCCGACGCAGATATTAACGGTTTTTTAATGGGTGGTGCATCACTAAAGCCCAAAGTAATGTTGGAGGTAGTCAAATTATGCAAACAGCGATCTTATTGATACATTGTATTGTATGCTTGTTTTTGATTGTATTGGTATTGGTTCAGCAAGGCAAAGGTGCGGATGCAGGAATTGTCTATGGTAGTGGTAATGCCAGTAGTGTTTTTGGTGCAAGTGGTAGTACGTCATTTTTGGTGAAAGTGACCACAGTTTGTGCCATCTTGTTTTTTGCGACGTCGCTCGCACTAGGAATGAAAGAGAATCAGTTGGCGCATCAACTTTTATCAGAAGTTGATGAAGATGTGATAGCCGAAGTGGTGGAATAGGTAGACACGCTGCCTTGAGGGGGCAGTAGCGGATTAACGCTGTGCCGGTTCGACTCCGGCCTTCGGCACCAGTCTTGGAGGGTTGGTTGTGGCGATGATGGAATATTTGCCGATTATGTTATTTTTGTTTTTGGCAATGCTTGTAGGGGGTCTCCCTGTTATTTTGGCGCGTATTGTAGCGATACACCGGCCGACCAAAGCAAAAATAGCACCATTTGAATGTGGCTTTCCTGCGCAGGGATCGATGCGTGTGCCTTTTGATGTTCGATATTATCTGGTGGCTTTGTTATTTATTCTATTTGATTTAGAAACGGCTTTTTTGTTTCCGTGGGCGGTGTCCCTGTCCGAAACTCAGTGGTATGGCTTTTTTGTCATGATGGCTTTTTTACTGATATTAACCATTGGGTTTGTTTTTGAATGGCGACATGGCGCATTAGACTGGAAGTAATATGGATGTTCAACAACAAGGTTACGGATTAACCAGTGTCGAGGAGCTGGTTGCCTGGGCACGTGGTGGCTCGATGTGGCCAGTGAGTTTTGGGCTTGCGTGCTGTGCGGTTGAAATGATGCATTGTGCTTCGTCTCGATTTGATATGGATCGATTTGGTTGGGGACTATATCGTGGTAGCCCCAGGCAGTCAGATGTGATGATTGTTGCAGGCACTTTATGTAACAAGATGGCATTACCCTTTCGACAAACGTATGACAGTATGCCAGAGCCAAGGTATGTGATCTCGATGGGATCATGCGCCAATGGTGGGGGGTATTATCATTACTCTTATTCTGTAGTACGGGGATGTGATCGTATTGTCCCCGTGGATATTTATGTGCCAGGTTGTCCACCTACAGCAGAGGCATTGGTATATGGTGTCATTCAATTGATGATGAAGGTGAAATACCGCAAACGCTGGGAACAAGATAGAGAGGGTGGATGAAAGAGGTTATCCAAAAGCTTTGGTTAAATATTGAGTGTCAGGAGTTAGATCAGTTAACCCTAACCGTTAAACCATCCATGATGGGGCAGATGATGACAGTGTTGCGTGATCATCCAGAGTTATTGATGTCGCAGCTATTGGATGTGTGTGTGGTGGATTACCTCCACTATGGTGTCGCAGAATGGGGGGGAGAGAGCTCAACGTCACAAGGCTATCCAAGGGCTGTAGCAGAAGTGTTGCCAGAGGAGTCTACCTGGACGGGGCCACGTTTTGTGGTTGTGTGTCACTTTTTATCTATAGTGCACAACCGTCGGTTACGGGTTCGAGTTCATTTGGGTGATGATTTAACAATGCCGACATTGTCTACGGTTTGGCCATCAGCATTATGGTATGAACGGGAAGCATATGATTTATTTGGGGTGATATTTTCAGGTCATCCTGATTTGCGAAGGATTTTGACAGACTATGGGTTTGTAGGTTTTCCTTTTCGGAAAGATTTTCCATTGATCGGAACGGTGGAGATGCGATATGATGGTGAAAAGGAACAGTGTGTGTATGAGCCAGTCTCTATAGAAAATAGAGTGGGTGTTCCCAAAGTGATCCGGGATGATCACCGTTACGTTAAGGAAGACAGGGCGCAATCGTGAAACAGGAATCACATTATACCATTAACTTTGGTCCACAGCATCCTGCAGCGCATGGTGTCCTTAGGTTGATCCTTGAGATGCAAGGTGAGACGGTTGTGGGGATTGATCCTCATGTGGGGTTATTGCACCGTGCCACAGAGAAGTTGGTTGAGTCCAAGCCGTATTTACAGTCCATAGGCTATATGGATCGATTGTGTTATATCTCCATGTTATGTAATGAGCATGCTTATGTGATGGCGCTTGAAAAGATGTTGGATATTGAAGTGCCTGTTCGGGCTGAGTATATTCGAGTCATGTTTTCTGAAATCACAAGGATCTTAAATCATTTGATGTGGTTGGCGGCTCATGGGTTAGATTTGGGTGCCATGAGTGTGTTCTTGTATTGTTTTCGAGAGCGAGAAGATCTGTTGGATATGTATGAAGCTGTTTCAGGGGCAAGAATGCATGCGACTTACTTTCGGCCTGGGGGCGTGAAACAAGATCTACCATTAAGCATGCCACAATATAAAAAGAGTAGTTGGAAGACTCAAAAGCAGTTGAGTCAGTTAAATGCTGCGCGACAAGGATCGTTATTAGATTTTATTGAGGACTTCACCAACCGTTTTCCAAAATGTATTGATCAATATGAAACCTTGCTGACTGATAACAGGGTGTGGAAACAACGAACTGTTGGTATTGGTGTTATTGAGCCAGAACGGGCGCAAGCTTTAGGGTTTACTGGGCATATGTTACGTAGTACAGGGATTGCTTGGGATTTGCGTAAGGTTCAGCCATATTCGGTGTATGATCGTTTGGACTTTGACGTGCCCTTAGGCAAAAATGGTGATTGTTATGATCGTTATTTGATTCGTATTCATGAGATGCGGCAATCCAATCGGATTATCCAACAATGTATTCAGTGGCTTAGAGACAACCCAGGGCCTATTTTGGCCGATCATGCTAAAGTTGTCCCACCAGTTAGGGTGGATATGAAGGATGATATGGAAGCGTTGATTCATCATTTTAAATTGTATTCAGAGGGATTTATTGTGCCTCCGGGAGAGGTTTACAGTAGTGTTGAGCATCCTAAAGGAGAGTTTGGGATCTATATGGTTTCAGATGGCGCTAATAAGCCTTATCGGATGAAGGTGAGGGCGGCTGGATGGCCACATCTAGCTGCAATTGGTGAATTGTGTCAAGGTCATATGTTGTCAGATGTCGTGACGATACTGTCATCGATGGATATTGTATTGGGGGAAATAGATCGATGATCTGTCGTGAAGATCAAACCAAAATAGATCACTGGGTTCAGAAGTTTCCTGAGCCTAAAGGGGCTGTTCTAATGGCCTTAAGAATCTTACAAGACCGACATGGTTGGTTGTCTGATGAATCCTTAGATGCTGTGGCAGAGTATTTGGGGATTGAGAAGGTTGATGTTTATGAAGTGGTGAGTTTTTATAGCATGTATCGACGTCAGCCTGGAGGCAAACACTATTTGAAAATATGTACCAGTTTATCTTGTTGCTTGACTGGGGCTTATGATGTGATTGCGCAGATTGAGTCGCAGTTGAATATTTCTTTAGGTCAAACAACATCGGATGGACAGGTGACGCTACAAGAAACCGAATGTCTTGGGGCTTGTCAGGGCGCACCGGTAGGGATTGTGAATGATGTTGATTATCATGAGCATTTAACGCCTAAATCAGTCGATCAATTGTTGGAGACTTTGCAGCAAGAGGTTGAACATGAATAAAGTTTGTTTAAGGGTCAATGATCCTGGCCTTGAGGCGTATCAAGCTATTGGTGGTTATCAAGTTTGGCAGAGATTGGTGAGTGGTGAACTCTCAGCTGAAGTGGTCTTAGAAGAAATCAAAGCGTCCAAGTTACAAGGCCGAGGTGGTGCGGGTTTCATGACAGGGATTAAGTGGGGCTTTATGAACCGTGATGCCCCGGGTGATAAGTATTTGGTGTGTAATTCAGATGAAGGAGAGCCAGGAACCTGTAAAGATACATTGATTCTTCGGCATAACCCCCACCAATTGCTCGAGGGGATATTAATTTGTGCTTATGTTATTGGTGCCAAAGTGGCTTATAACTATTTACGGGGTGAGTATATTAGAGAGTTTAATCAGTGCGAACACGCACTGGCAGAAGCGACCAAAGCAGGATTGGTGGGTGAGAATATTTTAAACTCAGGGATATCGATTCAGGTACATCATCTCTTGGGGGCAGGCTCCTATATTGTTGGTGAGGAAACGGCCATGATGGAGTCGATTGAGGGCAAGCGTGCCATGCCAAGGAACAAACCGCCGTTTCCAGCACAAAAAGGATTGTGGGGAAAAGCGACCACAATCAATAATACTGAAACTTTAGCCTCGGTACCCATTATTATCGAACGAGGAGGTGATTGGTTCAGAGGCTTAGGGGTTGAGAATTCTGCGGGTACCAAGATTTTCTGTGTGAGTGGGCATGTGAATAAGCCAGGGGTTTTTGAATTACCCATGGGAACACCTTTTACGGAATTATTAGAACGATGTGGTGGTGTTCGGTATGGTCGGTCTATTAAAGCGGTGATTCCTGGTGGAACATCAATGCGGGTGATTCCAGCAAAGCATTTAGAGGGATTGACGATGGATCATGATGCGATGCGGAAGGTGAACTCATCGATTGGTTCAGGTGGCGTGATCATTATGGATGACAGCACTTGTATGGTATCTGCTTTAACCCATATGATGCGGTTTTATCATGATGAGTCATGTGGTCAGTGTACACCTTGTCGTGAAGGCAGTGGTTGGATATTGCAGATGTTACAAAGAATCTTAAAAGGGCAGGCGTCATCAGGGTTGGTGGGGCAAATTCATGACGTTGCTAAAAAGATAGAGGGCAAAACCATTTGTGCATTTGGGGAAGCAATGAGTTGGCCAGTAACCAGTTTTATTGAGCATTTTTATGATGAGTTTGCTCATTTTGCAGAGCATGGTCAGTCATTGGTTCATGATCCAGCAAAAGGTTTTAGTTGGCATGAGCATGTGAATCGCAATGTGGAATAAGTAATATGAGTCATTCAATAGAGTTAACGATCAATGAGCGGGTCATTGTGGCAAAGCCGGGAGAGCGGTTGATTGATGTCGCTCAGCGTGAAGGTATTTATATTCCAAGGTTTTGTTACCATCCAAAATTGTCCGTGGTTGCCAGCTGCCGGATGTGTTTGGTGGATATTGAAGGGATTGGGAAAACCCAGCCAGCGTGTGCAACACTGGTATCTGATAACATGGTGGTAAAAACTCAGTCTCATAAAGCCATTGATGCACAAAAAGCCATCATGCAATTTTTATTGATTAACCATCCATTACATTGCCCCATTTGTGATCAAGGGGGGGAATGTGAGCTTCAAGATACAGCAATGGGGTATGGTAAAGGGGTATCAGAGTATAGTGAGTCAAAACGTGTTGTTGCGGATGAGGATCTAGGACCTTTGGTGAAAACCGATATGTCTTTGTGCATACACTGTACGCGTTGTGTGAGATTTGGGAAAGAAGTGGCTGGTGTTCCTGAGTTGTCGTTTATTGGCCGAGGTGATACTGCGGGGATCAGTACGTATTTAAGCAGAGGCCTAAAGTCTGAGTTATCAGGCAATGTGATTGATTTGTGTCCTGTGGGTGCATTAACGTCGAAACCATTTCGTTTTAAAGGTCGTTCTTGGGGGTTTAAGCAGCAGCGAGGTGTCTCTTCACATGACTGTATTGGCTCAAATCTTGTGTATCATACCATGGCTAAAGGTTATGAGAATATAACCGATGTGATGCGGGTTGTGCCTTATACCAATATGGCTTTGAACGAAGGTTGGCTGGCAGACAGAGACCGTTTTAGCTATGAAGGTTTGTATGCTTCAGAACGTTTGGAGACACCATTATTAAAGGAAGGTGATCATTGGCGTCAGGCAAGTTTTGAGGAAGTGCTGACGTTGATTTATAACCGAATGGTTGCCGTTGATCCCGAGAAAGTCGGGGTGTGGTTGTCATCACAAATGACATTAGAGGAAGGTTATTTAGCACAACATGTATTTCGAAGCTCGGGGGTTGAAAATATTGATCACCGGTTATGGATGAATGCCGATGTGCCACTATACCAACGGCCATCGAGTGTTGCTCTAGGAGACCTTCATAGCTTTGATACCATCGTACTCATTGGCTCAAATATTCGTTATGAGCAGCCTATATTGGCTTTGCGTTTGAAAGAAGCATCAGAAAAGGGCTCGGATATTATCAGTATTGGTGCGATTGCACATGAGTATTATTTCCCATATCAATGCCATCTAACCCAACCGCAAGAACTTGCTATGCGGGTTTTTGAACTGTTACATCCACCGGTTTCTGGTCAGGGTTCGCTGTCAGGAAAGGTGTTATTCTTGTTAGGGGAAGAGGCGTTAATACATGTTGATATTGCACAGATTCAGGCCATGGTTCATCATTGGTGTGACCAATCAGAAAGCGAGTATATGCTATTAACGCCGGGGCCTAATAGTCTTGGTCTCGCTGCCAGTGGGTGTACCCCCGATTATAAAGCTTGGGGTGCTGCAAAAGCCAATGGTTTAAGCTATTATCGTATGTTAAGAAACACGATGGATGTGATGTGGCTGCATCAAGTGGATCCCATGCAAGATGTGTCTGATCCCAAACGGGCATACCAGTTGTTGAAATCAGCATTCACAATTGCGGTGAGCGCTTATGATACAGCGAGTTTACGAGATTGTGCTGATGTGATACTACCATTGGCATTGGCCCCTGAAACACCAGGTTCTTACCTCAATTATCAGGGATTGCAGCAAAAGTTTGTCGCAGCTTCAAGTCCACGGGGTGAGGCGAAAATGGGCTGGAGTATCTATCATGTACTAGGGTCTATGTTATCAAAAGTGGTTGCTAAAGATTATGATACTTTGTCGCAGGATGTTGATCGCGCTTATGGAACGATGGTTTGGCCAGATATTGAGCAGGTTCCTGTGGAAAAACCTAAAGTTATTTCGGCACAATGGATGCGGGTAGGCTTAAGCTCATGGGTTCGGGGAGATGGCTTGGTGAGACATGCTGCCGCATTACAACAAGCTTATCCTATTGAGGAGTTTGTACTGTTGGCAGAGACACAAGAGGCATCGATAGAAGGTCAGATAACCAATTTAAAATACAGTGATACGATTGCACCAGGCACCTTGGTTTATGAACGAGGGCAGGTGTTTTATGCTGAAACGATGGGTCCTCTTGACGATGGAGATGTATCATGAATCAGTGGTTGCTCTGGATGATATATGCCTTGATGATTATTCTCCCATTGGTGGTCTGTGTGGCATACTTAACGACGGCTGAGAGGAAAATTATTGGTTATATGCAATTGAGAACGGGCCCAAATCGGGTGGGTTTTGCGGGTGTTTTACAACCAATCGCCGATGCCATTAAATTCGTGACAAAAGAATTGGTGTATCCTAAGGATGCGGATTGGCGTTTGTTTGTCTTGGCGCCACAGTTAATGTTAGTTCCATCATTATTGGTATGGTCAGTGGTGCCATTCTCTTCCGAGTGGGTTTTTGCCAATATTGATGCTGGGGTATTGTTTGTCTTTGCGATGACATCACTCAGTGCTTATGGGGTTTTAATTTCTGGATGGGCGTCTAATTCTAAATATGCCATGCTTGGTGCGATGAGAGCCTGTGCACAAATTATCTCTTATGAGATTGCGATGGGTTTTGCTTTGGTGGGGGTGTTGATTTTATCTGGAAGCCTGAATTTAAAAACCATTGTTCTAGGACAATCAGGGGGATTGTTTAACTGGTATTGGTTGCCATTACTCCCGATGTTTATGGTGTATTGGATCTGTGCGATTGCTGAGACCAATAGAGCACCATTTGATGTGGCTGAGGGGGAAAGCGAATTGGTTGCGGGTTTTCACGTAGAGTATTCAGGGATGATGTTTGCAGTATTCTTTATTGCTGAATATGCCAATATGATTTTTATCTCGGTCTTTACCACCTTGATGTTTTTTGGGGGATGGTTGTCACCGTTTGAAGGCATTCCCTTATTGGGCAGTTTGCCTATTCCTGGGATTTTTTGGCTTTTGGGTAAGGCGAGTTTCTTTATATTTTTATATTTATGGATGCGGGCATCATTCCCGCGCTATCGCTATGATCAGTTAATGTCCTTAGGGTGGAAACAACTGATTCCAGTTGCATTGGTTTGGATTCCTGTGGTGAGTGTGATGAGACTATTGGAGTGGGTATGAATATTGGCGCTGTTATTGCAACATTGTTATTTTTTCTTATCATAACTTGGTTGGTGATTGGCTCAGAGCAGCTTAAGCGTTATTTGCTGGTGGATTTTCTAAAAGGCTTGGGAGTGACAGGGCGTGCTTTTTGGCGTCGTAAGATCACACAGCATTATCCTGATGAAGGAGAAGAATTACCAATATCACCAAGGTTTAAGGGTGCTCTGGCATTAAGACGTTATGAGAATGGCGAGGAGCGTTGTATTGCTTGTAAGCTATGCGAATCCATTTGTCCAGCATTGGCCATTACCATTGAGGCGGAAGAAAGGGCTGATGGGGCGAGAAAAACAACCCGTTTTGATATTGATACATTTAAGTGTATTAACTGTGGTTTGTGTGAGGAGGCTTGTCCGGTAGATTCTATTGTGTGTACGGATGAAATGCATTACAGCATTCTTCAACGCGGTGACAATATTTTGGCAAAAGATCAATTGCTGATGATTGGTGATATGTATGAGGACCGAATTCAGCATAACTTACGTGAGGACAATGATGGTTGATGCGTTATTTTATCTTTTATCTTTAGGATTGATCGTGGCGTCATTGTCAGTGGCATTAAGTCCCTACCCAGTACGCAGTATTTTATCACTGATTGGCGCATTTGTGTTAACGTCAGTATTGTGGTTGAGTATCGGCGCTGAATTTTTAGCATTGGCATTGATATTCGTCTACGTTGGGGCAGTGATGGCGTTATTTTTGTTTATTGTATTTATGATCAATATTGATCATTTAAAGTCTCACATTTCCCGTTATATGATGATGGGAATGATCTCATTACTACTGGTGTCATTTTTAATGATTATTTGGCGAGCATATGGTGTATTGCCAAACAATATGTTGGCACCTATAACGGATAGTTCGAATACAAGAACCATTGGTGTTCGGTTGTTTCAAGAATATGGGTTAGAGTTTGAGTACATTGCGATGATTCTTTTAAGTGCGATGGTTGCAGCGATTGCCTTGGTTGGCAAAAGAGACAGTCAGGCCAAATATCAAAATATTCGTCAGCAAATGGACCGTCGGGAAGAAGATTGTATAACATGGATGAAGCCATGATTGGATTGATGCATTTTTTAGTATTAGCGGGGATTGTTTTTACCATTGGACTATTGGGTATGGTCCTGAATCGGAATAATTTGATTGCGATTTTGATGTGTTTAGAGCTGATGCTTTTGGCAATTAATATTAATTTTGTGGCGATAGACCGTTATCTGGATCTGGTGGATGGACAAATCATGGTGTTTTTTATATTGGCCATTGCCGCAGCAGAGGCAGCAATAGGTTTGGCCATATTCATTGTACTGTATCAGCGTTATGCGTCTATTGAAACTGAAAAATTTGCACAACTAAAGGGGTAGTGATGTTAGTGAATGAAATGGCTTTAATCTGTTTGCTGTCACCTTTATTGGGTGCTGTGGCAGCAAGGTTTTACTGTCATTGGGCTTACGCCCGTTGGTTGACGATTGTCACCATCACGGTTTCATGGTTGTTTGCTTGTGCGCTATTTCGGGATGTGGCCTTTATAGGGAAGGCGGTTGATCTCTATCAGTTCTCATGGGTCGATATTGGCCGGTATCATTTTGAAGTCGGTTTTCTTCTGGACTCTCTGTCACTCATGATGATGGTGATTGTGACGTCAGTGTCTTTGTTGGTGCATGTTTACTCTTTAGGATATATGCAAGAGGATGCCAACCAAAGTACTTACTTTTCCTATGTGAGTTTTTTTACCTTTGCAATGCTGATATTGGTGATGGCCAATAATCTATTGTTTGTATTTTTTGGTTGGGAAGGGGTGGGCTTAGCATCCTATTTGTTGATTGGGTTTTGGCAAACCAAAGCGTATCCAGCACGTGCATCAATCAAGGCATTTGTGGTTAACCGAGTGGGAGACATGGGATTAATCATTGCGATGGGATTGATCCTTCTACAATTGGGTGATTTAGAGTATGCCAATATTTTGGGTAGAGGCTCTCAGCTTTTGGGGGTTGTATGGCATGGTTGGCGATGGATTGACTTTATATGCTTGGGACTATTTGTGGGTGCTATGGGAAAGTCAGCTCAGATGCCATTACAAATATGGTTGCCAGATTCTATGGCCGGTCCCACACCCATTTCGGCATTGATTCATGCAGCAACTATGGTAACAGCAGGGGTGTATTTGGTTTGCCGATTTGCACCTTGGTTTGAGTTATCGCCGATAACATTGTCGATTGTTCTGTGGGTGGGGTTCTCAACAATGATTTTAATGGGGATTGTGGCATTGGTTGCCAATGATATTAAAAAGGTTATTGCGTATTCAACTTTATCTCAGTTAGGGATGATGGTTGGGATTTGTGGGTTATCCGGTTATGTGTTTTCATTGTATCATCTGGCAACCCATGCGGCTTTTAAAGCATTATTGTTCTTAAGTGCGGGAGCGGTTATCATCGCATCAAACCATGAACAAGATCTAAGGAAGATCTCTGGTATGGCAAATCATCGAACCATACATTTATCGATGTTTATTGGTTTATTATCCATGATTGCTGTACCACCATTGAGTGGGTTCTTTTCTAAAGATGCGATGTTGATGTTCAGTGCCAAGCAGTCATTGTGGCCGTATGTGGTGATGGTGGGAGGTGCTGTATTGACTGCGTTATATTCAACCCGTTTGTATTATTTATTATTTTGGCAGAATCGTGCCATTAATAAGACGGTTCCAGTAGGTTACAGTATATGCTGGCCGTTATGGATTCTTAGTGCGGCTTCAATATATCTAGGTTATGCCATGGTGCCGTATCTAGAGGTGTTACTGAGATCTGTTGATGTGGGTAACCAGATAACGGTTCTGGTCATTAAAGATATCCAGGATGTTGCAGGGTTTATTGACCATGCATTGACATCATTGCCTTTAACACTCACCTTGTTTTCTGTAACGGTGTTGACCTATGTGTATTGGAAGAAACCCAGTGTATTGGATCGTTTGATAAAACGGCTTGCTTGGGGGTACGATTTTATTGCCAGTCAGTATGGGCTGAATGCATTGTTTGAGCGTTATATGGTGACAGGGTATCAGAGACTCAGTATTTACTGTTCCGAGATAGTCGACAGTGGGTTGATTGATCAAAGATTGGTGATGGGGGTTTCGGCTCAAGTTAAAAAGGCTTCGGGTCCACTGGCGCGTATCGCAAATGGAAAGTTGTACCATTACATCTTGGTGATGCTGGTGGCATTGGTTCTAATATTGTTGGGGTTGGTATGATGTATTTAAGCTTACTGATTGCAAGTGGTCTTTTAGGTGGTTTGGGTGTGATGGCATTAGGATCAAGGATTAATTGTCGGCACATTGCATCAGGTACTGTTCTGATAAGCTTGTGGGTTTTTTATGGGTTAACTCAGCAAATGGTCTTTTCTGATGGCGGTATTCAATTGATGGAGTCACTGCCTTGGATTCCTTACTTTAACGTCCGTTATATGTTAGGAATTGATGGGTTGTCTTGGGCATTGGTGGGGTTAACTTTATTAATCAATTGTATTGTGATAGCAGGTTCGTATTTGGTCAATTATACCCGCATGCGGCTTTATTTGGCATTGTTTCTTTTGATGCAAAGTATGGTCATTGGGGTGTTTTTGGCCTATGATGCGATATTGTTTTATATGTTCTGGGAGGGCATGTTAATACCAATGTATTTGTGTATTGGTGTTTGGGGTTCATCACAGCGTTCGTATGCAGCGATGAAGTTTTTTCTATACACATTTTTAGGATCGGTATTGATGCTGGTTGGGTTTATTTATTTAGGCATCCAAGCCCAAAGCTTTTCATTTTTACAAATGGCCTCAGTGCCTTTAAGTTTGTTTGAGCAACAGTGGCTATTTTTAGCACTACTGGCAGCTTTTGCAGTGAAAATACCCATGTTCCCTTTTCATACTTGGTTGCCTGATGCGCATACGGAAGCCCCTGCATCGGGCTCAGTGATCTTGGCAGCATTGATGTTGAAGGTTGGGGCATATGGTTTGATTCGGGTTAGTATGCCAATCTTACCCGATGCCAGTGCGTATTTTGCACCACTTATGATTGGTTTGTCGCTGATTGCTATTGTGTATGTGGGGATTGTGGCGTTTAGTCAACAAGATATGAAGCGCTTGATTGCATATTCTTCGGTGGCTCATATGGGGTTTGTGACCTTGGGGTTGTTTTTAATTTATAGGGCTGGTGATGCAGATATGGCCAGTTTGGGGATGACGGGGGCTGTGGTGCAAATGATCTCCCATGCTTTTGGCTCAGGTGCATTATTTTGTGCATTCGGGCTTTTGTATCATCAATGCCATGAGCGATCAATCATCAAATTTAGTGGTTTGGGGACAAAGATGCCCTGGTTTTCGATGTTCTTTTTACTGTTTGTACTATCGACAATTGGGGTGCCCTTAACCGCAGGTTTTGTAGGAGAGTATTTGGTGATCATGACAGCGTTACAAACCATGCCTTTGGTGGGTCTCTGTGCAGCCATCACATTGGTTCTTTCCGCAGCATATTTATTGACGATGTACAAGCAAGCTTTCTTTGGTATGCCATCGGATATTGTAGAGAAAGTTAGGGATATTCATCGGGGGGAGGTCACATTACTATTGTTTATATCGCTTGTTGTATTGGCCTTAGGGATTTATCCGCAGGGACTCATTCAAGTGTTGTACCCACCAATAACCCAGTTATTGGATGCGGCGGTATCAAGTAAACTATTGGTGTAGGTATGTTATATGCAGAAGTGACACTTATTATAGGGACTTTGGGGTTGATCCTAGGGTCATGTTTTGATTGGATCAAGCGATTGTTTCCGGTTGCTGTTGGCATTCTATTGTTGGCAGCGATGATGGTGTATTTTAATGGGTATGCCGAAGGGACGCATTGGCGTGTTGATGGCTTAGCCCAAATCAGCCAGTGGATTTGTCTATTGCTCAGTGCTTGGGTTCTATGGATTGGTGAGCACTCATTTAAAAAAGAGCAACAGTTATTTGCTGTGGTGCTGATATTGATTGCCATTTTGGGGGCTTTGGTTATCACCTCAGCGACCTCATGGGTTATGTGCTATGTGGGGTTGGAGTTAATGGCGCTTCCGAGTTATGCTTTATGTGTTTTGGATAAATCACACCCGACAGCGAGTGAGGCGGGTTTGAAATATTTTGTCATGGGGGTTGTGGCTTCAGGTTTTATATTGTATGGCATCTCCTTTCTCTATTTGTCAACAGGCAGTCTGATGTACCAAAGTATTACGCCATTGTTGGGAGGTTTGGATACAATGTGGCTGTTAAGTTTGGCACTGGTGTTTTTATTGGCAGGGATCTGTTTTAAACTGGGTGCTGCACCGTTTCATATGTGGGTTCCTGATGTGTATGAAAGTGCCCCAATTGGGGTGGTGTATTGGTTTGCTACGGTACCCAAAGTGGCATTATTGGCGATGTTACTGAAAGTCTTTCAAATAACCGGGCTCGGACAAGTGCCTTCAGTATCACTGTTATTATGGGGGATAGCTCTATTGTCATTGACCTATGGGGTATTGATGGCCATTCGGCAAGACAATCTAAGACGGTTATTGGCTTATGCATCCATTTCACATATGGGATTTGTTCTATTGCCATTATGTTTAACAGGGGCGATGGCATATACCAGTGCCTATGTTTATATGATGGGTTATGTGTTGATGACAACAGTGGCATTTGCTGTCCTGTTATCTTTTGCCACAAAAGGAATTGAGAAAGTCTCAGAGCTTACTGGATTGGCGGCATCACTGCCGCATGAATCTTTTGCGATGTTGATTACCATGGCAGCGATGGCAGGTATCCCACCATTGGTTGGTTTTATTATTAAGGTCAATGTATTCTATGCCTTAGCCATTGAGGGCTATTATAAAACCATGATATGGACTGGTCTGTGCATTGTTGTGAGTGCCTACTATTATATGAATATTGTGAGAACCATGTATTTCCCAGAACAGAGTCAAGTTGCCCTAGACAAGAACTATGTGCTGGTTGGATTGTCACTGTTGGTGATTGTGTTTGGGGTGTTGCCACAAGGTATATTGGGAATGGTTAGTCAGGTTATAGGAGGAACGATAGGATGACAAAACAGGAAGTAAAAGATATAGCAGAGGCAGTATCTGCTGTTAATCGCCGGGATGTTTGGCATAAAAGGTGGCGTAATTTGGCATTGCTACTGTTGGTGGTCCTATTGAGTCAGTGGTTTTCTAGAGGAGGCAGTCAGCCAGAAGCAAAAGTCTTAGATCATATCGCCATGATTCATATTGATGAGCCTATCTCACTTCGAAGTGAGTTTTGGGAGCAGTTCGAAAAAGTCAATATGCAAACAAAAGCGGCTATTGTGATTATGAATTCTCCTGGTGGAGGGATTGGGGACTCAGAGCGACTGTACCATGAGATTGCTGCGTTAAATGCAAAAATGCCACTAACAGTGCTGGTGGAGAATTCAGCGACATCAGGTGCTTATATGGGCGCATTAGGGTCGGATAGAATCTATGCTTATAATTCATCAATCATTGGTAGTGTTGGGGTGGTGTTTAGTAATCTTATTGTGAAAGAGCTGATGGAAAAAATAGGCATTAGAGAAGAGAAGATTACAACGGGACGCTATAAAGGGTACCCAAATAGCTTTGAAGACATGCCAGCAGAGGTCCGCCAACATTTACAAATAATGCTTGAGGAGGACAACCAATGGTTTTTAGATTTGATTGTTAAAAGACGCGGCTTAAATCAGAAATCAGTCCAGGCGATTAAGGATGCTCAGGTCTATGCTGCAAAATCGAGTTTGTCATTGGGACTCATTGATGGGATATCAACCCGTCAAGAACAAATCGCTTGGTTAAAAGAGCAAGTGGGGGACTTAACAGTTAAAGATCTTTCTATTGATGAGAGTGATCATTTTGGGTTGTCTAAGTTTATTTTAAAGTCGCAACGGCGTGCCTTGAAGGGCATGTTGTCAGATCTGATGCTGGGGTAGTTATTCGTGGCTGGTGATACTAACAGCGTCATCAGCCACGTTAAGTTCAGATAGCAAGCTACTGAGGATAGGGTCTTTTTGCATCTTTTCTTTCGCTTGGGCATCGTTGGTATCTTTTACAGCTTTCTTTTCAGCAGCAGGTGTTTGTTGTGGTGCTTCAGTTAGCTTGATCACAAGGTTTATGGTCTTATTAAAGGTTTGATTGATTGCGTGCTCTAATTTCTTGGTGATGGTATCAGACAGCAAGTGTTTATGGGATTGATTTAATATCAGGGTCCATTGCTGATCCGTTTTAGATTCTAACGTTGCATTTTCAGCTAAATTTTTGAGCATCGGGGTTAATGTCATTTGAGCAATGATGTCAGTCCAGTTGTGACTTGTTGGCTTTGGCGCTAAATTTGTAGCGGGTTCTTGATTCTTTTTGACAGGTCTGGGGGTTGCGGTAACCTTGGGTTGGGGCGTAGAAGACTCTTGAGAGGGTTTGAATACAGCCATTCGAACCATGCACATGAGTGCGCCGAGTTTAACGCTAGGACTGTACTCGAGATCTTGAATACCCTGCATAATCATTCTATACAGAACCTGAAGATATTCATTTGACCAAAGACCGGTATAGGGAGAGGTCTTCCCTTGTAGTTGGTGGATAGATGTTTGGATTAATAAGTTTGCCATTTGTTTTAACAGGTCTCTAAAGTCAATATTGTTCTTTTCAAAAGCATGGCAACGTTCTTCTAGTGCAGCAATGTCTTGGTTAGCAATGGCTTGTATGACTTCTTGTAGTTGGGTATGAGCGATGGTATTTAATAATGACTGGGTGGTCTCATTTGATAAGTGGGTAGGAGATATGGCCAAGCATTGGTCAAGGATGCTTAAAGCATCCCGCATGCTGCCATCACCTGCTTCAGCCACTTGTTGTAGTGCATCGTCGTCAAAACGAATATTGTCCTTAGTTAGTACGGTGGCAAGGTATGCTTGGATGTCGCTTGCAGTAATGGATTTTAAATTAAAGTGTAAACACCGGGATAGAATGGTTTTTGGTATTTTTTCAGGTTCTGTGGTGGCCAAGATAAACTGTACGTGGGCAGGAGGCTCTTCTAATGTTTTTAGCAAGGCATTAAAGCTATGCTGGGATAACATATGCACTTCATCGATAAGATAGACTTTTTTCCGTCCTATCTGGGGCATGTATTGTACTTGGTCTAATATCTCTCTGGTATCTTCAACTTTTGTTCTCGATGCGGCATCAATCTCGTACATATCAGGATAAGACCCTTGTTGAATCATGGTACAGCTATCGCATTTCAAGCATGGATGAGGTCCATTTTCACAGTTTAGAGATTTGGCAATAATGCGCGCAATGGTGGTTTTTCCAACACCACGGGTGCCTGTCAGTAAGTAAACAGGGTGAACAGTTTGATTGTTTAAGGCATTGGTGAGTGCTTGCACAACCAATGGCTGACCAATGACATCATCTAATGTTTTGGGACGTAATCTTCTGGCGAGTACAATATATGACATGGGTTCCTAATCGTTATGAGTGTGAGAGTCACACCTGCACCCATTAAATCCACGACCGCTGCTCCCTTCCGGGTCTGACGGGGTTGATGGAGTAACGCCACAGGCTAACCCTCACGAAAGTATTTCAGCACATAGTTGCCATTATTGCAAGTGCCTTCAGGATTTTATAAATAATAGCGTAATGACAAGTGACCAGAGAGTCCTTCCAATTCATCATCAAGTGATGAGATCACACTTGTTGAATCTTGTGGATCAAAGGTACTTTGGTAAATATGGGTGCTAAGATAGTTCACTTGCATGACAATGGCTTTATGAGCATCTTGGCGGTATTCGATACCACCACCTACTTGATAGCCAAAGGTAATGTTCTCATAAAAAGAAAAGGCTTCACTTTCTTGAGTGGTATCTTCAGTTGTGACTACGGATGATGTGCCATCAGACTTTACGGTTGTCTCAGTGGTATCCGTTTGGGTGGAGGTGGTGGGTGAAAGCTTTTGGTCGGTATTCACCACAATCCCAGGCCCACCTTGGAGGAAAAAGGCAACTTCCGACGAGGGCAATAATTTATAGATGAAATTCAAGCCTGCAATATAGTTGGTAAACTCTGTGGCATATTTTTCATTCACTGTTGGGTCGGTAGGATTTAGCGGTCCGCTTTTTCGTTTGTTGTAGTTAAATTGGTAAACCAAGGAAACGCCTAAACCGTTTTTGTAGCCAATACCAACACTGGTTTGAAAACAGGGACCAATATAGTATTCCGTTTTTTCCCTATTGATTGTAATAGGGTCTATTCGTTTAGGGCCCAAACCAACGTCGAAGAACCCTTGGTCCCTTAATGTAAAGGCGTGTAACATGGAGGATGTGAACAATAGTGGCAAAATTAGATAAGCTTTCATGCTGAAAAAACTCCATTTGTCTTCAACTAAAATCATAAGATGTCAGGGCAGTTTTTGCAAGTTTTTTATCCACTTTCCATCTTGATGTGGCTTGCGAGAACAATACGGCCGTGCTATGCTGGTGCTATCAATAAAAGGGTATTACTTGTGTTAATGATCAAACGTACTGAAAAAACAGAAGCAATAATCACGTTACTGCAATATTATTATCGTTATATTTCAGAAAGTGTAGGGATTACGGATGAAAAAGAAGGGTGGTTGATGGCGCACTCATTGTTAGATACACCGATATTTAATGTGATTTGCGGTCATACAGAGCCAACAAATGTATTAAATTCTGCGGCATTATTAGAGTTGGCACGTAATCAGAGAAAGCCATTTATATGGCTGTTGCTGGATAACCATATTCATTCACAGCAATATTTAATTAACGAAGGGTTAGAAGAGCGTGGACAGCTTCAAGCGGGGGTGTTTCATCTGTCATCCAATGCGCCTAATTTCACATCCCACCCGGCTGTCGAATTGGTTGAGGTCTCAAATGATGAGCAATTTTATGAGTGGTGTCATGTCTTCTCGGTGAGTCAAGGCATGCCGGTTGAAGATGTTGAAGCGTATTTTAAGCTGAATGAATCAGCGGCAGGTAATGTTAACATGTATTTGGCGCAAATTTATCAAAAGTCTGTTGGTTGCTGTGGCATGTTTGTGAAAGACAACCAATCATTATTACTTTGGGATACAGTTTTACCGATGTACCGGCGTCAAGGTGTTGGAAGTATGATGGTGTTACAGCGAATGAATATTGCTAAAGACGCTGGTTGCGAAGAGGTCTATGGTTTTGGGCTTCATAGCTCTGAGAAACTGCTCAGGTCCTTAGGGTTTAAGATGTTTGGTGTCTTTAATATGATGCGGTATGACTGTTTCGAGGAAGAAGCAGAGGCGGATTCAAATGGCTAAGCTGTACTTTTACTATTCAGCGATGAATGCTGGGAAGTCAACAGTTTTGCTACAGTCGGCACACAATTACCGTGAACGGGGGATGCGGGTTGCTATATTAACCTCTGCTTTAGATGATCGAGATAAAACAGGTTTTGTTAGTTCTCGTATTGGGCTGAAAAGTGAAGCAGACTTATATGATCAATCAACGGGACTGTTTGCTTATGCAAAGCATAAGATTCAGGATGAAAAAATCAGCTGTATTTTGGTTGATGAAGCTCAGTTTCTAACCTTTGTGCAAGTTAAAGAAATATCTAGAGTGGTGGACCAGTTTAAGATTCCAGTACTGGCTTATGGGCTTCGAACAGACTTTAAAGGCAATTTGTTTCCTGGAAGCCAATACCTTCTGGCCTGGGCTGAAGAGTTAATAGAGATTAAAACCATTTGCCGTTGTGGGCGTAAAGCGACCATGAATGCTAGGATGAACAGTTCTGGCTCAATGGTCATGACGGGGGAGCAAGTTGAAATTGGAGGCAATGAGCGCTATGAGTCCATGTGTCGGCGCTGTTTTATGGTAGAAGCCTCCCAAATTGAATCTATTCAGATGGAGCTCGTTGATGCATGATGACATTATAACCTTAAGTCCGATTACAGTTATAGGACCGGCAATTAGAACCAGTAATGAATTAGAGGCAACGGCTGGTGGACAGATCTCATCGTTGTATGAAAAGTTTATGGCAGACAATATGAGTGAAAAAATTGATGAGAAGTCAGACCATCGAATTATAGCGCTCTATACGGACTATGACAGTGATGAGGCTGGAGAATATACCTATGCGATTGGGCATCAAGTGATTGATCCAGAAGACATGCCTAGTGATTGTGAAATCTTCGATATTCCTGGAGGACGTTACCTGCGTTATCCCTCACAAAGAGGCCCGATTAATCAGGTTCTTCCTTTGGTGTGGCAAGAGATTTGGGCAAAAACCCAAGCAGGTGAGCTGGGCGTGACAAGGGCTTTTCAAACAGACTTTGAGTTTCATAACTATGAAGATCCATTATCGGCAGAGGTTCAGGTTGATATCTATTTGAGCATAAAAGATTAAACTTGATTTATTGTTTTTTTATGTTATAGTTTTATAAATTAAAAAGGAGAAAATTATGAGCAAATACAGATTAAAAAGGTTGTTAACTAACATTAAGAATGCTTTTGTCCCTGATCAGCATCGACGTTTAAAGAATTTTTTGATCGGTATTACCGCCATCTCTTGTGCCTTAGGTATGGTCATACCAACGTATGCAAGTTTGATGATTATGTCAGCATTTTACAATATTGCATTATTTGCGATTTTTAAGTTTGCTCATGCTTATCAAAACGAGGAAGATTTTTCTGAAACGTTTACGTTTGGGCTTTTGGCATTATCGATACCAGCCCTGAAGCTTGCTTTAGAGTTGACATCACCAGCCTTCCTTCCTATGTTGATGATGGCAAGTGCATGGGTGTCTTTAAAAATATCCTTGGCTCTTGTAGACAATAATGTGGTTGAACCAGTTAAAGCTTGTTTTAATGGTATTATTGATGGAAGCTTGGACAAATCTAGAGCTGAAAATTCACTTAGATCTATTGCTTGCGCCTCTAATCTTGTAAAGATCGATGATATATTCACATGGGGCATGTAACCCATTCGTGACTCTTTTAAAAAATACCACAGTTCGCTGTGGTATTTTTTTTTGTCATTGACGTTTTGTGATTATTGGTTTATGACAAAGTAAGCTTAACAACATGACGGCAGTTGCTTTAGGTAGAGGCCAATGACTCAATATTTAGCAAGATTATCAAAAAACTTGTTAAAAATTATCTCCATACCAAGAAGTTTTTGTATATGGTGAGTGGGGTATTAAAAGAGCTTTTCAAGCTGACGTTGCGCTTCATAAGGATCGAGGTCTTTTTTTACTGATGTTAAGGTTTGGATGTGATTGATTATGATGTATTAATCTTGATTTGTTCTTATTTGTAGGTTATGCTGCATTTAGAACATAAAGGAGAAAATGATGATTACAGTCAATGCTTTCAGAGCTAGATTCAGCCGTATGCTTGCTAATAGCAAGGGTAGAGTCAACTATCTTTTGGGGACTGAGCATGGTGATATAAAAGATGTTTTAATGAGGATTACCGTGGCTACCGCTGCTTTAGGTTTAGTCATGCCAACGTTTGCAGGCTTGATTATTAAGGCATCCATTTACCAGGTTATATTATTAGCGATTTTTAAATATGCTGATGTTTACCATCATGGGGGAGATTTTTCTGAGTCAGGTGTATTTGGTGTTTTAGCAATCTCATTAGCAGTTTTAAAGTCTGTGGTAGAGGCAGTTGCGCCTGCCTTTCTACCTGTATTGATGGTAACAAGTGCGTGGGTGTCCTTGAAAGTCACTTTGGCTCTTATCGATCATGGTATGGTAGAAAAAGTAAATAATCTTTATAGTGATAAAGAGATTAATGATGGAAATATTGGCATTCCCGCGAGACTTCAATTGGCTTTTCGTCAGGTTGTTTCTCCTGCTCGTGATGTCGAGTGTTCTGATATACTCACTTTTCGAATCTAACCCATTCGTGTCGCTTTTAAAAAATACCACAGTATTTATTGTGGTATTTTTTTTTGTCATTGACGTTTTGTTATTATCTATTTATGATAAAGTAAGCTAAATAAATCATATAGATGAAAGACTGGTTTTATTATTTGTTCCCAAAACAACACAACATGGCAGAAGCGGCTAGGCTGGCTTATTTTGCGTATTTTAGGTATGGGTCTAATGATCCGATATTTAGCAAGATTTTCAAAGAGGTTATCACAAAGGTTCTTCCGACCAAAACGTCTTTATATATGGTTTGTGTCGAAGAGAAGGCATATCCTTCATATAGGACAATAGCTGTGAGAGGAACCATAGGTGTGGATGATTGTCGTTATGATGGCATTCAGCATGCGTTTTCTCAAGAAGGTATTTCAGACTATCAAAAGGATGCTTATGAGACATTGTTGGCATATGTGATATCGAACCCCAAAGGTTCTATCGTGTTAACAGGGCATTCAATGGGAGGAAAAATCGTTGATATGTTATTGGCTCAAGCGTACGTTGCCTATCAAGGGGATGATGTAAAGGCTAGGCAAGTAGCGTTTCAGGTGATGGAAAGGGTTGTTGCTATATACTCATTTGATAGTCCAGGAGGCTATTCTTTGGTTTCTTCCTATTTTAATCGTGTTTTTTCTAGGTCTGCGAGCAAGCACCTAAAAAATTATTTGAGTATTCGTAAAAGAAAAGTATTTGATGTGGTGGGGCATCCCAATAGTGTCAATATGTGTCATCGACATATTGGTGCAGTGTTGTTTTTACCCAGTTATGGTAGCTTTGATGCCAGTAGTTTGGCGCACTTGTTAAAGCAAGATTATACCAGTGATTTGGTCGAGAAGCATAATATTCTTTCAATGGCTGAAGCAATTGCTGAGGGTAGGCCATTAATTCCTGTATCTTGTTGGGGAGGAAGGCCTGGGGATGCTGAGTCATCGCGTGGCAGGATGAGGGACTTTGCAGCATCTTATTTAGAGTATGCCGCATCACAGCAAACAGAAAAAGACAGCTTATTGGGTCGCGCTCGATTGTCAGCTCTTGGCTATGCGTGTAAACTGCTGCCTGACCGTATCGATCCTTCTATTGACGTGCCGTTGATGACTGCAGCAATGAAAGCTGATGAATCAATCACTCAGTTGAAGAATGGTTCAGGCTATATGTTGCTGCTAGAGAAACTTTGGCGCACGATGCTTTCAAAGGTTGCGCCCAAAGATTAATCAAGGGATATGATCGATCTTGCCATCTTCTCGGCTTTTCTGAGAGATCGTTTAACGGATTTGTTGACTCTAACCGACACTTCAACGCCAGTCAGTGTGCTATTGTCAGAATAGTATGATGCGGCCAGGACCACATCACTGGTGCCATCATTAAACAATAAACTGGTATGAGAATCTTGGATCCCATTGCTGTTTCTGGCAATATCTGATTTCAGGATTTCTGCACCAGGGTGCTCTTTGATAATGTAGTCTTGGATGCGGCGGATATGGGCACTGGCACTTTCTGATGTATCAACAGAGACATGAACACCAATATGTTCACGCCAATTGTTGAGGTTATGATCATCTAAAACGAAACCAATGGTGTGCTCCTTGTGTTCTAAAGAGTGCTGAACAATTTGATAGTCATGAGGCACATTGACATGCAAGTCATACCGTCCCATAGTGAGCGACTGAAAAAATTCAGGGGTAGATTCTAAGGGATAATCAACTGATTTAGAGGAAGCATTAGCGGCTAAAAGAGCTGTTATAAAGGCTAATACAATATTTCTTGGGTTCATCGTCAAATCCATCTTGCGAACGTACTTTCATCATACCTTATCTAAGGTTAAATACCAAATTATTTAATGGGTAAATACGGCAACTTTACCATCCCAACAGAATGATTCAATACTATTTTCAAGTGTTTCTGATTCGCGCTGTACAGTTTGATAGCCTTTGGGTAGGTTATTGCCAATATTGAACCTTCCAGTCTGGCATCGGAATAATTTACTGGTAAAGAATGACTCTGGATAGTCTTCTGCAGCAATGGTTCCGATGAATGTTGTCATGGCACCTTCAAGTTGCCATAGCTGAATAATATAGGAGGTATTTTGAGTAATTTTTACAAAAACCAAATCAGGACCGTGTAAGTTAAGCAGCGGTGGTAATAAGGGTAGGGTTTCTTGGTAGTCATTGAAGCGTAAAAAGCCCATCAACCGTCCGGATACTGTTTGTGTTTTTGGTAATTGTCTCCAATCATTACTGAGTAGGGTGTTTTCAATATCAGTTCGGGGCTTTGACCAAATGATGTTTAGCGGCGCATTGATATGTCCGGTTCTTGAGTATCGAACGGTTGGCAGGTTTTTAAGGTCACTGGATTGGTTGACTGTTAGTAATAGGGGGCTTTTGGGTAAAATGGGTGCCGACATATAAGGGTATAGGAACAGCAGTGGTATGATAGCCATAAAGGTGCTGGCGCTAAGCAGTTTAATATGACGAGAGCTAATCATGGGGATTAGYTGATTTTTCCATACTGAGATCAAATGCCATATTGCCCAGGTAACCAAGTAACTGATTAAAATGTCTATGGCCCAGTGGGCTTGTAAAATAATCCGTGATAAACCGACTAGGAGTAATAAGATCACGCTAAAGCGGCGTAGGGTAATGGCGATGGCATAGGATTTGTATTCAATCACAGTGGAGGCGAGAAGTAGCATAATCCCTGGTATGATAACATGGCCGCTAGGGAAGCTGGTGTTGTCTAGTAATGTTGATGGTCTCTCAAAGTGTAGGTTATATTTCAGTGCGGTAATAATAGTATAGCAGCCCGCTAAAATGAGGATCCAGTGTCGTAGCAACTTGGAGTGGCGGTGGTAATACAGTACCGAGCAAAATGATGCGTTGATAATGAGCAAAGAGGTGCCGGGGTCTGTTAGAGCAGAAATCTTTTGAGATAATAAAATGTGTTGGGTGGATGAATAAGTCTCGCTTAAATGATAAAAGGCTTTGTTGAGTGATAAGATATAATCTTTTTGGAGTAAGTAGTCATGAAATAATATCCCAATGACCATCAGGAGCACCATAGATTTGAGGAGATGTGTTAGGTTGACTGCCGTTAATTGCTGGGGTAATAGACGTTTGATGTATGGATGGATGATGCTGACTATGATCGCAGTGGCTTGCCACAGCGCAATATAGAAAGCAACCATTAACGTCTTGTAGACCATGGCAGTGAACATGGACTCTCCCATATCAATGGAAAGGGCGCCCATCAGTGCGCCAGGGGTAAGATACACAAAGGACCAGAGGATAATGGTGGGAATGATTGAGAGTGTGAAGGCGGTTAGGTTCATGGTTGTTATCCCCGCAATTAAAGGGATCATGCTACGCATTGGGCCAAAAAAACGTCCAATGATGATACTCAATGGTCCGTGTTTTCGCATGAAGGCTTCACCATGAAGGATCCAATGGTTGTAAGGTTGAATCCAATGATGTTGCGCGATACTGTTTTTATAATAATAGCCAACGCCATAGCTAATGAAGTCTCCAATAAATGCACCAATAAAGATGCTAATCAGTGTGGCCTTTAGAGGGATGGCGCCGATGCCTAAGAGAAAACCGACAATGGTCATGACAATAGAACCAGGGACAATACTGCCAATAATGGCTAAGGACTCAATAAAAGCAATAAAGCCAGAGAGTAGAATCCCCCAATAAGGGTGTGACTGAAAAAAGCTCCCAATGGCGGGTAGGATATCATATAGTGTCATTCAATGTCTCTGCTTGTTTGTCGGCGTGGTAGGATGAGCGAACCAATGGCCCACTTGCAACACTACTGAATCCCATTTCATGAGCCATGGATCCCAGTTCTAGGAAGCCTTCTTCTGATAAATACCTGGATACAGGCATGTGATGTGGGCTTGGTGCAAGGTATTGGCCAATGGTAATCATAGAGACATGATGGTCTCGTAAGTCTTGGAATACTTCTATCAGCTCTTCATCAGTTTCTCCAAGCCCAACCATAATCCCAGACTTTGTGGGAATGGATGGGTGTTGGTCATGAAACTCTTTTAATAGTGTGAGTGAGTGCTGGTAGTCTGAACCCACACGAGCGGTTTTATATAATCGAGGTATGGTTTCAATATTGTGATTGAATACGTCTGGGGGAGATTGTTTGAGGATAGATAAAGCCAATTGATGACGTTTTTTGAAATCAGGTACCAGGACTTCGATTTTTATTTTGGGTATTGTTTGCCGAATAGCTTGAATGCATTGCACAAAGTGATTGGCCCCACCATCTCTTAAGTCGTCACGATCTACGGAGGTAATAACGATGTACTTTAAGCCCATGTTTTTAATCGTTTCAGCCAGTTTTCTGGGTTCTTCAGGATCCAGTGGGTTGGGTTTGCCATGGGCAACATCACAAAATGCGCAACGTCTGGTGCATTTGTCACCCATAATCATAAAAGTCGCAATTTTATGGCTATAGCATTCGATTAGATTCGGGCAGTTGGCTTCTTCACAGACGGTGACTAAGTTTTGTTGAGAAAAAAGTTTCTTAAGTTGACTGACTTCTTGAATTTGTTTTGCTGAGGGTCTGATTTTGGGCTTGTTATGCCGAGGTATCGGGGTCGTTGATTCAATGGTGATGTGCTGAAGCTTTTGATAGCCGCGCTGTTTCGTTGTGTCGTTCATGAATGTCCATTCTGTCACTAGCCACAGTATACCGTTATGTTCAAAGCATTTCTAGGAAGAGTTTTAACCAGACATTTGGGAATTGATGAAACGTTGGGGTATGAAGGCAGAGATTGGTTAACGTGAGGCTGGGGTTGCCACAAGGCACAATGGCTTGAAAGGCATCTAGATTGGTGTTGAGGTTAATGGCAATGCCATGATAGGACATACCTTGTTTGATTTTTAAACCAATGGATGCAATCTTTTGTTGGTTGATATAGACACCTCTGGCATCAGGGTCATGATAGGCTTTAATGTTAAATTGTGCTAAAGCTTTCGTGGTGCATATTTCTAAGCGCTTAACCAGTTCCAGCGGTGAGAGATGCCATTGGTCTAATTTTAACAGGGGATAGACAATCATTTGCCCAGGTCCGTGATAAGTAACTTGGCCGCCACGGTCGGTTGAGACAACGGGAATGGTATTGTGATGGAGAATATGCTCTGGCAGGGACCGTTTACCTTGGGTATAGACCGGAAAATGCTCTAAAACCCAGATAGCACAGGGCTTTTGTTGTTTAACATGCTCAAGCATTCTTGGATAGAGGGTTTGATAATTTACCCGTCCTAAGTGCTCAATATTGGGTTTGGTGCGTTGCATGGTCAATGTGCTTCATCAATAATTGAAATAGCTGTTCCCAGTATGGATGCCCATGTAGGTTTTGATAGAATTTCTCGATTGTTTTAATGGGTTTTAATAATTTAATGGATGATGATAAAAAGACTTCACTGGCTGATTGAAGATCCTCTAATGATAGGGGGCGAACACAGTGCTTTAATTGATTGTTCTTGGCGATATTTAAAATAGCATGACGGGTAAGCCCTGCAACAATGCCTTGGGTGGGTGGTGTGACAAGGGTTTGGTTGATGACAGCAAAGACATTGCTGGATGCAGCCTCGGTGATATAACCATTTTTAATAAATATGGCGTCATCATACCCACGAGCATGCGCTTCTTGTAGCGCTTGAGTGTTGAGTGCCAGTTGTATGCTTTTGAGATGCGAATGACTTGATCGTGTGTCGGCGACTGTGATGGCATTAAAGCCGATCTTATAGCGATCAAAGTCAATTTTTTCATGAAAGCTTTGGTGAATGATACAGGTGAAATGGTTTGTGCGGGATAGGTGGTTTCGAATAGGAATCGCTCCGGGAGTGATTTGTACGTAGAGATTATCGCAGTTATTGACCATACTAAGGTATTTGAAGATCCACTGTTTGATTAGAGACTTTGAAATAGTTATTTGACTTAACTGTTGGCAATTGGTTTGTAATCGTGCCAAATGGTCATCAATTTGAAAGGGTTGCTGATGGTAGACTGGAATGACTTCATAAGCGGACTCCCCAAATAGAAAACCTCTGTCAAATACTGATATCATTGGTGGAGACAGCACCCCATTGATGCTTACAGGAACCATCCTTGCCCCCATAGCTTGAGGGTGTCAATCATGTATTTTATTCCAGAGGTCTCTTGAATGTCATCATTGGGGTATACTGGGTACTCACCAACAGTATGACCTTCAATGCTTGCAGTAAGTGTCCCAATTGACACATCCTGTGATTGGGGGGCTGTTAGCGGTTCTTGGATATCTAAATCAATCTGCATACTGTTGTGGGTGCCTTTTGGAATGGTCGCCCAGCAGGTTTCTTTGTTTTTTATGTCTATGTTACTAATCACGCCACGGTATAGTTGGGTATTGGAGATGATGGTATCTTTTGGGTAGAGCAATGCGGTTTCGTAGAATCGAAAACCATAATTGAGTAGGGCGATTGTATCATTGTCACGACTCTTTTTTGAAGGCGAGTTTAAGGTGATGACAACCAGACGGGTATTGTTTTGTTGTGCCGTTGTTGCAAGGCAGTATCCCGCTTTATTGGTGTGACCTGTTTTGAGTCCATCAATCTCAGGATGGGTGGATAATAGGGTGTTACGGTTTTTTTGCGTGATACCATTGTGGGTTATGGACTGTTCGTGGAACCAATGAAAATATTCAGGGAAGTCATGAATAATATGAGAAGATAAGGTTGCTAGATCTTGGGCAGTCGAATAGTGTTGCTCATGATCAAGGCCTGTTGCTGTGATGAAATGGCTGCTGGATAAACCAATTTTTTCAGCATAGCGGTTCATGATCAATGCAAAGTTATCTTCAGATCCTGCAAAGTGTTCACTGATAGCAACACTGGCATCATTGCCAGAGGTGATAATCACACCTTTTAACAGGGTTTGTAGATTGATGGTGCTGTTTTCATTTAAAAATAGCCTTGAGCCCTCAGTCTTCCAGGCATTTGTGCTAATGTGGATGTCATCACTGAGGTGAAGGTGGCCTTGTTTTAGGGCGTGAAAGACAACATAGCTGGTCATCAGTTTTGTGAGGCTTGCAGGAGCCATTCTTTTTTGCGCATTCTTTTCAGACAAAATGGAACCCGTTTTTGCATCGATGATAATATAGGCTTCAGCATTGACAGTCGGTGGTGGCGGCAGTAGTAAGTTCTTTTGTGCAAAACCAGATAGCGGTGTGGCTGAAATGATTGGAGATGATAATACGGCAAGCACGATCATCCATACTGTAAACATACTTAATGAAGTTTGGTTGTTTGGGCGAATACATGCCAAGGTGCCATTGTGTTTATTCATCGTGAAGCCTCATAATCATCCATGAGATTAATATGAATGAAAACGTTAATAATGTAAACTGATTTTTAAAGACTATTGATAAAAATGAAAACCTTGGGTAGGATAGAGTTATTTCGAGGTTAGCTATGACAATTGTTTATGGGGATCATGCAGTTAAGGCATTGTTGTCTTCCCCGCATCATGAAACTGCAACATTATATGTGGAATCTGCAAAGCATAAAATATACCAAGCTTTGGTTCAAAAAGCCAAGCAACAAAAGGTTGCAGTGACTGTTTTAAAACAGCTTCCTGCGCAGTTTAAGGCTTATCGCCATCAAGGGATTGCGGCAACATTTCAGTTTCAATATGCATCACTGGCCACTATTGATGTGAGCCAACAAGCAAGAGTGTTGGTGCTGGATCGGATACAAGATCCTCATAATTTCGGTGCATGTATGCGCTCAGCCGCAGCATTTGGTATTGATGTTGTGATCATCCCGCAACGCGGCCAGGCACCGCTGAGTGAAACTGTGCATCAGGTGTCTTGTGGTGGGTCATTGGTTGTGCCTTTGGTACAGGTTAGTAACTTAAGCCAAGCGGTGAGTGAATTAAAAGACAGAGGGGTTTGGTTTATTGCAACGTCTGAACGTGCAGATGCTGGACTGAAAGACATACCGTTAGACCGAAGTTTGGGGATTGTCATGGGTTCTGAGGGCGAAGGTGTTCGGCAGAAGCTTCTTGAAGCCTGTGATTATCAGGTAAAAATCGCAACGACTGAACGATTGTCGACCTTGAATGTTTCAGTGGCTACTGGTGTTTTACTGCATAGCATCTTTCAAGGATAAAAACATAAAGTTTATTGATTAGAGTCTTGAAAAGATTGTTTTTTTGGTGTATAAATAGCCAGTCCTTGCGCATATGCGCTGATGTAAACCAGAAGGAGCCTATGATATGGTAGAAAAGAAAATATATGAGATGGTCCTCGTGATCAACCCTGCTCAAAGTGAGCAAGCAGATGAAACACTCCAGCGTTATTCAGATTTGGTTGAAGAGCATGCCGGTGAAGTCATCCGTATGGAAAACTGGGGGCGTAAAAAGTTGGCTTATGTCATCAATCGTCAAATTAAAGGTCATTATTTGTACATTAACTTCGCGGCAACTCATGAGTTGATTGAAGTGATTGAGCAGACGTACTTGAAGCACAATGATGCTGTTTTAAGACACTGGATTGCTAAGATGCCAGTGAAGATCGAAGAAAAGTCACCTTTGTACTCTGATGGTGAAGATTCTTCTGAGCACCAATTTACTGAGTCTCACCCTGAGTTTTATAGCTTTAAAAACGTTAGGTTTTTGAAGGGTTGTATTATGGAAACCAAGCGGATCTTACCAAGACGTACAACAGGTTTGAATGCAAGACAACAGCGTCAAATCACGCGCAGCATTAAAGTGGCACGTATCTTGGCATTGATACCGTATTGCGACAGACATCCTGACTCACTGTAATTTTTAGGAGAGAAAAGTGAAGATTATTTTAGTAGAATCCGTTAATCATTTGGGTAGAAGTGGTGAAGTCGTGGCTGTGAAAGCAGGCTATGCACGTAACTATCTTATTCCAAACAATCTTGCGATGCTGGCTGATGCCAATAACATGGCTGTTTTAGAGTCGCGTAAAGCAGAGATTGACGCTCGTGAAAAAGAAAATAAAGATGCAGCAGTGAAATTGCAGGCAGTCATTGAAGCATTGTCTTTGTCTATCAAGGTGGAGACCAATGAAGAGAACCAACTGTTTGGTAGCTTGGGCGTAAATGATGTTGCAAAGCTGTTGGCAGCAGAAGGTGTGACTGTGAATAAGCGCGATGTTATCTTACCACAAGGTCAGATTCTAGCATTGGGTGAGCATCCAGTTGAAATTATTTGTCACGTTGATGTTGTGGCTAAAATTACTTTGAATGTCACGAAGCAAGGATGAATGATATTTCCCCAAAGTCGCCTCCGCACTCGATAGAGGCGGAGCGATCTTTGCTGGGGTCTATGCTCATTGATGCAGAGTCTCTTGAGCATGTGATGGATGTGATCCAGCCTGATAGCTTTTATCACAAAGCCCATTCTATTGTTTATCAGGCGATACTAGATCTTGCAAAAGCCAACAAGCCCTATGATGTTTTGATGGTTAAAGCTCAGCTTGAGCAGTCTCAGCAGCTAGAGAAAATAGGCTCGACAACGTACTTGTTTGATTTGGCCAATCAGACCACTTCAGCAGTTCATATTAAATCTTATGCACAATTGGTTCGGGACCGGTATTTATTGAGGCAGCTGATCCAGTTTGCACAGAAAACCACAGAGTCCGCTTATAATATAGGCAATAAACCAGTCGTTGATTTATTGGATGAATCTGAGCGGGAATTGTTTAGACTCGGCCAGATGCAAGATAAAAATGATGACCCGGTGAAAATTGATGAAATTATCCCTAAGGTTGCAGAGAAGTTAGATGCGCTTTCAGCAATGTCGGGGACAATTTCAGGAACACCAACCGGTTATAAAGATTTGGATCAAATGACTGCGGGTCTACAAAAAGCTGATTTGGTGATTGTGGCAGGAAGGCCATCAATGGGTAAAACGGCTTTTGCAATGAATATTGCAGAAAATATCTCTATGAATAGCAAGAAAGCAGTGGTTGTGTTCAGTCTAGAAATGCCAGCAGATGCTTTGGTGATGAGGCTTTTGGCATCACTAGCTCGGGTTGACCAAGGTAAGCTCAGAACAGGAGATATCTGTGACGAGGGTTGGACCAAGTTAACATCCGCTATGGGTATGTTGTCTGAGTCATCATTGTTTATAGATGATACGCCTGGGATTACGCCCAGTCAGATGCGTGCTAAAATACGTCGTATTGTGCGCTCACATGGTGATGTTGGTTTGATTGTGGTGGATTATTTGCAGTTAATGCGCATACCAGAGCTGCGGGATAATCGAACACTAGAGATCTCTGAGATCTCACGTATGCTAAAAACCATTGCAAAAGAGTTTGAAACACCCGTGATTGCTTTATCTCAGTTAAATAGAAGCCTTGAGCAACGGCAGGACAAACGGCCTATCATGTCTGATTTAAGAGAGTCAGGTGCGATTGAGCAAGATGCTGACCTTATTGCATTTATTTATCGGGATGAGGTGTATAATGAGGCATCAGATGCTAAAGGCTTGGCAGAGATTATCATCGGTAAGCAAAGAAATGGTCCGATTGGGAAAGTGGTCTTAACGTTCTTAGGTCGTTATACACGTTTTGAAAACCATGCACGAGATGAAGAGTTGTTATCATTGGTAGATGGATGAGCCAATCTGAAGTAGAGTGGCGTTGCCGACGAAGTATTTTAGAGCTAGATATTTTAATATCTCGGTTTTTTAAGTCACAGTACGATCTGTTGTCAGTATTAGAAAAAAAACAATTTTTCCAGCTGTTGTTATTAGAGGATCCAGCGCTTATGGCGTTAATGATGGATAATACTCAGGATGATCCTTTATTGAATAAAATAAGGCTTACCATGGGCTTTGAGGGAAGTGATAAAAAATCTGGTCACTGAGTAGATCAATTTGTTTCTGAGATGAGAGTTGTAGATCAAGTGCCCAATCAAATTGATTATCCTGATAATGATATTGGTTTTCATTCTTTTCAAACATTCCAATAAACCGGAGAAGGCTCCAAGTATCATGTTTGATTAAAGTGATTTTTTTACCGGACTCCAAGTAAACATCAATGCCTGTGTGGTATCGTGAATCCCAGTGTAAGACAACACTGTTTTGTGGATTGAGCTCTTGGACATGATCGCTACTATGGAGTGATATTTTTTGGATAGGATGGGATAGAGTATTGATGTTTGCAGCCCAGGAGGCATGCATATGATCTGGTTTTATATCAATGGCAGATTGAATCAGCTGGGTATAAATCATGCTCATTAATACGGGGTTTGGAATATTGAAATCTATAGGAAGAGGTTTGGTTATCATGCTGCCATCATCAAGTTGGACATAGCTTTGGAGATGGTTTTGGTAGAATGTGTCAAGAATTTGGTTTTTACCAAATAATGCAAACATATCTTTTGAGGAAATGCTTTTGCTGCTCTCTGGGTTGAATGGATAGTATATGGAAGCATTTTTGATATGGGGTAGGATATCGTGATTCCAGGTATCTTTTAAATGCGTTGTTGCTTTTTTAGCGATCCTGTCTAGTGTGGGTTTAAATAAGCCTTCCAACCAGCGAGCTTGATGTTCAGACAGTCCTTGCTGCATATCCAATAGCTGTCGGAGTGAATGATCCTCAAGCAGATAGATGGTTTGAAGAAACTGATGCGCTTCTTCGTTGGTTTCAACATGACTTAGGGCTGTATAAAAGTTAAGTAGGTGCTGTAAGATGTGTTGTCCCAATTCTGACTGGAGCATATGGATAATAGAGGCGGTATTCTTTGCTCTTGTTAGTAAGCGCTGTTGTTTGGTGTGGCGTAGTTGTAACATGGTTTTTTGCAAACTTACTTTGCCAGCTTCCCCTAATTGCTGGGGATGCGCTTTGAAGTATGAGAGTTGTCGTATCACTTGCTGATAGTCCGTATAGTTTAAAGGCAACAGTGTTTCTTCAATGTTGAGAAGTTGGTTTTCATGGTCATAATAGGTTTTGATATTGTGTAGCTGAGCGGCGCATTGATCATGAGGGATATGATCAAAGTAGTAACAAATATCATGAATATAGGGTGTCTCAACGGTCTTTGCTGCAATGGATAAGGTTAATGTTTTTTCTGACTGCGTGTGATTTMTCACCCACTTTGAGACTAAAAACTGTTTATACTGCTCATCTAAAGTGTGCTGGGTTAATATATCAACAACCCAGGTATGAAACCCTGAACTGACTTTTGGATGGGGGGTTAAAAGCCGCTCAAATAACAGTTGTTCATCGGTAGAAAAATGTTCTAAATACCGATTCTTTAAGACAGTTAAATATTCTTTTTGGATATGATGATATCGTTTTACCCCATTGATTTTATTCAGGTGCTGTACCAGCTGCGGCGTCTCATCATGACGTAAGGTATTTTGAATATTTTTTGAAACAGTGATATTAAAAACTGTCAGTATAAAGCCTAATGTGATCAAGGTGAGTAATAAGCGAGAGAATAGGTATTGGTACCTACTTAAGCCCAGTAAGTAAGATCGTTTTGGAGGGCTGCTAATTAAAATGCTAATGGCGCTTAAAGGGATATTGTGTTGCAGTAATCCGGAGGCACTCGACAAAAGGTGAGGTTTTAATGAGGAAATAATGCTGGGTAGTAAAAAAATGGTGGATTGGTTTTTTTGACTGATGGGAGGGCAAAGACACAGTTCGTTTCGTTGGCTGAAAATAGATTGTACCATCTGGTGAATTTGCACGGTAATGCGATGGAATATATGGGTTAATTTTAGATAGGGAGGCGCGATGATGGTCGGTGGTAGGATTCCATATGCTTTGATAGCATGACAAGCTTGTGTGATATCCTCTGTCGTCACTGTGAGCATGACCTGTTTTGAGGTTTGCATAATTCGAGTATAAAATTGCCATTCTGTGCTCAAAAGATGGGGTAATTCAGACAGCTGGTTGGGGGATGCTGCGAGCATAAATGTCTGAAACTTTAGTTGCGTTTTGCTGAGCTGTTGCCATAGAGCCATGATGGCGGATATATCATTATTTGGGTGAGATAAGCAAAGGTAACTTTCTCCATTGGGCTCTGAAAACAAGTTGATTTCACATTCTTTATATTGTAGAGAGAGCTTTAATGTGGTTTTTGATGAAAAAAGTGTATTGCATGAATGGCCCGACACATTAAGTAATAAATGTTTGTCAGTGTGCTGTTGCTTTATGGCCGCATGGATTTTTCGTGCCAGTGGGTGTCGTTTGGCGAAAGCATGATCAATTAAGATCATGAAGATTAATAGCAATATGGTGCAGGATGATATGGTTGCAACGACCGGTGCAGGCATGAAATGGCTAATAAAAAATGATGCAATCATGCACAGTGCAATAGAGATAATCATATGAAGGGGTGATTGAGAATGGAAATGGACCATAAACAGTAGATACTTGCCAAGATATTCGCAGTCAGTAGTAACTTCATGGGTAAGTTATTGGTTACTGGGTATATGGGTTCATAAGATGGCGGTTCTATATGGTGTAAAAATTGTTCGATGGCTTCAATCTTAAGTGTATTTTGATGGCTGCTATTGGCAGAATGGGTCAGTAGCATCAGGCTAAAGCTGATGAGTTTTCGATTGTTTTTAGGATTTCTTTTTGCAAAGTTGATGGCATCTAAAAAAAGCCCACTGGGATGTTCTGACTCATTGATGGTGAATAATGCTTTTTTGTCTTCGGTGTTACAGTCTTCTTTTACATGGTTATACCCCCAGTCCCTGTAAAGATATTGCATACATTGTGCTTGTTTGTCATTCAAACTACTGTCATGTTTTAAATGTGCATCCAGTAGTTTTGTGAGTTCTAATAACTTTTCAGGTTTAGGTTCCAAGATCAATTCACTGGTGATGTAGTATTGTAAAGACTCGATTTCAGGCGTGTCTTCCAGTGAGAGAAATAGTTGGGTTGGATCCATAAAATTAGCAAATATCATTGTTTGTAATGTTATCTGAAATTACTTATATTGGCAATGTGTTTATTTGAAAGGCATTGAGGGGGGAAGATAATGTATGAACCAAGTACGGCTATATCAGATTATATGAAAAGGGTGTTAGGAGATACGCAAAAGATCTGGTCAGATAAATGCCGTAAAGCATTTTTCAAACCAATCCGTTCATTACTCCCCAAAAAACAATATCACGATTTTTTGAAAGCCATGAAGTCTTTGGAAGTGGATTATGTGAACCAAAGCGCAGTATTTGGGAATTTGTTGGCAGCGTCAGTGATCTTTGTTGTCATTGTGGATGTTGTGTCTAAGCTGTCTTTGGATGGAGTAGTGGCTTCAAGCCTATCTGGGGAGATGGTGAGTATTTCAAGTTTGATTGAGAAGATAGGTAAGAGTCAGGTTGTTTATAAACAATCTGGGAAGGTGATGCCGTCAACGGGTGATATTGAGGATATTCGTCGTGTTACCCATGATTTATCCGCATGTGCTAAAGGTTTAAAAGATGGTATTGGTGGCCAATCCAAAGTACGTTCCTTACATCCTCTTAGGCAACCATTGTTAGGAGGAGGGGTTTAATCAACCATCTCTTGACGACCTCTCAGCGCACGTGTGAGTGTTTGGCCATCAATATAGTCCAGAGATCCGCCAATAGGCAGTCCATGCGCAGGACGGGTTATCTTAGCCACTTTGTCATTTAAGTATTCGTAAAGGTAATAGGCAGTGGCTTCCCCTTCTACTTTACTACTGGTCGCAATGAGTACTTCCTTGATAGGATGTTGTTTTAATAGAATGTCGAGTTTTCCAATCCCAAGGTCTTGAGGTCCTACGCCATTAATAGGTGATAGTACCCCATGAAGTACAAAGTATTTACCATCATAGGATTGCGTTGATTCAAAGATACTCACATTTGAGGGATGTTCAACAATACATAAGATAGATTCATCCCGCTCTGATGAGGCGCATATTTGGCATAAGTCATCCTCACTTAAGTTCTGGCACCTTTGACAATGTTTAATCTTTTCAATGGCCTCTAAAAGGGTTTCAGCAAAACCTTGTGCTAAGTGCTTTTGGTGCCCAAAGATGTGATGTACAAAACGTTGTGCGGTTTTTTCACCAATTCCTGGGAGGAATTGGAAACTATGGATGAGCTTTTGAAGCAATGGGGTCATGTAAACTAGCTGTTGAGGGTGGTGGAGAGGGTAAGTCGTTAAGAATAATTTGTTTCCTGACTGCAGATGAAATATAAATGGCACCATAGCCCACCGCAACACATAAAAATACAGCATTGGATATAAATGCCAATAAAGGTGTTATGGTGGATACTCCAAATGTCTGCAGTTGACGGTTAATGATTCGGCTAAAATGTTGTAGTGATGAAAATAATGATAGCTGTAGCCAGCTGCTATATGACCCAACAGTAATTTGTGTGGCATGTTTGTAGCAGAAGTATCCAGTTGCAAATAATAGTGCTATTGCAAGAGCTGGTGAAAAAGCAGCAGTGGCTGATAATGTTAGAAAACCAACAATGGGACATAAAGGGATAAGGGCATAGATTAATGCACTTTTTGTGATCTCTAGTGGCTTTTGAGCCATAATCTGCTGAAGCGCACTATATTGTTGCTCTAAGTCCGGCATGCGACACATATAATGGACGCAACAAGCATAGATGACGCTTAAGCCAAAAAAGATGGTTTCTTGAGGAAGGGCTGTGATGTGTAGCGTTCCCATAAACAAGTAACTGATAATATTGAACATGGACAAGAAGTCATACAGCACATAAACAAAGGCATATAAGTATTGTTCGATCAGCAGTATCCAATGCCATGCACCACCGGATCTATATTTGTGAGAAGTGGTGCTCAGTGCACGATCAATAAGCTGGTCTTGGCATCTTTTTTTGTAGAGGATGAAGTATTGGGCTGGCATATAGATGGGAATACACAGGAGTAATGCAAAGGGCCTTAACTTAAAAAAGTACAGGCCCAAGGCATGTCTAGAGCTTAGCTTTTCTAGTGTCCATGAGAATAGGATTGCAAAGCTCTGACAAATGCGAGGTATCGCTAGAAGAAGACTATTCTGACGTTTGCTCAGACTCAAACTCCTTCATAGACAATCGAACTTTGTTGTTACGATCAATCTCAGAAACCTTCACCTTGACGTTTTGTCCAAGACTCAAGTAGTCATGAATGTTATTAACTCTTTGATGGGAGATCTGAGAGATATGCAAGAATCCATCTTTACCACCACTAAGGTCAACAACCGCACCAAAATCTAGTATTTTAGTGATCTTGCCTTCAAAAACTTGTCCAACTTCAAGCTCACTGACTAAATCTAAGATATGAGCTTTACACGCTTCACCAGCAGCACCATCAACGGCACTGATTGTTACCGAACCATCATCAGTGATGTCAATTTCAACACCAAATCTTTCAATAATCTCACGAATAACCGCACCGCCTTTACCAATGACTTCTCTAATCTTATCAGTTTTGATATTAAAGTTAATCATACGAGGTGCTAATGGTGATACTTCCTGGACAGCGGAGAGTGTTTTACTCATTTCGCCTAGGATATGAAGACGGCCTTCTTTGGCTTGATTCAGTGCAGAAACCAGCATGTCATGCGTGATACCATCAATTTTAATATCCATTTGCAGGGCAGTAATACCGCTATCTGTACCAGCTACTTTAAGATCCATGTCGCCAAGGTGATCTTCATCACCTAGGATATCACTTAATATGCATTGGTCGCTGTCAGACTTAAGCAGTCCCATCGCAATACCTGCGACAGGTTTGCTAATAGGCACTCCTGCAGCCATCATGGAAAGAGTGGCACCACATACAGTTGCCATTGAGCTAGAGCCATTAGACTCCATGGTCTCTGAAACTACACGAATGGTGTAAGGGAATACTTCTTGGTTAGGAAGTACTGCAATAAGCGCTCTTCGTGCTAAGTTTCCATGTCCAATCTCACGTCTCTTCGGTGGACCCATACGGCCAACTTCACCCACACAATATGGTGGGAAGTTATAGTAGAGCATAAAGTCTCTTTTAGACTCTTCACCAATCAAGGATTCGTAGTTCTCACCTTTGCCAACAGCAGCCAATGTTGCAGCCACATAAGTTTGGGTTTCACCACGTTGGAATACACAGTCACCATGCACTCGTGGAAGCACACTGGTCTCAGACTCAATAGGTCTGATTTCAGTAAACTGTCTGCCATCGATACGTTGTTTTTGGCTAAACATAAAGTCACGAACCCATTGCTTGTTGATGCGCTCAAGTGCTTCTGTTAAAAGCTGAGGCGCATGTTGCTCTTCGTGCTTTTTAATCAATGCTTTATGATCTGCTTTGATTTTCTCTTTACGCTCAAGCTTGTTGGTGATCTTATAAGCAGTTTCATAAGAAGCATGGGCTTCTTCTTTTAAAAGCTCGATGAGCTCACTAAAGTCTTTAGGCGCTGGCGCTGCACGTTTTGCAAAAGAAGGGTGCTTGGCTTTATACGCTTTTTGAAATTCTTGAATCCCATCAAATACAGGGCGCATGCTTTCAATGCCAAAAGGAATGGCAGAAAGCGCTTGATCTTCACTGATTTCATTGGCACTGGCCTCAATCATGATAATACCATCACCACTCTCACCACCTTTAGCCGCTAAAAATAGATTCATGCTGGATGATGCCAATTCTTGGTTGCTAGGGTTAACGGTATAGTTGTCACCTTCTCGACCTATCTTGATTGCAGAAATAATGTCATTGAAGGGTAGATTTGAAATTGCCAGAGCGGCACTCACACCTAAAAATGCTGGTACGTCTGGGGTAACGTTAGGATCCACAGACATGATATAACAGTATACTTGAACTTCATCATTGAAATTATCAGGGAATAGGGGACGAATAGCACGATCTATCAGCCGGGATAGTAAGATTTCATCTTCAGTTCCTCGGGTATTTTCCCGTTTGATATACCCACCAGCAATCTGGCCAGTTGAGTAGTGTCTTCGAACAGCCGTTACCATGAGTGGTAAAAAGTCGGTATTTTCCGGAGATGGACCCGTAGTGATAGCAATATGAACGCAGGTATCACCCATTTGAATAAGCACACTGGCATTGGCTTGCTTCGCCAAATAGTCTGCGGTAAGAGTTACGGTTTGATTACCGAACTGAAAGCTTGTTTGAAGCTTGTTGCTTAATGAAGCGTATTTGGCTGTAGTCACTGTGCTATCCTGTATCTGATCTTGAGTTCTTTAACAATTTTGGTAAAGGTGCTGTAAGATGTATTATACAGGTATTTTAGTAGTTTTTTTCTTTTATTCACACGAGACACCATGCCTTTGATTGCACTTTTGTCTTTTTTGTTTTGTTGACAATGCCCTGTAAGCTCAGCAATTTGTTTTGTCAATTTAGCAATCTGATATTCAGGCGATCCACAGTCGTTTTCGGACCGTTTATAGGCTGAAATGTCGATATTTTGGTTGTCAGTTGACATATTATCTCCCAATCTGTTTTTAGGTTTCTATAAAAATACTCACAATATTAACTGTTTTTTTCTCGTGATACAAGTCTTTTTTACGGCTCTTTCTATAGCAAATGACGATTAAGTAATTCATCTATCGCATGATTTGCTATGTTTAACATAATATTTTCTACCATGACACACCCGTTGTGGTCAGGGAAGTCAAGGAACAGTGATGAATAAAGTAGCCTGAGGCGTTATCTTGATCACACAATTGCAGACAGCACGTTAGGAATGAGTTTGAGGCTTTTGAATTCACCTTCTTTAATAGGTTCAATGATCCCTATAAAAGATTTTTGATAAAAGGCAGCAGTTACTTGTGTTAGGCTTAAGGTAATTCTTTTGCCATGGGCCAGGCTGAGCGCTTGGTCTTGATTTAAATCTACAATGGGCATACCACTATGCTGGGTAAAGTAAGTCTCTAAATCAAGTACGCTGAGGTGTTCATGGTCTAGATCTAATAATGGCATATCTTCAAATGGGGAAACCCATAAGCGTTTTAAATCAGAAAGATAGGCTCTTGAGTTCATGTGCAAACCAATGTCTCTGGCAATAGATCGAATATACGTGCCAGATTGGCAATGAATGCGTACCAAGGCTTGTTGTTGTTTCACATCAAAGCTCAGGCATTCTATTTTATAGACAGTGATGTCTCTACTGGGCATCAAGACTTCTTGATTGGCACGAGCCAGTTTATAGGCTCGTTTACCATTAATATGTATGGCACTGTATTGAGGCGGCACTTGAGATATCTTGCCGGTAAAGGAGGGCAGTGCGGCATTAAGTTGTTCTAAGTTTATGATCGTTTGGCTGGTGTGGATGGTCTCACCTTCCGCATCATCAGTAGATGTTTGAGCGCCAAATTGAATGTGGGCATCATAGCATTTATCTTTGGAGACGATCCATTGGCTGAATCGTGTCGCATTTCCAATAGCAATAACCATCATGCCAGATGCTAGGGGATCAAGTGTTCCAGTATGTCCAACTTTATGGGGTGTTAATCGTCTGACTTGATCGACCAATTTCCTAGAGCTGATTCCTTTTGGTTTGTTGACAATGAGGAAACCATGATCAAGACTTATCATCGATGTCATTGAGTAGTTGTATAATTTCTTGCTCAGGAGAGACTCGATCAGTCGCAATAAATTTTATCTTAGGAACCCGACGGATTCTTAGGTTCTGAAACAGATACTGGTGGATGGGGTGAGAATGGTGTTTGTTTAACTTTTTAGCCAAGCTTTCAGCGTTGTTTTCGTGGTAGATATAGACTTTTGTTGATGATAAGTCTTTTGAGGTGTCAAGGCGATCTATTCTGAGTGTTAGAATGCGCTCATCGATCTCACGGTTCATAATGAGCCACTGATTGATTGATGCAATTAGATTTTTATTAATTCTTGCAAGACTATGGTTTTCTTTTTTATACATCTTCTTCTAACATGTAGCATTCAATTTTATCCCCAACAGCGGCTTCAGCAAAGTTTTTAATGCCAAGCCCACATTCGGTGTTTTTTCTGGCTTCAGTGAGTGTTTCTTTTTCTCGTTTGATAGAAGCGATGTCACCTTCAAAGATGATGTCATCTTTTCGTCTAATACGAGCCATTTTCCCGCGTTGAATGGTCCCATCTGTGACAATGCAACCAGCAATTTGGCCAAATTTAGAAGAGCGGAATACAGCCTTTACTTCAGCCTGACCAAGAGAGGTTTCCTTCATGATCGGGCCTTTCAGGCGAACCAGTGATTCTTTAACATGGTCAATAAGCTGATAAATAATTTTGAACTGTTTGGCGGATACTGTCTGCTGGTCAAGAAGTTTTTTGGCGGTAGATTCAATGCTCACATGAAACGCAATAATTTCAGCTTGGGTACTTGCGGCCAAGGTGACATCAGATGAGTTGATGCTGCCTACTTGGGCATCCAAGAGATTAACTTCGGTGCCTTCTTCATTAATGTCATTCAATATTGTGGATATGGCTTCAAGAGACCCGTGGGTATCGGCTTTCAGGATTAAATTCAGTTGCAATTTCTCGGGTTCTTTGTTGAACAAATCATCCAAGGTTAAAGAGTGTTTGGACTTGTTGTTGGTACTGGAATCACTAAATCTTTCAGCAGCAAGTCTGGCTGATTTTTCATCGGGATACGCTTGGGCGCTATCACCCGCTTTGGGCAAAGGCGATATCCCAGTAATTTCTACTGGCGTTGCTGGAGGGGCTGACTTTAATGGCTTGTTTAAAGCATTGACCATTGTTCTGACTTTACCGTATCCAGGTCCAATAGAAAGAATGTCACCTTTTTTCAGAGTGCCTGATTCGATGAGCAAGGTGATAACAGCCCCTCTACCACGATCAATTTTTGCTTCACACACCCGGGCGGATACAGTGGCATCAGGGAATGCAGATAACTCTAAAAGCTCAGATTGTAGTGAGATGAGTTCGAGCAACTCATCAATTCCTTCGCCTGTTTTGGAAGAAATTTTTGCGACAGGAACATCACCGCCCCACGCTTCAGTGACCACTGCATGGCTAGCCAGCTCACTCAAAATTTGGTCAACAGTACCAGACTCGGCAATATCCATCTTGGTAATTGCAACAACCATGGGCGTTTGAGTTGACTTTGCATGCTGTATGGACTCAATGGTTTGAGGCTTTAGGCCATCGTTAGCAGCAATAATCAGGATAATGATATCAGTGATGTTGGCGCCACGTCCCCGCATTGCAGAGAATGCTTCGTGCCCAGGAGTATCTAAAAAGGTAATGAGCCCACGACTTGTTTTAACCTGGTATGCACCGATATGCTGAGTAATACCGCCGGCTTCTTTTGCCGCAACCTTGGTTGATCGAATATAATCCACTAAAGATGTTTTTCCGTGGTCAACATGGCCCATAATGGTCACGACAGGTGTCTTAACGTCTTTTGCCCCTTCATGAGGCGTGTTTGCGATAACTTGATTGGGTGCTTTCGTTGTTTTAAGCTGTGTGCTGATATTTAGAGTATCAAGCAGAAGCGCTGCAGTGTCGAAATCAATAGGGTCATTCTTTTTAATCATATAGCCATGATTAAAGAATACTTGTGCAAGATCTGTTTCGCTGAGTTTGGTTTTTGTCGCCAATTCTGCAAGGCTGGTTTCATCGTTAAGCTCAATGGCGCTTACTGTTGATGTAACCTCTGGCTTCTTCACTGGTTTCGGTGCCACTTCAACAGGAGTAACTTCTTCTTGCGGGCTAGGAATTGCTTCAACCGGCGTCTCAGGTTCTTTTGGAGTAGCAGGTTTTTTTGTATTCGCTGATTGTGCAGGGGGCTTGTCTTTGATGCGTTTGGGCAGGGTTAGTTTCGGCTTTACGCTCGCAGATGCACGTCGTGTGATTAGGGTTTGGCTGCCATTAGCAGTTGCTTGAGTTCCTAATTTTGTTTCAACGCTAACTTTTTTACGATTTTTGATACTATCTTTAATGATATCAACTTGCTCTTTGGTTAATTCATTATCAGTATCAACAGAAACGCCGCGGCTTTTTAATAACTCCTTGAGCTCATCAGGAGAGATGCCGGTGACAGTGGATAATCGATCGAGTGTAAACTTTACTGCCATAAATGCCTCTATTTGTTGTCATCGCTAAACCAGTGGGAACGTGCTGCTAATATCAGCTTCCCAGCCTGCTCTTCAGAAATATTGATCAGGTCAGTTACTTCAGAAACTGACATATCAGCAAGAGATTCTTTGTCTTGAATATCATGCTCTTTAAGTTTTTCAGCTGTTGCTGTATCCATCCCGTCCACTGACATTAAGCTGCCATCATCATCTTCTAGTGCCATTTCAAGTAGGTGGCCCTGAGCTCGGCTGATAAGTTCTTCAGCAATATCAATGGCAAATCCATCAATTTTTGCAATGGTTTTGGGTGATGTGTTCACAAGTTCTGTCATCGATTTAATGCCTTCTCTTGCCAGTGCTTCGGCAACATTGTTATCAACATCAAGTTGAGTTGAAAACAGTTCAATGGTTTTGTCAATCTCTGCTTGCTGTTTTTCAGTAGCCTCAGATGCTGAAATGATTTTCAATTTCCAGCCAACAAGCTGGCTGGCCAAATTAATATTTTGTCCATTACGGCCGATGGCTTTTGATAGCATTTCATCTTCAATAGCAATATGCATGATTTTTTGAGATTCATTCACTTCTATGGCATTAATGGTTGCGGGTGACAACGCATTAATTGCTAGCATGGCTGGATCATCATCCCATTTAATAATGTCAACACGCTCACCATGAAGCTCATTTGAGATGGCTTGTACCCGAGACCCTTTGACACCGATACAGGCACCAATTGGATCAATTCTTAGATCATTTGACTTAACAGCTATTTTTGCTCTAGATCCTGGATCCCTGGCAGCACATTTAACTTGGATTAAGCCTTCTTGGATTTCTGGAACTTCTTGCTTGAATAGGGCTTCTAGCATTTCAGGGCACCGGCGGGATAGTTGTAGCAGGGCCCCTCTGCCATGGTAGTTAATCTCTACCAAGCAGCCCATAATTCTATCACCTTTGCGAATGATCTCTTTTGGAATTAACTCTGAGCGGGTGATCTCTGCTTGTACATTACCCGTATCAAGCAAGACAGCGTTTCGGGTTACATGGGTTACTTCACCAGAGATTAAGGTGTGGATAAGCGATTCGTATTCACGTGCATTGTGAGCACGCTCCGCATCACGCACGGCACGCAGCATTACTTGTTTGGCTTTTTCGATTTCAATACGACCAACTTCAGTTCCAGATTCTTCTGCGTTGATATTGATTTCAATGTCTTCAATAATGTTGTCATCAACCTCCAAGCCTTCATAGTCTTTTTCAGTATCTGAAAGCTTGATATGCCTTGCTGTGTTGAAGTCTTCATAGTCATCAGCAACAACTGTCCATACTCGGTGGTAGCTACTTGCACCCGTTTCTCGATCGATAGCACATTGTAAATGGACATCTTCATCAAATGTTTTTTCAGTGACTGTCGCTAGGGCAAGCTCTAATGCAATAAAGATATCCTCTGGATTCAAGTTTTTATCAGCTGCTAGCACTTTAATATAAGTAACAATGTTTTGTGTCATGCTATTCTCCAATATTTGACGGGATTAACCGTGCTCTTTTAACAGTAGGGGTATCAATAATGAAGGTTTCATCATTTTTCTGAATATGAAGCTGATCTTGGTTTGCAAGAGCCAATGTTCCTGAATAGGATTTGTTGGTAGTTCTTACTTTGACGTTTTCGCCGAGCGCCTCTTGAAAGTGCTCAAGGGTGAAGAGGAGAGGGTATGCGCCTTTTGAGGACACCTCTATATGTAAATGGTCTGTATCAGTGCTATAGTTTATTTGTTTCATAACAATCTCACAATCAGAAATGCTGATCACGCCATCATTTTTTTCGATATATACAGTAATCCCTTCATGGGTATTATCAATCCCATAAAGTTTCATGTCGCAAGCTGTTACTGCAGCTTTTATTATCTCATTAATTTGATTCATTTTCCCCCTATGAAGCAAAAAACCCCAAAAGGGGTTTAATTACGTAATAAATTTGGTAGCGGGGGTAGGATTTGAACCTACGGCCTCCGGGTTATGAGCCCGGCGAGCTGCCAGACTGCTCCACCCCGCTATTTATGAGTATAGTCATTTTTAAATTTATTGCAAGGAAAATGTTTGAATGCTTCTACAAAACAACATATTAATTAATTTTAACGATATCTGTGTTGAGTCCAGGATACAGGGGTTTTATCTTGGCTCGCTGGTTGTGGCATGCTTTTATGTGCGCTAAAGGGCCCACATAGGTCATCTCTCCACTATTCTTATGAGGGATGGTTGCAGGTAGTTTCACAGGCGCATGAAGTCGTAAGTAAAACCCTTTGTTTAAATCAGGGTTTTCAGACATCTGAGCATGGGTTTGTGAAGGAGACGGGATCGTGCTGGGTAAGGTCACGGCTAAAGCGATGATGGCAATAACCGTCAGAGGATAACGAATTCTTAAGCGAGGCACTACATGGACTCCGGTGCACTGATGTTGAGAAGAGACAAACCTTGTTTAATACATTTTGCGGTTAAAGAGCACAGGAGTAGCCGGTGATAGCGCTCGCTAATAACGTCAGACAGTATGGGGGTGTTGTTGTAGTACTTATGAAACAGCGTTGCGATATCTAATAGGTATTGACACAACCGATAAACTTCCGTTTTACCACTGGCTTTGATAAGCACCTCTGGATACTGAGATAGGAGCTCAATGAGCTGAACTTCATCATGGCTTGGTTGTTGCCAGTGGGATGTCGTTGGGATATATTGGCCATGCTTTGCAAAAATGCTTTGGATACGAGCATGGGCATACTGAATGTAATAAACTGGATTTTGGCTATTTTGACTTTTGGCCAGTTCCAGATCGAAATCTAAATGCTGATCAGACCGTCGCATGCAGTAAAAAAACCTGGCAGCATCAACGCCGACTTCTTCATAGAGGGTTCTTAATGTGATAAATTGCCCGCTCCTTGTCGACATTGCTAATTTTTCTTTACCGCGATAGAGGCTTGCAAATTGAATCAATATACAACGAAATCGCTCACTATCCATCCCCAATGCCGTGAGTCCTGCAACAACTCTTGGGACATATCCATGGTGGTCTGCACCAAAGACATCAATCATTCTATCAGGAGACTGCTCAAACTTTTTTTGGTGGTAAGCAAGATCGTTTGCAAAATATGTCCAAATACCGTTTGACCGTTTAAGGACTCGATCTTTCTCATCACCATATTCAGAAGATTTAAACCAGACGGCACCATCTTTCTCATAAGTGTGTCCGTTGGTCTCTAACGTATTGATTAGTTTATCGATCTGTTGGTTCTCAACCAGGCTTGATTCATGAAACCATGCATTGTAAGTCACACCAAATTCTGCTAAATCAGTTTCTATTTGTTGGGTGATGTCTTGCACAACCCATTTTTTTAGCGTGGTGTAATTCATTTTTAAGTGAGACTTGCAGCAGGCTATGAGTGTTTCTATAGCGGGTGTCATGTCTTCCTCAGGCCAGTTGGCCAAGAGGTTTTGCAAATCATCAGGAATCTGTGTGTTAATTTCTGGATGGTCGACGGCGATTCTATTTAAATAGTCACCAGTGTAGCAGCCATTAGGAACTTGTATGTTTAAGATACAAAGCCAGATACTGGCTGTTAAGATATCAATTTGTAGACCGGCATCATTGACATAGTATTCCGTATGAACATTAAAGCCTGTTTGTCGTAGGATGTTTGCTAGGGACGAACCATAGGCCGCTGATCGCCCGTGGCCAACATGAACGGGTCCGGTTGGGTTTGAAGAGACATATTCTAGGTGAACCTGGCTGCCTTTCCCAATATCCGGTGCAAAAAATGCAGCATCTTCATCAATAATGCCTTGGATTAAGGGCGTGAAATCCCGAGTGATAAAGAAGTTTAAGAAACCTGGGCTTGCAACATCGGTACGCGTGATATCAGGATGATCAATAATTGCCTGAATCTTGCGTGCAATTTTCATGGGAGGAAGATCCAACTTCCCTGCTAGCATCATCGCAACATTGGAGCAGTAATCGCCATGATCTGCACTTTTGGTGCGTGAAATTTTTAAATCAACTTTATTAGCCCAGCCATGTTGTGCCAATCGTTTGAGCAGTTCCTGTTTAATGATTTCGTTCATAGCAATCCTATTTTAGCATATATGTTGATCTTAGCAAGTTTAGTTCTGTCTGCTGGCACGTTTTCGCTCATGCTCTTTTAGGAACTTCTTTCTGATACGAATGGATTTAGGCGTGATCTCAACAAGTTCATCATCAGTGATCAAGCCAAGAGCCTGTTCTAATGAGTACTTTAATGGTGGCGTTAATATCAGGTTGTCATCTGTCCCTGAGGCCCTAACATTGGTAAGCTGTTTGGTCTTACAAACATTTACCACCAAATCATTGCTACGGCTGTGTAAGCCAACAACCATACCCTCATAGACATCATCACCAGGGTTGATCATGATGCGACCACGACTTTGGATGTTGAATAGGGCGTAAGTTGTTGCAGTACCTTGCGCAATGCTGATTAAAGCACCTTGGTGTCTAAATTGTTTGTCCATCGCGCTATAAGGGCGATATTCCAAGAAGACATGGTGCATGATGCCAGTTCCTTGAGTCATGCTGATTAGCTCACTTTGAAAACCGAACAGGCCTTGAGAGGGAACCTCATAGTCCATTCGAACTCTACCATGTTCATCAGGAACCATATCAACAAGCACTCCACGCTTTGCATTGAGTTTTTCAATGATACTTCCTTGGTGTGTTTGCAGAACATCGATTGTTACTGACTCATAAGGTTCGCAAGTGACGCCATCAATGTCTTTTAAAATAACTTGAGGACGACTCACAGCAAGTTCGTAACCTTCCCGTCTCATATTTTCAATGAGGATAGATAAGTGTAACTCTCCTCGTCCAGATACTAAGAATTTTTCGCTAGAGCCAGCATCACCAATTTTCAAGGCAACATTATGCTCTGCTTCATCCATCAAACGTTTTCTGATTTGACGCGATGTTAGAAATTCACCATCTTGGCCAGCAAAAGGTGAATCATTAACGGAGAAGACCATTGAAATTGTCGGTTCATCAACACTAAGAGCTGGAAGTGCTTCAACGTGTTCAGGTGAGCAGAGTGTGTCTGAAATGTCTAACTCACCAACACCAGTAACGGCAATAATGTCACCAGCTTGAGCTTCTTCTGATTCATAACGCTCTAGCCCCATGTGCCCCAAGACTTGTAGTACCCGACTGGAACGAATCGCGCCTTCACGGTTGATGACTTTGATCGGTGTATTGGGTTTGATACTGCCGCGCTGAATTCTTCCAATACCGATAGTACCAACATAAGATGAGTGGTCAAGGCTGGTAATTTGCATTTGAAAAGGACCATCATGATCAACATCAGGTGCAGGAGCATGTTCAAGAATCATATCAAGAAGCGGTGCCATGGTATCACTGGCCATGTCTGGGTCAGGTGTGGCAAAGCCATTGATGGCTGAAGCATACATCACTTGGAAGTCCAACTGTTCATCACTGGCTCCTAAGTGATCAAACAGTTCAAAAACTTGGTCTACAACCCAATCACAACGTGCGCCATCACGATCAATTTTGTTCACAACAACAATGGGTTTTAAGCCATGTTGGAAGGCTTTTTGGGTCACAAAACGCGTTTGTGGCATTGGTCCTTCAACGGCATCAACAAGTAGTAGGCAAGTGTCAACCATAGACAGGATTCGTTCTACCTCACCACCAAAATCTGCGTGTCCTGGGGTGTCGACAATATTAATATGATGGTCCTTCCAGTTAATGGCAGTATTTTTTGCCAAAATGGTAATGCCTCTTTCTTTTTCTAGATCGTTAGAGTCCATGACTCTGTTTTCACCGGCTTTCATGGTGCCAGATTGTTCTAAAAGCTTGTCAACCAGTGTGGTTTTACCGTGATCTACGTGTGCAATAATTGCGATGTTTCTTAGTTTTTTGCTCATTATCAATGCCTTTCCGGTAATGTCAGTGTGTGCTATTATAGCACAGTTATTAACTTTTACTAGATATTAGCCAGAATTTTTTATAGAAGGGTTCTTCTTGGGAGCAAGCCTATTATGATCATAGGAGTATTCTGGTCTAAAGGTTGGTTGGGGTGGAAGGAAAGAACAAATCATACGGAGAGCAAGTTTGTATGTTGGTATGACCTTAACAGATTCTGCTGAGATGGTCTGTGATGTGCCTTCTGCTATTTCAGCATGGTCGTGTTGTGGGGTCAGTATAAGCATCTCAGGTGTGGCCGCAAGGGCAATCATGACGTCTTCTGCTGTTTGGGTATAGCGTCGATTTCAGCAAATGGATAAAATGGTGAATATGTTTTTAGTGGAAGCTCTGTTTGCAATATCTGCAATACCGTCATGTCGATTATAGGGTCAGGCTAAGAATAGCCAAGGTTGCCTGATAAGTTGTATTGTTTGAGATTTTGCGAGTGCTATACATTTGGTATGATCGAATGCTTGGATGAAGCTGCAACTAATGGTTTTCAGTTTTGGCAGTGTATGGAATGCATGACTATTGAGTGCTAATGCTTTACCGAGGCGAATGGATTCATGTCCTTTCATGATGTTAAGCTCTCTCGTCTTGATCTTGCTTCTAGGTCAATAGTTAGGTGCTTAATACTGTGGCAGCTGAGGAATTAACCACTGTCTACTGTTTGCTCGGCACCAAGTGATACGTTGTTGAGCGACACACATTCATAAAAAGCCAGTTTACCAATATTTGTGAAAGCACCAATGGATGCTTGTTTCAGGTTGGTACAGCTGCTAAATGCTCTGAGACCAATGTTAACCTGATTTCCTATGGTAACCTGGTGTAGGTTATGACATCCTTGAAATGCTTACTCTGAAATAGAGAGATTATCTTCGATGATAGCATGCACAATATCTAGGCGATTTTGGAATGATCCTTTCGGTACGATGCTGTCTTTGTGTATCTTAATTTCAAGTTGCGATTCGCTTCATAGTTTCTGTCTTACGTGCATAATTTCATTTTTTTATTAGATTATATCATGCGCCTACAAGGCATTCAGTCCCTGGGCTATTTTTCTGCGAGATTAATATTTTGCATGGTAGGGTTAAAAGATGACATGTTTATGTGAGGAGATGAAACGGGCGATGGTTCAGAATGGATTGTTCGTTTATCTAACAAAGACCCAAGTAAGTTGCCATAATGCTAGCATATATTACATATTGCTAAGTCTTAATGGTGAACTAGGTCAGGCATATGCTGAGTGAGTAGGTGGCATTGATGTGGGTTATGATGTCTCTGGAGAGACAAACATCGGGCCACCACTCCAGGGGCAAAATCCTAGTCCTAAGATTGCACCCACATTGGCATCTTCTTTTTTGATGAGACCTTGTTGGTGTATGGTGTGTGCCATGGTGACTTGAATATTCAGTAAGCGCTTTTTAAGGTCTTCAAACAGATGTTCTTTTGCTGGATATTTATGAAGTATCTCAGGCCATAGATGTTTTTCTGGCTGATAACTGTAGAACCCTTGCTGGGTTTTGCGTCCTAGACGCGTATGACTGTAAAGTTCATTTATTAGCTCAATAGCCGCATTGGCTAGTGGGGGTGACTCAGGGTCTTTGTGGTTTTCTTGAATAATATGCCAAGCAATATCAATGCCAATTTCATCAAGAAGTGCAAGCGGCGGGGTTGGCATGCCTATTTGCCTGGCGGCATGTTCTATTTCAATGGGATTGGCACCTTCGGTGATTAAGGTGATGGCTTCAAATATATAACCCATCACGATTTGTGACGTGTAAAAGCCACGCGTATCTTTAACAGTAATGGGTACTTTATTGAGGGCTGCAGTTAAGCCTCGAGCAATATCCAGTGTTTTAAGCTGAGTTTTTTGACCCTGGATGATTTCGATCAATTGCATTTTTGCAACAGGAGAAAAAAAGTGAATGCCAACAAACCGGGTTGGATCTTTGAGTACAGATGCCAAGTGGGTGATAGGGATGGTTGAGGTATTGCTGGCTAAAATAGCCTTCTGGTCTAAATAATGTTCTGCTTGTTGCAAAATGTTTTGTTTGAGTGCCATGTCTTCATAAACCGCTTCAATCACTACTTGGCACGTCTTTAAAGGATGCATGTCAGTACTTATGGTAAGTTTGCCGATTTTTCCAGGTGGATATTTTTGCTGCAGTTCATCAAGACGTGTTTTGGCCAATTGTAACGCTTTATTGTTTTGCTCAATAATCACAACGTTGAGCCCTTGCTGGAGGGCATGGGCAGCGATGCCTGCTCCCATGAACCCTCCACCAATCACACCAAGAGTTGTTATGGGGGTGGTGCTGAGTGACTTTTTCGCTTGCTTTCTTAAGTGTTGGCGGTCAATGTACAACGTTTTAATCATATTCTGGGTCGTAGGTTCTAGTAATGTTTTAACAAAATACTCTGTTTCTGTTTTTAAGCCGTTGTCTAAATCAACCAAGTGACCTTCGTAAATGGCCTGGAGTAAATTCTCAACATTGGTATAGCAGCCCTGAGATTGCTTTTTTGTCAGTGCAAAAGCAGCAGATAAGGTCATGACATGTTCAGGCTTATAGAGTGAGACGGCTTTATCGTTGGGTAAAGTCTTTTTTTGTAATAGTGCTTTTGCAGTATGTAGGGCTTGATTTTTTGTTGTAGCAAGTTCGTCAATGAGTCCTTGTTTAGCAGCAATGTCTTCTCTCACTGTTGTGCCTTTTAATAGCATATTTAGTGCAGGCTCTAGGCCAATCAGTCTTGGTAAGCGTTGGGTTCCACCCAATCCTGGCATGATGCCCAGTCTTACTTCTGGCAGTCCCAGCCGTAGTTTTGTGCCAGAAATACCGATTCGGTAATGACAGGCAAGCGCTAATTCCAGTCCACCACCCAAACATTGACCATGTACGATGCAAACAGTTGGTTTCTTAAAGTTGCTAAGAAGTGATTGCATTTCCCATACTTTTTCATACAAATCTTGAGGTTTTGGATGATTTTTTATCATACGTAGGATGAAGGGCACGTCTGCACCGAGACAAAAGTGTTCTTTCTTACTTGAAATGATGACACCATATACGTTCTTATCGGAGTTGGCCGTTTTAATCAACTGCTTAAGTTCAAGCAGGGTGCTGTTGTTAAGTAAGTTGACGCTTTTATCGTGCATATCAAATTCAATATGCATGATCTGATCGGTGGTGGAATGTGTAAAGTGTTTCATATTAGACCCGTTCGATTATCGTGCAACTGGCCATACCAGCTGCAGTACATAAGACCACGCACCCGTAGCGTTTCTTTTTTCGATGCAGCTCATCGATTAATGTGCCCATGAGCATAGTACCCGTTGCGCCAAGTGGGTGACCAAAAGCAATAGCGCCTCCGTTTACGTTAACCCGTTTCAAAGGAATGCTGAGCTGGTCGGTAATTCTGAGCACGACTGCAGCAAATGCTTCATTGATTTCCCATAAATCAATATCCTCAATGGTGAGTTTTGCTCGTTTGAGCGTTTGCTGAATGGCTTCAATCGGACCGGTTAGCATGATGGTAGGATCTATGCCTACTTGGCCGGTACTGACAATACGCGCTAAGGGTTGTAACTGGTGTTTTTTAATGGCATGGCGACTGGCCAACAGGACTGCAGCAGCGCCATCAACAATCCCCGATGAATTTCCTGCATGGTGCCGATGTTGTATTTTCTCAACTGCAGGGTATTGATAACATGCGACATCATCATAACCTGCTAGAGCGCCCATCATGGCAAAGCTGGGTTTTAGGTCTGCTAAAGCTTCAAGGGTGGTATCAGGTCTGGGGTGTTCATCTTCTTCAAGTACCACGTTTCCTAAGATGTTAACAATAGGTGTGATCGACTTGAATAACTTTTTCGCCATGGCATTTTTGGCTTTTTGTTGGCTAGATAGGGCAAATGAATCTAATTGGGTCCGGCTATATTGRAAATACGTTGCTATCAGGTCAGCACTGATTCCTTGTGGAATAATGTTGTGTCTAAATGCAACACGAGGATCTGCAACAAGGGCGCCGCCATCAGCCAATATAGGCACTCTTGACATGCACTCAACACCTGAGGCAATCGCTATGTTTGCCTGTCCTGCCATTATCTTATAAGCCATCAGATTAATCGCATCCAATCCTGATGAGCAAAATCGGTTGATTTGCATACCAGGTACATGAATGGGTAATCGAGAGCACAGTATGGCAGAGCGGGCAATGTTTGCCCCTTGTTCACCAACGGGCATAACACAACCGGTAATGACCTCCTCAATCTCATGAGATAAATCTGGAGTCGTCACGGCATCTAAGAGTTGTGCCAATAGATTCACGGCAGTGATCCTATACAAAGATCCCGTGGGCTTACCAATGCCACGTGGGCTTCGCTGAGCGTTAATAATATAACAATCTTCCATGAATCCATTCAAGTATAGCTTATCTTATATTATTCACCTTTGAGCAGATATGCAACGGGTATTTTTTGGATTAAATAGGCAGGGTATTGGGCCGCAAAAGTGGCTACCAAAAGAGAGAAGATGATGCTGCCTGGTAATGTTGAGGGAGTGAAAACAAAATCCCAGCCATTAAATTGCGCAAAATAGTAACTGATAATGAGGCCCAATAATGCGCCCATAAAGCCACTGGCCAGACATAAAATGCATGTTTCTATAATGAGCATACGCCGAATATGACTTTGCTTGGCCCCAAATGCGATTCGAAGTGCCATTTCACTTTTTCTCTCCGTGATATTGGCAATGGTCATATTCATGATACCAATGCCACCGAGCAATGAACAAATAGCAACAACGGCATAAGCAATGACATTAAGTCCATCACTCATGGTGTTGGTCATAGACAGTAAGGCGCTAATGGGAAAGGCATTAATCGATATTGATGGGTGGAGGTATTTTATTTTACCAGTGATAAGGTGGGTTACTTGGTCAATAGCTTCCGGACTATCTACAGCGACGTAGATCATATTTGGTGAGGCATTTGGAACCAAAGAGGCAAGTGTTTCTAATGAGGTAATGCCAATACCATTGCTGTTTTGACTGATCATATTGGGAGCACGATATCCATCGACAACGCCAATGACCTCAAGTACGCCAAAATCCCCTAATAGTTGGCTCTGAGTAGATAGCAGTAAACCTTCTTGTTTCAAGGATTGTTGCAGTTCTTTGGACAGTACAAGATAGGGCTTGATGTCATTTGGATGAAGGTCTCTGCCTTCAATAACCTGTGTTCTGAGTAAGTCTGGGTAATTAACTGATGTGCCCAGGATGCTGATTTGGATATTTTCATCATAAGAAATTTGCGTTTGGCAGAGTGGGTGGAATGAGCTAACATGTGGTGTATCAGCCATAACACGGCTAATATCCTCTATAGAAAGCCTATTTTCTGGATCGCTGATCATGAGCGTGAGCAGGTTCGTACCTTGTTGTGAGAACTCAGATAACATGTGCATTTTAGTAATGTTGGTAATATGCCCCGATGCAACCAATGCTAGTGTCGCCACAATCACACCCAATGATGAAAACATGGCCATTTTCCATCGGTAACGATATTGTTTGAGTGCTTCTTTTACTAAATGAATCATGAAACCCTTACCATCTGTTTATTCTCGATTTTATAATGAATGTCCGTTTTTTGAATCAGCTCAAGATTGTGTGTGATCAAAATGACAGTTTGACCTTGGTTATGGATCTTTCTGAGTTCTTCCATAACAAGAATAGAATTTTCTGGATCTAATGATCCGGTGGGCTCATCTGCTAAAATGATCTTTGGTTGTGTGATCATCGCACGTGCAATAGAGGCACGTTGTTGTTGTCCATAAGACAGTTGACTAGGATGACGGTTCTTCAAATGATCAATCCCAAGTGATTGCATGTACTCCTGAGCACGCTCAGGGCCATCATGGTGCTCACCATACTGTAGTGGTAATAGAATGTTATCAAGGATCGTCAAGTGCTCAATTAGATGATATCGTTGAAAGATAAATCCAAAAAGAGCATGGCGCAATACGGCAATCCTATTGGGACTAAGGTCTTTAATATCTTCATGATCGATGATATATTGTCCAGATGTTGCAGGCTCAATCAAGCCCAAAATTTGTAGCAACGAGCTTTTACCGCAGCCAGAGGGGCCTGTAATAATCACAAATTCACCATCGCTGATTTCAAGGTTGAGGTCTTGTAAAATCACCTCATCATGAGTTTTGGTAATATTATGTAGTTTAATGATGCTCAATGATTTCCTCGCCAACGTCTAAACCAGATGTAATTTGAATATCCATACCACTCACAATGCCCAAAGTGACGTTCCTGGACTCGTTGGTACCGCTCGCATTAACTTTGACGGTATTGTTCCCATATAAAGTTTGTACGGCAGTTATCGGTATCATAATCATCTCTTCCTCACCCATTTTAATGCTAACACTGGCATTCATGCCAACTCGAAGTTGGTTAAGTGTCACTGCTTCTAGAGATTCTAGTTTGATGACGATGGGGTAACTGTGATTGCCTGAAGTACTTTGTTCTGGAAAATGGCCGATCGTTGCAATATGCCCTTGAAGGATTTTGTCCAAAGAGGCGATATTGACATCAACGTCTTGCCCTGCTTGTAATTGACCAACTTGTTTCTCATTGACCTTAACATGAAGCTCAAAGGTTTGATTGTCAACAATGCGGGCGATATTGGTTAGTTTTTTATAAAATGCAGGGCTGGTTTGAGAGGTATCAGCCACTGAGGAAAGAAAGATACCATCGTGAGTTGCCAACACTTGGTTTGGAATTTGCTGTTGGATGAACTCATCAATTTGACTCAGTGAGGCTGTTCGAAGATGCTCAATATCTAAAAACACTTTGTTGTGGTTTTTAAGCTCAGAAACTAATGTGCTTTTAACATTATGCAGTCCAGCCTTCTCTTCTTCATACGCCTGTACAGCGTCTTGGTACGAAAGCGCAGAAGTCGCTTCAATTTGAAGCAGCTCATGCATCATTTGGTGCTTTTTATCAGCAATCTCCACTCGAATTTCTTTTTGGAAGAACTCATAAATAACTTTTGCCAAGCTATTATCTTTGCTCATATATGAGATGGCAAATAAGGGTTGATTTTTACTAACAATGCTATTGAAGTCCGCAATAGGCGTGAGTTGAGCATCAAAAGGTAGCTGAATGACTTGCGCATTGCTAGAGCATAATTCACCTTTAAGCAGTAACTCTTGAGGAACTGGTTGACTGCTAACCGTTAACGCTTGGCTTATGGCCATTAAAGGAATAAGGAAAAATGATATTTTATGCATGGGTATTATCCTGAGTGTTGATTAAAGGCTCAAATTGGCCGGTCATTTTTTGTAAATCTTCATAAAGGTTACAATAAGAGATCTGCGCACCTAGTGCCTGTTGATAAGCGGAATTGACTTTTTGAGAAGATTGTTGGAATTCTTCTGCCGAAATGTGATGGTATTTGAATTTAATAGAGTCGGCAGCATACTTTTGCTGTTGGTGTTTTAAGTGATCTGCAGCAACACTGATTAACGCTTGTTGGTGCTGAAGATTGATCAGGGTTTGATGGATTGTGGTTCGTAAGGTATTATTGGCATGATAGGCTTGCATAGCAGATTGCTGGTATTGCAATGTTTGCAAGTTCCTTTCAAATTGGTCTGTCTGTGTAGGCAGATTAAATTTCAGTGAGATTCCCGCAGAAGTTTTCTGATCCTGGTCAATGCTGCCATACAGAGATAGAGCAGGGCGCTGCTTTTTTTCAAAAATCTTCTTTTGGTATTTTGCTCGTTGGTACTGTAGTTTTGCTATTTGACTCTGGGTATTCAATCGAACTGCTTGATTAATGGTTTCAGAGGGGGTGGGTATGTTATTGGTAAAGTGAATGTCGGTATCTAGCACTATGATTTTGTTAATATTGATAAACATTTCAACTTTTAATGTAATCATGGCCATTTCTAAGAGTTGTTCATCTTTCAAGGTATTTAGACGTTGTTCTTCAAGTGCGGTTTGGCTGATATTGAGTTCTGATTTTGAAATCTCACCATATTTGTATCGCACATCTTGTTCTTTTGAGTGACTGGTTAAGATGTCCAGTTGTTGTTTTTTATCTTCAACCATCCGCTGCTGTAGCACAATTTGACGATAGCGTTTTTTAAACTGTAAAATTTTATCTTGGTAATTGTCACGATATTGTAGCTGCTGAATTTCTTGGTCAATAAGCTGAATAGCCCGCTCAATTTTAGCAATATTTTGAGTGATGGGCTGATGAATTTTTATACTATACTGATCATGATCATCCAATGTTGAGCGATAATGTGCCTCTAATTGGCCACCTGTTGGTAAGTCTGCACGAATGCCAGTACTAATAACCGCTTTATCTTCAAAAGGCGCTACGTTAATTTCAATAGGTTTTGGGGATGGTGAATAGGGTTTATTGCTTTGAGCAATTTTTTGTTCCGTAATGAGCAGCTGCTTTTGAATATGATGGATTTCAGGGTTATGCGTTTTATATTGTTCAACGGCATCATCAAGGCTTAATGATTGTGGGCTCCCAAGTGTGGAAACATGAAGGAGGGGTAGTAGAATAAGGCGTGCTATTTTATTCGTTTCCATAAAAATGTCATTATTAAAATCTGCGATATTATGTAATAGATGTTTATGTTTGTCAAGTACCTAGGGTTTGCTAATATTACTCCAATGATAAGTCCTGCAATGAACAAGGATGCGTTATGGTTTTGGTTTGGTGTTATGGTTTCAGCAGGCTTTGATAAATGTTCTTGAAGTAAAAAAGGTAGTTTGGGTGAATTGATTAATAGTCTCGGCAACTCCTGTTTCAGAGCTTTCCATCCAGTTTTCACCCCAGCTCGTTGTTTCATGAAATCTGAGATAAAGGGCTCTGCAGCTTCCCAAAGATTGAGCTGAGGGTACAACGATCGTCCAAGTGCCTCTACATGAAAAAGGGTTTTTTGTAAAATCAGTAGCTGAGGCTGTATTCTTAAGTCAAAAGGCTTACAAACTTCAATCAAACGATGCATGAGCTCGGCAATAGAAATCTCCTCAATAGAACGAGAGAATATGGGTTCACACACATGCCTGATGGCGCTTTCAAGCTTAACCAAATCGGTGGTTTTCCCAACCCATCCAGCCTCAATATGAAGTGAAGCGATACGATTGTAATCACGATGAAAAAATGCTAAAAAGTTTTCAGCCAAATAGTACTGGTCGATAGGAGCCAATACACCCACTATCCCAAAGTCAACCGCCATATATTTTGGCTCATCTGGTTGACTAATATCAACAAAGACATTGCCTGGGTGCATGTCAGCATGAAAAAACCGATGTTGGAAGACTTGAGTGAAAAAAATATTCACGCCATTGACAGCCAATTTTTTACGATTGACATCAGGATAGTGTTTGATTTCATCGATGGGGATGCCAGAAACTTTCTCTATCGTTAAAACAAGTTCTGAGGTATGAGACCAATACACTTTAGGCACATATAACCGCGCATCTTCTTTGAAATGATGTTGCATTTGACTGTAGTGACAGGCTTCATGCTTTAGGTTGAGCTCTTGGTTTAAAGTATAGTCATACTCTTCAATCAATGCTTGGAATATGCTGTTGTCTATTTGTAGCCTAAGGCTCATCATTTTCGCAATTCTACGTAGTATGCCAATATCAATCGCTAACATTCTTTTTATTCCAGGCCTTAATACTTTGACAACAACGGCTGAGCCATCCGTTAGCGTTGCTTGGTACACCTGTGAGATTGAAGCGCTCGCAATTGGCTTAGGATCAAAGCTTTGATACAGATCCCCAATGCTGTTGTTTAAATCCGATTCGATTGTTTTAAAGGCAGTGTCATTATCAAAAGGAGGCACATTGTCTTGTAGTTGCGATAAGGGCTCCGTGATATCCTCAGGGAATAAATCGTGCCTAATTGAAATGAGCTGACCAAACTTCACAAATAATGGTCCTAGCTCGACACATACATGGTAACACTTCTCACCCAGGCTTAACTGATGGTATTTTTGGTACCGTGGAAGCACTTTGAGCATGACCGAAGGTGCAAAATATTTAGAAATAATATGCTGATCCAATCCATATTTGCATAGGACCTTAATCATTGAGATAATTCGCCTGGTTTTGTAAAGCATCCAATCTTCTTGTAACAACCGTTATAGGCACCACTCTACAGATAAGGTGCGTTTGATGCAAAGAAATAATGCGTTAGTATGATTTTAATTGTTCAACCATTGTCTTTAAATGAAAAATTTCTTCGTATTGTCGGTTGGCTTCCTGCTGAGTAACACACCAGCCTTTTTCATAGCAGATAAAATCAATAGTTTGGTTTTTAGCATGCCCCTTAAGACACTGTGTTGTTTTTTTAATAGCGTTAATGCTCTCAATGGCAAAGAGCGCACCAGGGCTTGGTAATATATCATCCAATAGACCAAAAAGGTTCATGGAGTCTTTGGTTAATAGTTGGCAAAAAATGATCCCCATTTTTTGATCCCCTTCAATTGAGAGGGTATAACGCTTTTTACCTTCAAGGTGAATGTGAATGTGGATCGTAGAAAGTGGGGATGTCTGACGCTCACATACATGTAGACCCGATTGGTGGATATATAGGTGTTTATGAAACGGCCCAAGCCTTATCGCAATAACGTCACCTAAGTATTGCTGTGCAAAGCGCTGAAAGCCTTCATGGTTTTGGCAGAGTAATGGAGACAGTTGGTTTAATAGGCTATCGAGAATCATTTGCAGCGGTAACATTCAAATAGGCCAATAACACCCATCGTTAGAGGGGTGTGTTTAATAAACTCGAATCCGACACTCTCGAGCGTTTTTATCCGTTGTTCTGGCGTTGGTTGCATGGCAATTGAGTCAGCAAGATACTGGTAGCTGCTTTTGCTTTGTCCTAGTAAGCTGCCTAAGCATGGAATAACATATTTTAAGTAAATGCTATATTGGGTTTCAAAAGCGCCAGACTCTGGCGGGTTAAACTCCATGATGACAATTTTTCCACCAGCCTTCATGGATTGGTATATTCTCTCAAGACCCTTAATTTCATCACTAAAGTTTCTGATTCCAAAACTAACAATTAATTTATCAAGTTTTTCAGGTAAGCTAAGTGCCTCTGCTGAGGATTGAACAAACTGAATGTTTGGGTTGGAGCGTTTTTCCAGTCTGGTTTTACACACTTCAAGCATTTTAGCATTGGGGTCAATGCAGTAAAGCTTTCCATAGGGAATTGATGGCAATATTAATTGACTGATATCACCTGTCCCACAAGAAAGGTCTGCAACAACATCACTTTCAGAGCAATCGAGTGATAAAACTGCTTGGCGTTTCCAGAGCCGGTGGATGCCCAACGACATGGCGTCATTCATTGAGTCATAGACATCTGATACTTGGTCAAAAACATGGTTTACACGCTCTTTTTTTTCATCTGTTGAGACGCTCTCATGACCAAAGTATGTGTCTGGCATTATTTAGACTCCTGGGATCATGTTGCGAATCATCTCACCAAACGATCGGCTTGAATCTTTTAAAGATGTGCTTTCAGGCAATAACTTCGGTGTCGCATTATTTAGGGTATGGCAGCCACTTTTAAATATCGGTAGTGACAGCTCAAGGTTTGCAACGCTGGTTGTGGCAGCTGCAAGATATCCCAAAGATTTTGGTAATACTTGAAAGTAGATGCTTGAGGGCAGCACATTGAGATAATATGATACAAATGTTGTTGAGATCATTGAGATGCTCACAATCATATTGGTCAAGAGGGTGTTTTCATCATCACTGCACCGTTGGTAACATCCTAGTATGCCCACAATGCTCAATGAGATGAGCATTAAAGGTGCAATGTGAGCTCTGAGAAATGGGCCGATACTGCGGCCAAGATACAATGCTGCACCTGAAGCCAATGAGAAGGCTGCGAGACAAATTGCTGCGCCACGCTCAAACAGACTTCTGACGGTAGAGGATTCTGATTCTTTAGTGTCACTGGGGTTTGGAAGATTGATGGTGAGTGTGCCAGCAATAAACATAATACTCATAAGAGCCCAGGTTGTGATGCCGCCAACCACACCAAGAATGATACTTGGGGTAGAGGCTGAAAAAGGTGCTGAAAAAACACTTGTCATTAACGTTGCATCAAATAAACTTTTTCCTGCAAATAGTACTTCGCCAAAAGCAATATTGGCCATGAAGTTACCAACAGCGATCCCTGCGCCCATAAAAATAGCCAAAGCTTTTTGAGCATATGAAGGAAGTGGGAAAAATCCACTGGACTTGCTGAGCTTTCTTAGGTCTGATAGGCTTTTTTGAGCTTGTGCGTTGTAGCCAAACAATGTGTCTATAGCTCCAAGAATGCTGGGGCCTGAAAAGCTCAATGCGCTGAGCGATCCCACCAGCCCAAAATAACCAACCGCGGTCCACATTAATATTGGATTGCTTAAGCCCATCACTTGAATGAATGACATGGCGCCAAACATGATGAAGCCAATATTATTGATCATGAAAGCATTGATTAACGTCATTGGGTACACAACACTTTTAATGGTATTGTGAAGCGCTCTTTCTGCCTTGAATTGCCATTGAGGACAGTCAAGTTCTATAGCCTGGTAGGCTAAGTTTACAATTTCCTTTAAATCCTCATTGACTGGGCTACTTGTCGAAATTGTCTCCCCAGGTTGTATTATCGCATTTAAGTAACTATTTCTAGTTATTAGCTGGCCCGTATTTGCCATACTATATAGATAATCTTTGTATAAGCCTCCAAGAGCCCACCACTGAGATACCCATGCTGAGTCTTTTGATATTTGCTCCTGCACAAGGTCTAGATTTTTCAGGCTAACCTTTTGTTCATCACGAATTCTTGCCTGTACCAGATGTTCAATAGTAGCCCAGTCAGCTTCATGTTGGGGATAGTAGCTTTTAATGGTATCCATTCTTTTGTCATATTTATCTTTAGGGGAGGCTTGTATGTATGAAAACAGGCCTTTCATGCCGGTAAATTGAATGCCTGTCCATAGCGCAATATTGGCACATAACACGATATTCAACAGTAGGTTGAACATTGGCTCCGGCAGGACGGTTAATATGGGTTTTAAATAGCTTGCGGTCAATGATATACCGCCTGTAAGGCCAAACCCAACAGTAATGGCTAGCGCTAATGCGAATGACGAAATATAAGGTGAGGATTGCTGAGATTTTTGATCTAAAGCTTGCATAATATCTCCATATATATATGACTTAAATCATTGTACGCTTAGCGGTATGTGAATGCAATACCGTGTTTGCGCTTTTAATCAGTTTTGTTTTTGCTTATTCTTCGTCATGTAAGACAATACTGAATGATCCCTCGATTTGATCAAATATATGATTTTGTTCAGCTTCATAGTGCTGCCAGTCCAGCGCCAATACTTCTTTCAGAATATAGTCCTCATGCGCTTTAAATAATGACGTTGTGGCGGTATTTCCAGAAACAACCAAACGAATCCTTTGGTCTACAGCGAGATCCAAAGATTTACGTGTTTTTTGAATTTGAGAAATGACTTCTCTTGCCAAACCTTCCTGAATTAGAGTCTCTGTAAGTGTGGTATCAAGAGATATGGTAATGTGGCAATTGGATACTGCCTTAACATTGGACTTTATCTCACGTAAGACTAAAAGATCGCCTGCTTCAAAATCGGTCTTATCAAGTGTCAGTGTGCCAGTGGCTTCATAGGTTCTCAGTTCTGAGTCTGCTAGGTTGGCAATGATGGCTTTAATTTCTGGTAGTTGTCTGCCGTATTTTTTGCCTAATATGGGTAAATTTGGTTTTGCATAGAGCGTGACATAGTGTGCTTCATCTTGGCTGAAATGAACCTCTTTGACATTGAGCTCGACTTTTAGCCGGTCACTTAATTGTGCAAGAGCTTCGATGATTGCTGGGTCTTTGTGAATGATGGTGATGCTTTGAAGTGGCGTTTTGGTTTTGATCTGTGCAGACACACGCTGGTTTCGCGCCATTGTGATAATCTCTTGCAGCATTTGAACCCCGGTCTCCAATTGTATATTTTGTCGAGTGACATCCACCGTTGGATAATCACAAAGATGCACAGATTGTTCGGTATCTTCTGAGCTAAAAGGTTTTAAGCTTAGGTGAATGTGTTCAGATAGATAAGGTGCAAATGGTGCCATCAGTTTAGACAGTGTGCTTAAAACCTGGAAGAGGGTTTGGTAGGCGGCATTCTTGTCATCGGATTGTCCATCTCCCCAGAATCGGCTACGGTTCATGCGGATATACGTATTGGTCAGTTCGTCGATGAATGACAGTAATGGCGGTACAACCAAATAGAGTTTGTACGCCTGCATGTTTTGATTAACACCTTCAATGAGGGTTTGAAGTCTTGAAACGATCCATTGATCCAATTTGGTGTAAGGCAGCGGGGTTGTGCAGCTTTGCCACTGATCAATTTCGGCATAAGTTTGAAAAAATTTAAAGGCATTATACCATGGTAATAATGTGGTTCTGGTGATGTCTTTAACACCATTGTTGGCGAAACGTTGCTCTTCTCCTTTGGTTAGATTAGAGGAGATGAGATATAAGCGCAGCGCATCGGCACCATATGTGGCCATGAGCTCATCAGGGGGAGTGTAGTTACGCAATCGTTTGGACATTTTTTTCCCATCTTCTGCAGCAACCAAGCCATTAACGATCACGTTTTTAAAGGCAGGTTGGTCGAATAAGATTGTCGATAGGATGTTTAAGGTATAAAACCAACCTCTTGTTTGGTCAAGGCCTTCGGCAATAAATTCTGCTGGGAAGGTTTGTTCAAAATCAGATTGATTTTTAAATGGGTAGTGTGCTTGCGCATAGGGCATAGAGCCTGATTCAAACCAGCAATCTAAGACTTCGGGCACGCGTCGATAGGTGCCTTCCTCTCCTGGTTTTTCGAAGGTTAACGGATCAACGTGTTCTCTATGGAGATCTGTTAGTGTTTTTCCAGTGAGTGAGGCCAATTCTTGGACTGAAGAAATACAAATAATTGTGCCAGTCACATCATTGCGCCATAGGGGGATAGGGGTGCCCCATACACGGTTACGAGAGATGGCCCAGTCTCTCGCATTGTCAATCCATTTGCCAAAACGGCCATCTTTGATATGCTCAGGAACCCAACGAATTTTTTGATTGTTTGCAGCCAGTTTGTCTTTGATTTTACTAACGGCAACAAACCATGAGGGAATGGCTTTGTAGATGAGGGGGGTATCAGATCTAGGACAAAATGGGTAACTGTGTTCAATGACATCTTGGTTGAACAATCGTTTCTCTGTTTTGAGTGTTTTTATAATGACTTTGTCAGCATCTTTGATGTAGAGGCCTGCAACAGCAGCAATCTCTTCGTTAAACCTGCCTTGGTCATTGATGGGGCAGAGCAATGTTAATATTCCGTGTGCTTGGCAAACATTGTAGTCATCTTCACCAAAAGAGGGGGCTAAGTGCACCAAGCCTGTTCCGGTATCTGTCTCAATAAAATCAGCAGGTAATATTTGGAAGCAGCTATCTTCCAGGTCATGGTTTAGCTCAGGGAACAAAGGCTGGTAGCGTTGTCCAACCAGTGAAGCACCAGAGGCTGTTTCAATCACAGTATAGGGTGTTTTTTTAATAATAGCATCAAGATTGGCTTCACAGAGCCAAACGGGTTTGTCATAGCCTTCGATTTCAACCAAAGCATAGGTTATCTCCGGAGATACCGCAATGGCTTGGTTGGCAGGTAATGTCCATGGTGTGGTTGTCCATATCGCCAGGTAAGCATCTTGGTTTACCAGTGACAGTAGAACGGTAATGGAAGGGTCCTGGACTGACTGGTAGTTTGAGCCCGCTTCAAAGTTTGACAGTGCGGTTTCTAAGCTGGTCGAGAAGGGCACAACCTTGACACCTTCATAAATCATGCCTTTGTCCCAGAGTTCATGGAACACCCACCATACTGATTCCATGAAGTCGCAATCCATCGTTTTGTAGTCGTTGTCAAATTCTACCCAGCGTCCTAAGCGTTCAATGGTGCTTTGCCACTGTTCGCTGTAGCGCATGACAATGTCTCTACAGGCCTGGTTGTAGCCCGCAACCCCAAGTTGTTCTACCGCTTCATGTGCCTGTAGTCCAAGTGATTGGTTAATTTCGTGCTCAATAGGAAGGCCATGGCAATCCCAGCCAAACCGTCTTTCAACATAGTAACCTTGTTGGGTAAAATAGCGGTGAACAACATCCTTGATGGTTGATGCAAGTAAGTGACCATGATGGGGTTTTCCCGTTGCAAACGGAGGGCCGTCATAGAATGTATAACGCGGTTTCGTTTCCGTTTTTTTAAGAGATTTTTTAAAAATATCTTCATCATGCCAAAACTGGCGGATGCGGGCTTCATTATCAACAAAGGAAAAAGACATCATTAATCATAGTTTAAACTCATCCGATTGTAGCCGGTTTTACACAATAATTCTAGTCTTCTCTATCGAATATTGCTTGTAAAACCAGTAGATCATGCCGACACATAAATAGATATCAGCCAAGTTGACTATTGCTGGCCAGTACCATCTGAATAGATGAAAGTGAAGATAATCAATGACGGCACCATGTATGATTCTATCGAACAGATTGCTTAAGCCGCCAGCAATGCATAAGTGATAGGATAATTTTGGCATATTGAAATAATATAAAGAAACCAATACAGCCAGTTGTATGCAGGCCAATAATGGGTAAGGAGCAAGGCTAAAAATACTTAATGACATTCCCTTATTCAGATGGAGCGTCCAAGTAACAATCCCCCAGTCTATGTGGCCTATATAATTGTTTATGGAAGACCATTTGAACAATTGATCGATGAGCGTTAGGAGAAAAACAAGAATTATCATGAATTCATATTAGCAAGATATGGCAGCATGTCAATTCAATTCTCTTGTCATTAGTGGCCGATTCAATGTATGGTATAGTCAGCTTAATGGGGGCAATTTGTGGATCTTATTTCAGTCAGTGCGGGGTATTTAGTCATCGTCTTTTTTTTGGGGCTGGTATATCTCTGTTTGGGAGCATATTGGTTTATCGAGGCTGCGATATCGATATCGCTACGCTTTGAGGTTCCAAAGTTATTGGTTGGATCAATTATTATGAGCCTTGCAACAACATCACCAGAGTTAATGGTTTCAGTGATCTCTGTTTTAAAAGGTCAGGTCGGTTTGGCTCTTGGAAATGTTTTTGGATCATTTGTCGCTAATATTGGTTTGGTTCTAGGGGTTGCTGGATTGATCCGGCCCATCAAAGTTTCGTATATTATTATACACCGGCAAATTCCCTTTATGATTGCTGCACTTATGGTTTTGGTGATCAGTTCTTTAGGCCCATATATAGAGATGTGGGAAGTCGTTGCAATGCTAGCAGGTCTGGTTGGCTGGTTGATCTGGCTGGTGTGTAATGTCCAGGGAGATGAGGGGATTCCAGATATGTCATTGGATTGTGCTTGGTGGGTAACGGTTGTGTGGTTTGTTATGGGCGTTGCCAGTATGCAATGGGGCTCAGGTTTGATTATTGCTTCAGCAGAATCGCTGGCTTTGGTGTTTGGCGTCAAGCCTTATGTTGTAGGGTTGACTGTTGTAGCAGTGGGTACCAGTTTGCCAGAGTTGGCAAGTGGTGTTTATGGTGCAATTCGGGGAGAATCATCACTGGTTCTGGGGAATGTATTGGGTGCAAATGTTCTATTATTGCTACTGGTTCTACCTGTTATATTTTTAACCAGTTCCACTCATGTTGTGTTATCTGATAAGTTATTTGATTATTTGTTTATGGGGTTGACCTCAGTATTTCTTTGGTTGTTCTCTATGGGGTTTGATCAAGAGTGGGAAATAAACCGCTATGAAGCAGTGATCATGCTCAGTGTTTTTGGTGTCTATCAATTCCTTTTGCTCAGATAAGTAATGAGATAATCAATGAGGCTAATGATCAGTATGGCCGTGCTCATGATGATGCATGGTGTGAGCAGGCTAGGAATTATGTCGTGGACAATAGCAACAAATATTGTTAATGCAATTGAGCACATGCCAATTTTGCCAGACATAATAGATTGAGGGGTTCTTTTATGTCGAAACTGATAAACAGATAGCAATACAAACAAAATACTGTAGCGCACGATAATGGTACCAATATACCAGACAGGAATCAATTGGCGCTGAGATAATGCAACCATGATAGAAAACACCAATATACCATCGACTATGGGGTCAATGATTTTGCCAGCGTTGCTAGATTGGTTGAGCTTTCTAGATAAGTAGCCATCTAAAAAATCCGTTATGATGGCAATGGATCCCAAAATGATTGCAGTCACAATGGATTCATTATAGACAGCTAGAGCCAAGGGCCATGCAAGAACCAGTCGTGAAAGGCTGATTATGTTGGGTATGGTTAAAATATTATGAGTCATTGGCTAATTCTTTCAAAATGATTTCTAGGGCTTCATTGATATCATCAGTAATAATGAGCTGAGACAAATCTTCCGGTGAAATAGTACCATGATCGAGTGGAACATTTTGGAGATAGTCAATGAGTCCTGACCAATAGTCTATGCCTATTAAGATGGTCGGGATTTTTTTTGCACATTTGGTTCGAATCAATGTTAAGCTTTCAAACAGTTCATCCATTGTTCCAAATCCTCCGGGGAATGCAATAAGCGCTTTTGAGGAATGGCGTAGAAGGAACTTTCTTACAAAGAAAAACTGAGTTTGGTAAGCGCAGGAGATGAAAGGGTTCTGTTTCTGCTCATAGGGTAGGATGATATTGCAGCCATGTGACTTTTTGTTGATATTGTATGCGCCTTTGTTGACTGCTTCCATAATGCCAGGGCCTGCACCAGTCATGACATTGATTTGATTCTGTGCCAATAGTTTTCCAAACGCCTCTGCTTTTTGGTAATATGGGTTGTCGGGCTTAAAGCGTGCAGAACCGTAGATCGTGACGACTTTGTCATCCAATTGCCGAAAAGCATAGAGCCCTGAGACCATTTCATAGGTGAGCTTGCTGATGAATTTGAACATAGGCGCTACGCCACGTATTCTAGATAATGATTCGTAAGTGCTCATGATAGATTTGTGTGTTTGCTTGTGCCATGGTATCCTGTTTCGCTATCTTGAATCAAGTTTTTGATTGGTCTTTATCGTTATTGGGGTGGGTGTTGTGTTAAATCGCTCAAACAACCCCAGAATGTTTGCATTTTTTCGACCATTTTAGTATATTTGTAACATATCATAACGATGGGTTAACATTGAGATTTAATTTTTATTGGCTTCCTAATGCTTTGACTTCTTTAACATTGGTCTGTGGTTTTTACTCTATCACCTTGGCTTTAGAAGGGGTTTTGGTCAAAGCCATTCACGCAATTATGCTGGCTATGGTCTTTGATTTTCTAGATGGTTGGGTTGCCAGAAAAACCAATACGGTGACCAATTTTGGGAAAGAGTATGACAGTTTGTGCGATATGGTTGCATTTGGGTTAGCGCCAGCAATGATTGTGAATAATTTGCTGACATGGGACTCTGCGCTTTCATGGATTATTCCAGCCATTTATAGTTGTGCTGTTGCGATGCGTTTGGCGCACTTTAATGCCAACGATAGTGCCTCTGAGAATTTCCAAGGGCTGCCATGTACTGCAGGTGGGCCATTTATTGTTCTTATGTGCTATTTTCTAAGTGATACCGTATTGTTTGGTCAGTTATTAGCGAGTATTACCTTGGCTGTGGCGTTTTTAATGAATTCAAACATCAATTATCGCTCGCTGAAAAAGCGGTTAATGACACTGGGTTTGTTTTACGTTGTTAGTATTTTGTTGGTCGGTCTATATTTATGGCCGTTGCATACACTGGCTGCGGTATTGTTCTTATATATTGTTTCACCGATACTGTTTGTAAAAAGTTATCTTGCTAAGCGTAAGGTGCAGCTAGCGGAGCAAAATGCAGGATGAGATTAAACAGCCGTTAATTTGGGTATCCATCCTCGCGTTTTGCTCAGGGTTTGTGTTACTGATTCCGTCTCAAATTCTGATCACGTGGTTGTTAGACACAGGGTGTTCTATCGAACATGTGGGTCGGGTGAGCTTGCTATTAATTCCCAGTATGTTTAGTTTTTTGTGGGCTCCTTGGGTTGATTACATTGCGCAAAAGCAAAAAAACCATCGGCGTTATTTTTTGTCGGTAAACTTTATCTGTCTGGCCGTAGGTATTTGGGGGTTATCCATTTCTGATCCAAAAACGTCGTATACCATGGTGTTGTTATGTGCGCTGGGTATTGTATTTGTTTCAGCAACCCAGGACCATTTGATTGAAGCGTATCGGCTTTTTGTGTTACCCAAAGATCATTATGCAACGGGTGTGAGTGTGTCTTTATTGGCCTTTCGAGTTGGGGTGATGCTATCAGGAGGGGTTGGACTGATTTTTGCAGCAAATTATGGTTGGTCAACAGCTTTTCGTTTATCATCCATTATGATGATCGGCATGGCCATGTTGATGCTTATGGCGCCCAATGGCAGGGTAGAGCCGGTAGCTTTTTCGTTAAGAGAACATATTCGTTTGTCAAAAAAATACTTTTTACAAACGATACAAGACTATCGGTTTATCGCGGTTCTTTTAACCCATCGTCTTAGTATTTTTTGGATTGAAGCCATGTTACCAGCCTTTCTCATGCGGCATTTAGGGATGGGGGTAGAAGATGTTGGCGTATTATATAAAGTATTTGGCGTGGTTGGATTACTGATTGGTGGAGGGGTATTGGCCCGCCTTGTGAAACAATGTTCTTTGGTGGTGTTGATTCAATGGCTATTGTTCTTTCAAGTGCTTATTTGTGGTGGGTTTTATTGTTTGACTGTCAACACCCTTAATGCTTTCTCTGCTGTGGCGATATTGGTACTGGCAGAGTGTATGCTACAAGGTGGCATTGGTGCCGTTAGCGGGGTATGGCTAATGATGCGTGCTGATAAAAGCATTCCAGCCTTTTGTTTCTCTTTATGGTATGGGCTTGCTGCATTTGGTCGCGTGATTGTAGGCCCTGTTGCCGCGTGGGTCATTGATGGCTACGGATGGGATGGCTTTATGGTGGCGGGGGTAGTGATGAGTATATTATCTTGGCGCATTTGCGTGTATCAGTTTGCAGCGACATATTCTGTACAAGAAGCTACTTAGTATTGCTTTTTAAGGGCATCATCCAGTACTTGGAAAAAGTCTTGAGCATTCAGATAGCCATGAAACCTGGTGATCACTTGATCATCCTCCATCAAAGCAAAAGTCGGTAATGATGTGAGGGGTCCCACATGTTCTCTCACCCAATGCCTATTTTCAATTTTACTCACATCATAACGTTTTAATTCAGGGTAATCCTGTTTCTTCACATAAAGATGGTAGAATGGTTCAACTTCTTTGTGCCACTTGAGGCAAACTGGGCATGCATGGTGGGTAATGGCCACTAACGACAGCGTACTCGCGTAGGCTGGAATGGCTATGACTAGTGCTAATAGATACTTTAACATAAGAATATTGTATATGAAGTTGCGCTGATGGTCAAGACCGTTACTATCTTCCTAATCCACGATCAGGACGCTCAGCCTTATGCAGTTCATCTAAAGTAATATCTTTATTGCCACTATTAACTTGTAGACTTATTTCTAAGGATGGGCTAAAAAAATGTATGCTCGCATTTTCAGGAGCATCAGTAATAACAGAGCGCATAAAACTATTGGCATCGGCCTTAGTTGTATGGTGTAATTCTACGGTTAATCTTAGGTCAGGAGAGGCTAAGGCTTTGATCAATTGACTTGTCTCCTCAGTATTTTGGCAGGTTTTTGATATCTGTTGATTTTCTGAATTATACTGGATTGCTTGAATCTTTTCAGTATCTTCTTGAGTAGCCTCTGTCCCCCCTACAATTCCTTGAATGAATTGAGTCAATAGGTGATCGGGGGAGTTGGTCATGAATCTATTCAAGTCAGCTATAGTTTGAGGCGTATCAGAATCTGAGCTAAATGCGCCCTTAACCCATTTAAGTATTTCTGAAGTATTTTGCAAGGGGGGCTGGAATACACCAGCTGATGCTGTTGGGACAGGCTCTGCCATTGAAGTGACAGCAACAGTGGCTTCTGGAAGTTGGTAAAGCTCAGAAGTACGTGTTTGTTGCGCTGCTGCTGGTGTTGCTCGTAATGTTTTTGCTGGTACAGCTACAACGGTAATACTTTCTGCAGCAGTTTCGTGGTGACCAAGGTGGTTCATTTGTTTTATAATGGCTGCTAATTTTGCAGTGCTAACTTTAAGAGGCATTTCTTTCATAATGTACAGCATGCGGAGATTGAGTATCTCATGGTAGTGGTCATTGATGATTTTTAAATTCTGTGTGCTCACACCAGTCTTTGGATGGTCGATAATAGCCAGGATGTTAGGTGTTAGTCCCACCATGTCGGCTTGAATTTGTGCTTTTAAGGCTTCTTGGGGTTGGGATTGTAGTGCATTTAGGTTGTTGATTAATCGCATTAGATGTTGTGCAGAACCATAGTCAACCACGCATCCTTTGGGTCTTTTTTCCTTCTCAAACATTGCTGAAAATACATTTAAATCCCTGGCATTGTGCGGCAAAACTGGAATACCTGATAATACATAGGCGCTTTTTGATGAAGCTTGGTTTAAGAGAGCAAAAGCTTTCTTGGTCTGATCAAAGCCGCCAGCATCCATCCTTAAATTAAAGGCTTTCATGATAGCGCTTAGGCGGTCATCAGCTTTGGGGCTTATCAGTGCTTCTGATAACGCTCGGGCATTCCGAAGGTGGGGCAGTAGGTGTTTGTCTTCTTCAGAGGCCGTATCTTCTTGAAAAAACTCTAATGGTGATGGGTGGCCTATCAAGCGTGCATAGGGTTTTAATGCTTCTTCTGCATAGTGATGGTAGGCAATACGCAGGGCTTGTGATGCGTCGGTATCTGAATCTGCAAAAAGCCTGGAGTGCAGTGCATTTTCGATGGTTTGGTTGGCCTCATCTGTGGTGATGTCTATCGTTTTAAAATCCAGTTTAGTGTATATGTCATTGAGTTTCTCCGCAAGTATCTCTGGAGTTAAGGCTGTCGGGCTTGTTTCTAGACTGTTGACAAACTCTTGAAGAGCAGATTTTCTAGTGACTAGATCTTGATATTGTTCTAAAGGCGGGTTGTTTTCTGAAATTTTATCGAACAAGTCCATTGCTCTTTCTGCATTATCTCGGCTTTTAATACTGAAGGGATAGCGCTCAAAACCTCTTCTAGGCACACCAGCAATGCATGAGGCCTTTTCCTCAAGGCCTTGATATCGCACTTCTTCCCTAAGGCCAATCTCTTCTGTGCTCTCACTTAAGAATGACTTATTGCGCTTTTTGCTCAAAAAATACTCTATCTCCGAATCAAAGGTTCCGGATGCCATAATTAAAAAGGAGGTAAGCCCTATAATAAAAAGAATATTTGCGGGGGTAGTAACCACTAGCGTAGTCAACGCAGTAACTAGGCTGACTAAGAATACGCTAATAAAACCTTTAATGACGGCTTTGAGAAATGCTTTTAATTTTGGTGAAATACCAATCATGGGCATGCGTTCATCAAGCTTGTCGATGATATATTCGGCAAATTGGTTGATCAGTCCGCCTACTTTTTTTCCTGTGCTATCAGATAGCGTGGGTGCTGACGTTTTGGTTACAGCGGAATTAAATTTTTCAGCATCAAATTCCGGTCTTAAGTTTTGCATAACACAGGTTCCTAAATATTATGGTAGTGTTATAGCCGGTATTTTTGAGTTGACAGACTTATCTTATAAATATTTCTGATGATCCAATAAGCTGCTAGATCCTTTTTGAATCTGATCTAAGTAAAGCTTTGTTTCTGGTAGGATATAGTCTGTATAAAAGGTTTTTAAAGAATCTGCGGCATGATTGTCTTGGGTGATCAGGCAATACTGGATAGAAATTGCCAAAAGCTTCAAGTAAGAAGGCGCTATGGCAGCAATGATTGAAGGGTTTTGGGTGTTTTGTAATAAGGTTGTGTTGGCTTGATTAATCAGTGCCTCAATATCTTTTGGTGGTTTGAGGTGTTTCAGAAGGCGCATTAAGGATTTCCCTTGGTCCTTGGCTATTTTTCTACCAATGAGATCCAGTGCTTGAATACCATTGGTGCCTTCATATATCATCGTAATGCGCCCGTCACGGTATAATTGTTCACAAAGTCCATCCTGTACATAACCCATCCCCCCCATTAATTGCATGGCTAAAGAGACATTATCAAGACTTTGTTCTGTCACGTAGCTTTTAATGATCGGGGTCAGTAAATCAACGATATCTAGGTTATTTTGATCTTGGTGGTAGCCACAGTATGCAATTAAGTGGCGCATGGCATAATTGGTTGATTCAATAATTAAAAGCATTCTTTTGATATCTGGGTGAACCAGGATGATATCGGCAGTATGCCCCTGGTCTTGTTGTTTTGGGTCTAATGAACGTGACTGACGGCGTTGTGAGGCAAAATCAAAGGCCAATTGATATGCCGCTTCAGATACGGCCAATCCTTGTACGCCAACACCAATCCGAGCTGGGTTCATCATTTCAAACATGCATTTCATGCCATGGCGTTCTTCGCCAACAAGCCAACCTTGTGCTTTGTCCAAGTTTAATACAGCAGTAGGGGATGCATGTTGACCCATTTTATGTTCCACGCCACCACAAAATACCAGGTTACGATTGCCATCAGGTAAGTATTTTGGAACAAGAAAAAGGCTAATACCTTTGGTTGCATCTGGGGCATTGGGTGTTTTTGCCAATACAAGGTGAACGATATTGTCGCTAAGGTCATGTTCCCCAAATGTAATCCAAATCTTTTGTCCTGTGATGAGATAGTGATCATCTTTGGGTTCTGCTAATGTTTTAATGAGCCCAAGATCAGTACCACATTGTGGTTCAGTTAGGCACATAGAGCCTGAGAATTTTCCTGAAACCATTGGTTCAATATATTGCTCTTTGAGAGAATCACTGGCATTGGCAATGAGGGTTGTGACTGCGCCGTTGGTGAGCATTGGGCAGGTACTGAGTGATAGATTACCCGAGGCTAACATTTCAGAGATGATATGGTGTAGGACCCATGGACCGCCGCCACCACCATACTTGGGGTCTAATGCGGTTGAGGTATAGCCATTGTCACAGATGATTTTATAGCACTCATGAAAATCTTTAGGTACAGAAACTGAATGCTCCGAAGGGTTATAAATAATGCCTTCTTGGTCGCCAATCTTATTGGTAGGCCATAAACGCTCTTGGCTAAATTTGCCAACAGCTTGTAAAAATTGTTGCATTGTGGCCAAGTCATACTCTTTGTGGTCACCGGCATATTGTGTTAGCAGGTTTTGGTAATCTGCTAATGGTGGTTTATACATTCTTTGTCCTCCTTCATGTTAGAATTATAGCACACTTGCAGAACTTGTCTGGAAAGATTAGTATAATGTCAGTTTTATGAGAGATTTAAAGGAATTTACGATGACAGAATATCGCACTGAAAAAGACAGTATAGGCAGTATCAAGGTCTTAAAAGAGGCTTATTGGGGGGCTCAAACGCAACGTTCTATAGAGAATTTTGCGATAGGTCAAGAGTTGATGCCGCTTGAACTGATTTATGGTTATGCGCATTTTAAACAAGCTTGTGCTATTGCAAATCAAGCATGCAATGTGATTTCAGAGGCGCAGTATGAGGCTATCGAATCAGCATGCCAAGCGATTATGAAATCAGAGTTAGATGATCAATTTCCTTTAAGTGTTTGGCAAACGGGTAGTGGGACACAAAGCAATATGAATGTGAATGAAGTCATTGCACATTTTGCGAATAAAACTCTAGATCTTGCCAATGATGATAAGAAGGCATTGCATCCGAATGATCATATTAATGCGCAGCAGTCCTCTAATGATAGCTTTCCTTGTGCCATGCACATTGCGTTATGTAAAGTTTTGGTGATGGATTTATTGCCAACCTTGGTGTCTTTTAAAGGCGCTATTGAGCAAAAGATGGAAGATTTTGATGGTGTTGTGAGGGTGGGGCGTACCCATCTGCAAGATGCTGTTCCAATTACTTTTACCCAATCATTTTCAGCTTACCATACTTTTGTAGTAGAGGCGATTGATCAGATTCATGATACATTAAGTTTGTTGTACCAATTGCCAGTGGGTGCTACTGCTGTAGGGACTGGGATCAATGTACAAGAAGGGTTTGTGGATGCGGTTCTTGATAACTTGGTGGATCAGTTAAATATCCCATTTACCAAAGCCTCTAATAATTTTTCAGAATTAAGTGCCCATAATGCCATCAGCCGCCTCAGTGCCCAATTGGCAGTCTTGGCTTCAAATCTTGAAAAAATGGCCAATGACATTCGTTGGCTGGGTTCAGGCCCACGTTGTGGTTTGGGTGAGTTATCGTTACCCGCCAATGAGCCAGGGTCATCCATTATGCCGGGTAAGGTGAATCCTACTCAATGTGAAGCGATGTCAATGGTGTGCTTGCAGGTAATGGCAAATAATCATTTAATTCTCAATGCCAATAGTCGGGGGCATTTTGAGCTGAATACGTATAAGCCGCTTATTATTCATAATATCTTGCAGTCATGTCAGTTGGTTAATGACGCGTGTATTAGCTTTAAAGACAATCTACTGGTTGGGTTAACTATAAATGAAGAAAAGGTCAAAGACACCTTGTCAGAGTCACTGATGTTGATCACAGCATTAAAACCAGTGATTGGTTATGAAGCCTGTGCTAAGATAGCCCATCATGCTCATGAGAACCAGTTAACGTTAAAAGCTTCTGCGATGTCGCTGGGGCTGGTTTCAGAAGCGGACTATGACCAGCATGTTAATCCGGACGAGATGGTGTGATGGCAAGCATTACTTTGTAAGAGGTGTGTTTGCGAATATTGAAGACGCCGGTATCAAATAGTAGATATTGGCCTTTGATTCCAAGTAAATAGCCCTGGACAATGTTTTGTTTATCCAAACTTAGTGCTTTGATTGGACCATCATAGTCGATAGGGAAGTTAAATTGTTGCACGTTTATATCAAGGATCTTAACATCATCTTTCAGGGGTTGAGAAAAACTGCCTTGAGAGATTTTCTCTTGTGCTTCGGCAGCAGCTGAAGCCAAGTCAATTGACATATCGACGCCTTCTAGCATTTTTCGCCATTGTGTTTTGTCTTTGTACCATTGCCTTAGGTAGTCTTCAATTAAGCCAGCATGATACCTCGAGGAAACTTCGCAAATGGCAACAGCAGCTGTTGCACCTTGATCAATCCAACGTGTTGGGATTTGAGAGGGTTTTGTCAAACCCACTTTTAATTGAGAGGTCCAAGAAAGGTACACGATATGTTTTTGCATGCAATGTGCAATTCCCCAATCTGGTTCACGGCAGGTACCTTGGGCGAAGTGGCACAGTTCTGGACTCATGACACAGCGATCATTTCTTGCAAGTTTTTTAAAGCACGAATAACAAAAACCTTGGTTAAAGCTTTTGGAAGTGGACTTATGGCATGCCTGGCATTGTATATGATTTAAATATTTGATGGTAATGAATTGCCCCAGTGCCTGAGAAAGCGACAGTGTTTTCTGGTTGAGTAACAGACTGTATTCAACTTCGGCACCTTGAGTGCCAGACATCTTTTGTAGATAGCCTGTAGTACTCATAACTGTCTCCCATAAATAGAACTACTGTACTAAATTGTAGTGCTATATTTCAAGTTCAAGCGGCTGAGAATCGATTGACTTCATTTTAGGCATTCTTTATGATAAATGTAATCAGTCACACAGGAGGAGTTATGTTTCATAGAACAGCGTTGTTGATGTCCGTGGTGGTGTCTTATTCTGTGCAAATGTATGAGAAGCCAGATGCAAAAACAGCTGTGATTGGTGATGTTGATGCTGAGCATGCATATATTATAGAGACTCAAGACTGGGTTAAAATAACCGATGTTGAAACCAAGGCAACAGGCTGGGCTAGATTATCAGAGCTCAAACCTGCGCTGTCTCAAAATAGCCAATGGTCTTATCAGTGGAGTAGTGGTAAATCAGGTAGTAAGCAACGAATGCATTATAAACCATTTAGCGCTGATGATATTTCAAAGCATGTTAAGATGGCGCACAAAGAGCATCGTCGCATTATGTCTCAGTTTGAATCATTTTGGGATATGGTTGACCAAGAGGTTGATCATGTTTCAGAGGTTAAGTCCTCAGAATAACAAAGACCGCCAAAGCGGTCTTTAATTATTCACAGGATGTTGTCAAGTGATTTAAATGTCTAGACCTTCACTTCTAAGCTCATTTTCGAGCGCTTCAGATTGTAAATCAGTCAACTGCTGGCTCTCATCAGGGTTTTCTTCTAATTGAGCTAATAACTCCTCTAAAGTCAAAGATGAAGTCATAGATGTTGACATAGGCTGGTCGGCAAGTTGTGCGCTTAACTGATTGTGCTGGAGTACTAGAGCCAAGGCCTCAGCGTTTACATTTGCTAATCTTTCAGCGGTTCTTGCTGCTTCTGCTAGTGCAGCGCGTAGCTCTTCTTCTTGTGCAGCGCGTAGCTCTTCTTCTTGTTCAGCCTGGACCTCTTCATTGCTAATGAGTACATATGGTTCGTCTATCGGTGTGTCAGCTTCTGGGAAAAAGATGTTGCGAATTGAATCGATGATTGTATATATGTTCATTGTTATTTCCTCGTGGTTTTATTTAGGTTTAGAACAATTTTTTAAAAAGGCTGTTGCATCAGGGAGCATCTTCTTAATGTTGTCGTGGTCGCTAGGATAAGCCTCTTTGACACCAGGAAGAGACTTACGCAACTTTATTAATGATATTATGAGCATATTTCTAGAAACTGTATTAATTGTGACATCCGTCTTATGCAACATAGCAAGCGTACGAACGAATGCCACTTTAAGCATCAATTTTTCACACTCTGCCCCTTTGCTATAGTTTTTGATTAAATTATCGATGATTGTGCATGGCATGATTAACATCTTTTGAGCGGGTTTTTTATTGACTTTTGCCCATAGTTCGTGGATCTTTTGATCACGACGAGCTTGTGCGCGCAGAAGTTCTACGGCGTCTTTAAAGGCTTCGTCAAATGAGACGCTGACAGGTGCTTCAGTTGCAGGTGACTGCGTGTACTGTTTGTAAGCGAAGTAAGCAGCAGTTGCAGTAATAGCTATTGTTGTTAAAAACATAATATTCTCTTTTTGATTTTTGCATAGTGTAGTGTGTTTTTAGCAGTGTGTCAACATTATGTTGATTTTGTTAATTATTTAGGGTATATTTCAAGGAAAAATAAGTACTAATATGAGAACAATCCCTGAAAATAATCATTCTAAGCATCCAAGTGATGAGGGTGAAGTCACATTTGGCTGTGTCGATGTGATGTTGTTTAAAAACACTAAAGCGGCCATAAGAGCAAGAAAGTCTGTCATAACGCGAAAAAAAGTAAAGGCTAACCGAGTAGCAAGACACAAAGATAAGGCTAAAGAGACGAAACAAAGTCTTTCTGTGTATAGCGTCAATAGGTTAAAAGTTCGGCGGATGAATCGGCAAGAGCGGCTAATGAAGATCCAACAGAGCAACCTATTATTGACAATGATGCCATATGTAGAGCCTATGACTCAGACAGTAATATTGCCTATAGAGTCGCCCTCGGATCCTACCATTGCTAACCCATGGGATTATTTTCATGGACACCTTGCGCTATAAATAAATCGTGCATATAATGCAATACTCTCAAATTAGTATAAAGGTTACATATGCCCATCGATAATAAAAAAGAATTAACCATATTACAAACAGCAATCAAGGCGATGGAAATTTTTGAGCCACATAGAGATGAAAAGTATATAGAGATAGGGGAGGCTCAGAGTGCTGAAGAGGCTATGATCGCTTTAATACCTGATTCGTTATTGAAGAAAAGACCCATTATTAAGTTTGTTGATGAATGTCAAAAAGTGATGGCATTGGCTCAGAGTAAGTTTTGTGCATTATCATTATCAACGGATTTCTCACCTGACGGTATCGCATTATCTCAGGTGGTTAGCATGTTTAATGCCAAGATTCAACATGCTTACTTGGAGCATTATAAAGCCTTAGGAATACTTTGGGGGGCACTGATACCTGCGATTGCATTAATAAGAGATCGTGTGGCCCTTGCTAAAAGTCTGGGTTGTGTCGATGGCTTATCGCTAATGGTTTGCGGTGTCACCGATATTATGGCAGAAAAGCGCATTACAGCCATTCCTTTCATGTCTGTTGATGATTCTTATCAGCCATTATCTGGTGTTTGTTCGTTCCCAAGAACGGATAATTTGCTTACCTTCCAGATTATTCCAGAGGTTGTTACATTTGTAACATTTTATTGGGGTAAAGTGATGAAGGGGGAACGGTCTGCTATTTTCATGACATGTGAGGCTGAGAAACCATGGTCTGGGCACATTCCAAAGATTGGACATCCCCTTGGTGTTTCAACCATGAGTTTGGCTTGTGAGCAGTTAAAAATGACTTTTGTACGGACGCTAACAGCAGGTGCTTCAGGTGAGGTTGTGGCAAAAATAGCCGTATATGGCGCCATGCCACTACAAGTTTTGGATTCTAGGCCACTGTGTGATGCTATTGTAAATAAAAAACTTGGTACTGGAGATGTTGACCAGTTAATAGCTTTGGGCTTAGATGTTGCATACAAGTAGATAAGAAGTTGGCTCCCCGGGACGGACTCGAACCGCCGACCAAGTGATTAACAGTCACCTGCTCTACCAACTGAGCTACCGAGGATCGTTCGAAATATTACCCCCTTTTTAACTTGAGGTCAAGAGGGTTTTAATCATCTAAGGGCGTTAATTGACTTTGAATCCGAGAAATGGCTTGTTGGATCTTCTCTTCAGAGGAGACAAAGCTGATACGTAAATGATTCGTCATGCCAAAGACACTACCAGGAATCACAGAAACCCCGGTTTTTTCAAGCAGGTAATCGACCAGTTCAATATCATTTTTAAGGCCTAATTTTTGGATGATTCCTGAGACTTCTGGGAATAAATAGTAGGTACCATCTGCAGGATGGACTTTGCAGCCTTCCAAGCTATTCAGGAAGTTATATAGGAGGTTATGTCGGGTTAAAAATGTTTGAGTCATTTGTTCAATAGAACGTTGGTTACCATCTAAAGCTTCCAGGGCAGCATGTTGAGCAATACTGCAGGTGCCTGATGTGGACTGAGATTGAATATTCTTCATCTGCTTAATGATTTCATTCGGGCCTGCGGCATAACCAATCCGCCATCCTGTCATGGCATATGCTTTTGAAACACCATTGATAATAATGGTACGATCCTGAAGCTTTGGCGCGATGTTAAGGATGTTTTGAACCGGCTCATTGGACCAAAGGATGTGTTCGTAGATTTCATCTGATATCACAACAATATCAGGGTGTTTCTTGATAATATTTGCAATTTTTCTTAGTTCTTGCGGCGTATAGTGGACACCAGAAGGGTTGTTGGGGGTATTTAAAATAATCACCCGAGTTCTTTCGGTGATGGCATCTGCTAAATGGTCAGGGTTGATTTTAAAACCATGATCAATAGAAGAGGGGATCACAATCGGGGTGGCGCCCGTATAATGTACATTATCCATATACGAGGTCCAATACGGTGCGAACATGATCACTTCATCACCAGGCTCAGCCAGGCACATCAGTGCATTGTGAATACACTGTTTTGCCCCAGTGGATACAATGATCTCATAAGGGTTATACTCTAAATCATTCTCTTGTAGTAGCTTGTGTGCAATGGCTTGTTTTAAAGCTGGAATACCATCGACAGGGGTGTATTTGGTTTTTCCATCATGAATGGCATCAATAGCAGCTGCTTTGATATGTAGTGGTGTATCAATATCATCGGTTTCTCCAATACCCATGGCAATGATGTCATGACCTGCTTCTCGCATACGTGAAATTTTGCTAGATATTTCAAACATGGCAGACGGCTTAAGTCTTTGGGATCGTTTGCTAAGTTTAAATGACATATATGCCTCCTGGGTCATTGATACTAGATATCATAACGATCTTATGTCATCATGAATGGTATTTATTATGTATATTACTATGAGCACTAAGTCAAATCATTTTAAACTAAATTCTGGATTTTCTCCCCAAGGAGATCAGCCTAAAGCTATTGAAAAACTTGTAAAAGGTTTAAATAACCATCAGAAACAAACGATCCTTGGGGTTACGGGTTCTGGTAAAACATTTACCATGGCAAATATTATCTCAGAGTCCAGTCGCCCAGCCATCATTTTGGCACCGAATAAAACCCTAGCAGCACAGTTATTTGGTGAAATGAAAGCCTTTTTCCCCAATAACCATGTGGCATATTTTGTGTCTTATTATGACTATTATCAGCCAGAAGCTTATGTTCCCGGGACAGATACCTTTATTGAGAAAGATGCCGCAATCAATGAACAGGTTGAGCAAATGCGACTTGCAGCGACCAAGTCTATTTTACAACATGATGATACCATTATTGTCGCCAGTGTGTCTGCAATATATGGGCTGGGTGATCCCACATCATACCAAGAAATGTCACTGTCATTGGTTGTTGGTGAAACTTTAGGCCAACGTGATATCATTCATGCCTTGACCACGATGCAGTACCGTCGGCACCATTTGTCTTTTGAGCGGGGATTATTCCGGGTCAGAGGCGATGTGATTGACATATTCCCAGCTGAATCAGAAGAGTTGGCCATTCGTTGCACCTTGTTTGATGATGAGATTGAGTCGATCGCACTGTTTGATCCACTCACAGGTGCAGTGATGGAGAATAAAAAAGAGGTGGTGATTTATCCAAGGACGCACTATGTTAGCCCAAAAGACCGGATTCCAAAGGTGGTCTCAGAGATTAAAACGGATCTTGAGAAGCGTTTGATTGAGTTTAAAGCTGCAGGTAAATTATTAGAAGCACAACGTCTTGAGCAGCGCACCTTACATGATATCGAGATGATGGAACAGATTGGTTATTGCCAAGGTGTGGAGAATTACTCGCGGTATTTATCGGGCCGACCTACGGGGCATCCACCACCAACACTGATGGACTATCTTCCTTCAAATGTATTGGTGATCATTGATGAGTCTCATGTCACAGTGCCTCAAATTGGTGGGATGTATCATGGTGACCGATCACGTAAGAGTAACTTGGTAGAGTATGGATTTCGTTTGCCATCAGCTATGGATAACCGTCCACTGAGGTTTGAGGAATTTGATGCAATGGATTTTCAAACCATTTATGTATCAGCAACACCAGGCCCTTATGAAAAAGAGCACGCATCCCAAACCGTAGAAATGCTGGTCCGTCCAACCGGTTTGCTGGATCCCCATATCACCGTAAAACCCGCTGTGGGCCAGGTTGATTCATTATTAGGAGAAGCTAAAAAAGCCATCGCTAAAGGGGAGCGGGTGTTGGTGACAACACTCACTAAGAAGATGTCTGAAGATCTAGCGGGTTATTTAGATGAGCAAGGGTTGAGGGTCAAGTATCTACACTCATCGATTGAAACGGTTGAGCGTATTGAAATATTGAAAGGACTCAGGCGTGGAGACTTTGATATTCTGGTAGGTATTAATTTATTACGAGAAGGTCTTGATCTTCCAGAAGTGGCATTGGTGGCGATACTGGACGCCGATAAAGAAGGCTTTCTGCGTTCAACATCGTCATTAATCCAAACCATTGGTCGTGCAGCAAGGAATGTGAATGGTCGGGTTATTATGTATGCTGATAAAGAGACCAAGTCCATGAAAATAGCCATGGATGAAACCAACCGTCGTCGTGAGATTCAGCAGGCCTATAATGAAGAACATGGTATTACGCCAGAGTCCATTCGCAAAGAGGTTGGAGACATTTTATCCAATGATGTTAAAGATGCCCAAGATGATCATGCCCATGATGATTTACACGGTTTGTCAGATGATACAATCAAAACGATGATCCAGAAGCTTGAAAAAGATATGTCTAAAGCAGTCGATGCCCTAGATTTTGAAACAGCTGCGGAATGTCGAGATGAACTCAAGCGCTTAAAGCGAGTTTTGTTTCAGTAAGTTGCAAGATGATTGTGTCTTGGTTATAATATGAATTATTAAATAAAGGATCATAATTATGCACACGATTGTTAATAATAACACAAAAAGTAGGGTGTTCTTAGAAGTCAAGAAAAGCCGAACCCAGTTGGAGGCTGTAGCTGCACTGTTGTTTGTCACGGGGGCGTTAGTTTTCTTGCATTGTTGTTAACGAGTCCAGTTCTTTTGCAATACCCAATGTTTGGTGCATTCATCTACATGTTGATGCTTATTTTAATACCTGCATATTTTATTTCGACTGGCGATTTGGTGACTTGGCACAATAGGATCAGTATGCGAATTATTTCCTTTGTGTTATTTATAATATGGATATTTTACATGTCGTCTACAACGCCTTTGCTTCCAGAGAGATTGTTTTGCGAGTACCCCATAGGCACATTGGTAACCCTAATGGCATTATTTGCTCTTTTTAGGGTAATGGTTTTTAATGTTGATAAATTAGCCCGTTATGCTGAAGCGTGTCAGGTAAGCTGTTATCATTTTACCCAAGTTATTTTTATGCTGCTTGTGGTGAATTATGAATGGATTTCCTTTCCGGGTAAGGGGGTTGAAGAGCACTCCCCTGGCATTGGTTTTTTTGAATCAGTCATACTGTTTGTGCTGTGGCGGTTGGTGTTTATTCCGTTATGTATTAGAAGGGGATTAAGCAGTTATATCCAAGGGTCATTTGCTATTATGTTACTGACCTGTGGCTATGTGTTTTTGAGTGATAATGGCTTTAACGTTCAAAACATTGCGTTGATGAGTACGGTGTTGGCCTTCATCATGTGGGCTATGATCAAAATATCCTCAGCACGGTCAGATACAGACTCCTAAAGACATTATGATTGTCTATATTGCGATTCAATATGAAGTGTGATATATTTATCACAATGATAATTAATGTCTTTTTTAGAAAGGGATTTGGAGAATGTGATGAATGAATTGTGGTTTTTTGTGCATATCGTTTGGGTTGGTAGCCTTGCTTTTTATTGTCGCCATAAATCTGCTGAGGTGCAAACAACCTTGATGGTTGTGTATGCTATCTTAGGTAATCTGATGGTCTTGAAGCAAATGTCATTATTTGGTTTGCAGGTAACAACAGCAGATGTGTATGCTGTGGGTGTTATCTTGGTCTTAAACTATATTCGTGAGTCTTATGATGATAAGGCAGTGCACCAAGCCATGGTGTATTCCTTTGCAGGTTTGGCATTACTGGCATTGGCGGCATATTTTCAGGTGTCTTATGAAGCGTTGCCTGGCGATAAGATGGATGCTGCCTATCATCAGCTCATGCAGCCTTTCCCTAAAATTGTCATGGTGTCAGCTGTGGTATATCTGGTGGTGCAGTATGTTGACAATCGCCTGTTCTCATGGATGCGCACTCTGGCCGGAGATCGATACTTCATGGCACGTGTGTTGTTCTCACTGATCTTTTCTCAAGTGTTAGATACCGTACTATTTAGTCTGTATGCATTGGGCGATATTGCCGCATCTTTGTGGGATATTATTGTGTTCTCATCGTTAGTGAAGATACTCTGCTCAGGCTGTATGGTATTTAATACAGCCATATCACAGAGATTGTCAGGCTTATGGCAGAAAATTAGCCAGGCCTCTTAATCGATAAAACGGGCTTTTTTGGAAGACTAGTGCTTAGTAGAAGATGTCGATTTATCTTGTGTGTCACACCTATCTATAGGTAGGGTAGGGGGAGGATGATTTCTTTGAGAGGGTGTCTGTTGCTTAATAGATTGGATGGCTTCGTGAAGAATTGCTGCAGAAGCGGTCTTTGGTAGCTGGTCAATCTCAGAGGACAGTTCTTCAATATCTTGGTTAAGGGCATTAACCTTTTGGGTTAGGGTTTTAACTTTTTAGCAGTACGGATGCAATCTGGCTACCAAATATTTCTTCTGGTGTTGGCATATGAAACTCCGTTTTTACTATTGACACTGTGTGTCAAATATCAAACTGTCTTCTTCAGATGCCTTTGGGCAAATGGGATTATTCAGCTTTTGAGGGTATCTCTTAATGTCTTCTTGTGGTTGTTTGGTGGCTAATGGATCTTGTGTGACGCTAGGATGCAGCATATCAGATAAGTGGCAAGCTAAGCGGTAAAGGGTCTGTTGATACTGAGCATTAACCACGTTAAATGTATCTGTTTGGGACCGAGATTTCATGAATTGGTGCAAGCTTCTAATGGTATCAGATTTGTGCCCAGTATTTTTTAAGATAGCTTGGCAGTGTTTGTTTGTTATCTGATGGTATGCATCATAGAGGGGCGGCGTCCGCTCTGTTAATTGGGTGATTTGGATCCCAAATGGTGCATATTGTCTGATATGATGTGGGATATTATGTTGAGCGAGTAGATTTGCAACATCACGTTCGGTTACTGTGCCGCTTTTAGATGCTAAGACTTCAACAAATACCATATTGATTTCAGGGCTTTGATGTATCATTGTGTATTTATCAAGGTCGCTTGATAGTTTGATAACCTGTTCTAATAAGAATAGGGCATTGTTCCAGTTGTGTTTGTTGTTCATCATAATATCCTTAAGTTATATATAATAACCTAAGGAAGTTGAACATTTACTCAAGGCATTATTAGAGAAACACTTTTTAAAACATGTTTTTAAATTGGTTTTTTGGTGACCAAGCTTTCAGGGTCACAGGTTTTAACACAACCAAGCCACAGCGCCACCAAAATAATGAGCATGGGTAAATAGTTTGGTGCAACAAGACCCAAAGCTAAAGGCATAAGATGCGTTACGATGGCAGCAATATTGATGCTTTCTTTAAACTGTTGGGCGCTTTCAGGACTTAGACTCTCATTGTTCATGAAATCTTTAATCATTTTAGAGTCTTCATCCGTTAAATTGCTAAGAGTAGGATGCGCCTTTAGAAAGCTTTGTGCCATATTTTGTGCTTTGAGTTGGGGCAATGAGCCATCTAGTGAGGAAATGATAGCAGCAACCAATTCTGACATATTATTTTCATGCGCTACTGGTTGTATTTCAGACACGGGTTTTGGCGTAAGGGATTCTGAGCTTTTTGGAGTAAGGGTACTATTGGCTGTTAGATCCTTATCTGCAAAAAATCTGGAAACCCACGTCAAAAATCCTGTCACTTCATGGGTATCACATAAGTGTTCTAATTCACCCAATGTCTCAAAATGAGTCTGATAATAGTTATTATAAATATAGACCTCAGGCTCTGTTTGAGTATAGTGCTGGTAATGTATATTAATCCACCCAGGGATATTTGCTTTTAGTTGTTGGGGTAATTGATGTGGTTGAAAATTTTGAACAGGATAGGCATTGGCACTACATTGCAGTTGAATGGTTACACCAAATATATTGGCAAGTATCGTGAAGATAGTATCTGACTCCATGCCAGAAATGGGGTTATTGGTACCATTTGCGGTGATGGGTAGAGGATCTGCTAGTTGGCTATTCAGTTCATGAACATACCGGCGAATGATCGGAGATAAATGTCTTTCAATAAAGGTTGCTGAGATCGTGCCGTCAGTGCCATGGGCTCTAAGCATCTGTATAAAATCTGGGGTATTGTAATCATTAGTTGTTTGATGGTTGTATGCTGCAAGAAAACCACTATTGAGTATGCGATCGGCTTCACCAGGATGGGCGATGACATAATTCATCAGGCCTTTGATAAAGGCGTGATAGCTACAACTGTCATTAGATCCGCTGGTTCTTTGTCGCGGTAAGTTGGCGGGCGGATTAACTAGAGGATGATTGATGACGGTAGCATCAGTAAATGTTTGATGTAGTTTCTCTTCTCGGCATATCACAGCAAGATCATTTATGCTGGTATCTGGAGTCCGGTTTTTTTTCGCCATGATGTCAGCGATCAGTGATAAGTCGTCATCTTTTTGAGAATGAAGCACATAGCTAAGCTGAGCTAACTGTGTGTTGGGGCTTGAGGTTTCGTCTATGCTGGCTAAATATCCTGCCATTTCGTCATCAGAGATGAGATCTTGTTCCCTTAATGCTGTAATCAGGCTTTGAGCATCATTTGAGGCATAGAGGCCAGGTGTTTTTTGATAGGTAACACTATCTAAGTATGCTCTAGAGACTGGAAATGATATGCAATTTTCCCGAGATTGGTATATATCTTTTGCTAGGATATTAATGTCTGTTAAGACTTCGTCCTGTTCATCTTTGTTGCGGAGGTTCTGAAAACATCTGCTTGCACTTTCTGGAGAAACGCTTAACGGGCGATAGTAATCAAGGCACGTTTGGGCCTGTCCAGAGGTTAATGTTCCTATGTTTCCTTGCGTCAGGCTAATGTAATTTCCAAAGGATATATGCATTATGTTTTCTATATTTTGATTATAGAATATCATAACACATTTTACTGCTGAAAGTCAATCCTTTAGCCCCTTGTAGCCTTAAGGATCGTTTGTTTTTCTCAAGGTTTGATATTATTATTCAATGGCATATTAAGCATTTTTGCCTTGATTTTGATCATGCTGTAAGGCTAGAGTTGGTCATACGATAATGATGGCTCTTGAGGCTCAGCGATATAGAAATGGTTTTTATCTTTATAAATTGAGATACCGAGCCATACTGCTGTACATAAAATGAGTGGTATGATACTGACTGGTGCAATGACACCTATACATAGGGGGCTGATATGCTGAATGATTTTTGTGAAATTGATTCTTTTAATAACGTGATTGTTTGCACTTAGGTCCTCAGCGTCTAACTGTAGAATAGAATCTGTTAAGTCACCACGGTTTTGTTTTAAAAAGTCAGGGTGCTCTTTTAGGAGTCTTTTGGCCAATATTTCAGCAGGAGTAGTGGATATAGGGAATCGCTCTAAAAGACTCGCAATTAGAGCAGTGAGTAGCTGTAATTGATTGTCTTGGTTAGGCTGAAATAGTGATACATCACATAACGCACCTTGAGCAGGCCTAGCGGCTGCTATTGATTCATCAGGGATAACTTTTGTTGCTGGCATGGCACGCATGCGTTGTTGAAAGGCATCGATGCTATGTTTGTTATATCTATAGATAGGGTCTTTCCCAAAAGCAGAGGGCACTTGGTCACTGATGGTTTTGAGTTCACCGATATCGGTATGACACAAATGGTCAAGGGGGCCAAGTGCTTCATAATGACCAACACCCTCCCACGAATGTTGAATTTTAACAGTGTTACTAGGCCTGATCATCGAGTGATAGTTATTCATTCTTACGGTATAAAAAGGACTATTGTTTTCTTTGCCATGAAATACGTGTAAATCGTATTCAGATGCATGGGCGTGTTCGCGTACTTTGGAAACAAAAGGTGTACTAAAGACAGTTGCGCCAAATGAAAAGACATATTTTCCGAATTGAGCACCATATATTGGATTGTTTTGATCAAATCTGGGTAACCCTGTGATGGGGCTTATTGATTTAGAGGATTGTATTTGATAGGTTTTGCAACCTTCTCCAAGTAGCGGGAAGTTTTGTTGGTTATTAAGCTCGTGTACATATCGGCGTAGTATGGGAGACAGTGTTGCTTGTATGTGTTCCTGCGAGGCTTTTTGGCCATCACCGTTGTCTTTTAACCACTGAACAAATGTTTGAGTATCAATACTGGTGTTGTTATAACGATTGAATGCATCAATGAAGCTATATTCGCCATTTAAAACTTTTTCTTGCGCAGATGGGCTAGATCCTATCACATGGTTGATGATCCCTAATATGCTGGCATGGTAAGAGCAGTTATCTCTGTCGCTAGATGTTTCTTGCGGTTGTAGGTGGATTATTTCGTTAAAGTAGTTTGCTTTATTTCTCATTTATATGTTTATTTTTATCTATATTGTTATTTTATCCTATTTAAGGCCAAAATGCAACGCGCTTGCTTTTTAAGATTTATTTTCAATGACTTATGTTTTTATTTGGGCGGAGTGGGTTGAAAATATAGGTGATGTTATTTTTCTTCAGGTTGTGTTATAATCATCATAATGGAAAAACAATAAGGTGAAGTGTGTTTAAGTTTGAAATCTTACATCAATCAAAAAAATCAGAAGCCAGAGTGGGTCGAGTCACCACAAAACATGGTAGCTTTTTAACACCAGCATTTGTTGCAGTGGGCACCAATGGGGTCTTAAAAGCAGTAGATCATGTCTCCATTGCAGAGCTTGCATTGCCTTTAGTCTTTGCCAATACCTATCACTTAATGCTTCATCCAGGCGCAGATACCATTGAAAAAGCCGGAGGGATTCATCAGTTTTCTGGTAGGACTGGTCCGATTATCACGGATTCAGGTGGGTTTCAGGTATTCTCATTGGCCTATGGCTCTGTTGCCAATGAATTGAAAAGCAAGGGCAAGAAGAAGCACGGTAACAGTGTCTTAAGTATTACCGAGGAGGGTGTGGTTTTTCGTTCTTATCGGGATGGGGCTAAAATTACCTTAACCCCTGAAAGCTCTATTGAAGCACAGAAGAAAATCGGGGCAGATATTATCATTCCTTTTGATGAGTTGCCACCGTATCATATGGATGAGCCAGCACTACAGCGCTCTTTAAATAGGACCCATCGCTGGGAAAAGCGTTCACTAGATGCGCATTTGGCCAACCCAAAACATCAAGCCATCTATGCAGTGTGCCATGGTGGTGTGAATCCAGACTATCGTAAAGAAAGTGCTCGATATTTATCATCATTGCCCTTTGATGGATTTGGGATTGGGGGAAGCCTGGGTAAAAATAGACAGGAGTTGGCATTTGTATTAGAAAATACCATTGGGCATCTACGACCTGAAGCACCGAGGCACTTATTGGGCATCGGTGATATCCCATCGATAACAGACAGTGTTCCTGCAGGAATTGATACCTTTGATAGCTCGTACCCGACCAAAGCAGCTCGGCATGCGGTGGCATTTCATCCCGACGAACCTGTTCGTTTAAAATCAACAAAACACCGTGAGTCTTTTGAGCCGATTGAGCAAGGGTGTCCCTGTTTCACCTGTAAGCATTATACCAAAGCTTGGTTGCATCATTTGTTTAAAGCGCATGAAGCAACGGCGCATTCATTAACAACCATTCATAATTTGTCATACATGACACGGTTAATGACTCACTACCAATCATTGATTTTGAGTGATCAGATGTGACCTATTGGGTGTGCATTTTACAAGACGAGATAATAATGAAAATGTTTTTAGAACAAGACCGTCGGGGTGTCCCATTTGGCATGATGTTCCAGTAGAAAAAGCGTGGAAGGTATTGTGTCAATGATACCATTAGACCAATGATGTCGTATTACTACAGCATCAAATAGATTATGACAGTGATTGTAAATCCGTCATTACTCAGTTAAAACAGCCATTGCCAAATTGTACCGTGAATGCTTTTGCACTCACGGCTTACGGTAAAAGGCTTGAGGATACACTCCATGTTATGATGGAAGAGATTGACCAGAAGATGGAACAGGCGCGTCATGCATAACCTTTTTTGGGGTTATCTGTCAAATCTGAGGCCCTTGAGTTCTTCACCTTTTGCATCCAAACCTGCGATATACCAAGTGGTCTCATGATGTGATTTGAAATAGGCTTTTAATGATATGGCATCACAGGTATGTTCTAGGCCACAAGTGGTTAATAGTTGGTAATAGTTTAAAGCAAAGATCGGTAGAACATCTGCGTCTACTGCCGTTTTGAAATATCTTAGGACAAGCTTTAGCGTGTGAATACTATGGTCAACTTGCATTAAATGTGCAAGACCTAAAATGTTGTAGTAATAAGCTCGGTATATATGACTATTAGGAGACAAATACAACCAAGCCATATTAATGTTAGCTGCTAGTTTTAATGCATCTTTTGCATGGCCTTTAAACAGCGCTGATGATGCGGCCATCAGTTGTTCTTTAATCTCATGTTTATCATCAAAGAACCGGCACAGTGCTTGCAGTATTGTGCTACAGCATGAAGATTCCTTAGGCGTTTTTACCTGGAGGTGTTGGTGCACTAAGGTACCTGTTTTTTGATAATTCATCAGTGTTTCGTGAATTGATCCGTATGACTGTTGCTCAAGAGGGGTACAACTTAAGAGTTCTTTTCCAGTAGCATTTGCCGTGAGAACGTTAGGGAAGTTCTCAAAAATATACGGCTGATAAAAAGGCATATTAAGACCAATACTCTCTGAAAAGTCCATGATGCATACATGATCAATAAGATAACCTCTATATGGCCCTGAAAATAATTCCACATGAGGGATGAGTGCTAATATTGCATCAACATCCTTAGTGGTATGGGGAAGAGGTGTTAGTGGGGAGGGTAGGGGCAGTTCTGTAATTTTTTGATCAATTTCAGCCCGATTTTTTAATCGCTGTTCTTCATTCATAGCCATTTTCTTGCCTTTAGGTTATTAGCATATTATTTGGTAAGGAAACCAGGATGTCAAACTGTTTGTAGTGAACGGGATTGTGCTTTTACCATAGATGTTTTATGAATACAGCTTTGAGATAAGCGGTGTTAATCGGGATATTATGCTATATTTCAGGCCTACTGATACCGATGATGGCTGGCAAAATAGGTATTGGTTGCCTGATGGTGGTTTTAGGTGGGTATTATACCAAGCACAAACAGTATGTCTTTGGCTGTATATTAGGTGTATTGCTGGGTTATTTGCAAACATACCATGGTACTTCTTCAAATGAAACAAGCTTGGTTGGTGAGGTATCTGAGCGTATCGGCTACCAATCCACAGTCCTTGTGACACCCTATAACCGATATTATTGGCCAAGATCACTACAGTATTGGGGCTGCCGTGTTGCAACTAAGGGGGTTGCTCGGATGCCGTATCGCCCCAAAAACCCTGGAGGCTTTGATCAAAAAAACTGGCTTTTGAATCGTGGCATCAATCAAGTGTGGCATGCCAATGAGGTGGATGTGATATCGTGTCATAAGACCATCCACCAACGTTTTACCTACTATATAGATACATGGTTAGGGCAATACTCCCTACAACACCGACCTGAAATTGAAGCATTGTTATCAGGGCGTTCATCCTCTAAACCGACATATTGGTATCAGTTGGGGATCATCCACTTATTAACCATTTCAGGTGTCCATATCCAGTTATGGTATCAGGGACTTAGAAAGACATTGTGTATATTACATGATAATACGCAATGGTTGGCATTATGCTTAACCTTTATGTATGTTGCGCTGTTAGGTTATAGTGTGCCTTCTCTAAGGGCCTGGTTGTTTTTGCTGTTGTCCTATCAGCATCACTATTCAGGGTTTAGACGTTTAAATGACATAGAACGTTTTGTATTAAGTTTGGGTATTATCTTAAGTTTGGATCCTCACACCATTTATGATATGGGGACTTGGATGTCATTTATAGCCTCGGGTGTTATCTTGTTATCCCGTTACTTTAATCAGTCCATCACAGCCCCGTTGTTTTTTTCTATTGCAGCGATTTCAAGTATGTATCATCAACCCACGTACCCGGTATCACTTTTAGCCAATATTCTGGTGCAACCCATTATCATCGGTTGGATCCTACCGTTGGTGGGTATATTGATGGTAGGCCATGTCTGTTCTCTTGACTTAGCCGCTTGGGCACTATTACAGTTAGACGGTGTCTTTTCTTGCATTGCATCTGCCATGGCCATATTGGAACCATGCAACAATCTTTCATTGTTGTTATCCAAAGCAAGAGTATTCTCAGTATTGGTTTTCTTAATACTATATTATCTATTTCAAGTCCGATTCATCTGGGGGATATTGTTATGGATAAATTGGCCAATCACTGCCATCAGCCAAGGACATTTTGCGATTCATGCTCTGAATGTTGGTCATGGCTTGGCCATTCTAATTCAAACCCAGTCACATACGTTATTATATGACATTGGTAGTCAGTACCAAGCTGATATTGCCCATCAAGCCGTTCTGCCGTATCTCTACCATCAAGGAATCATGGCACTAGATAGGGTGGTCATCAGCCATCCCGATAAGGATCACATGAGTGGTTTATCTTCGTTATTAAAAGCCATGCCCGTTGGTGACATGATCACCAGTATTCCATTATTGATTCATCAAAAGCAACAGTTATGCCAATCTGGTACGACTTGGGAGTGGGATGGAGTGGTATTCAGGGTGCTCCATCCAAACCAGTCTCAAGTGTGGGAGGGCAACAATCAGTCTTGTGTCTTACATATTTCAGGCACCAAAGGTTCGGTGTTACTAACTGGAGATATTGAGTCACGTGCTGAGAAATCTTTGGCGGCTCTGTATCCCCATCAGCTGCAATCAACCATTCTCCAGGTAGCACATCACGGTAGTTCTAGCTCTTCCACTCAAGACTTTTTACAGGCAGTCAACGCAGATTATTACCTAATCAGTGAAAAGCCCAATAAAAAACTGCCTCAATGGTCAGGGGTCAATGGGGTGGTTTATCCTTATTTTTACCATTACCTTTAGTCCTTGTATATTCACATAAATTTTGTTAGGCTTATAGCCGTCTGAGGAGGAGAATATGTTACATAAACGCTACGCAAATTATTATGGTATCTATAGCTTGGTATTGTGGTCAATCACTGCCACAATGGCAGTCAGGCTATCCCATTTACCAGCTTTTGAGGTTTTAGCCGCTATAAACCTGTTTGGTTTTCTCGGCTGTTGTGTCGTTAATAGTTATTATCGGTTATGGGGGAAGATCCTCCAGCATCCCACTTGGGTGATTGTCTTGGGTACATTGGGTATCTTAGGTAATGATTACTGTTATATATTAGCCTTCCACTATGCACCACCTTCTCACATCGACATGGTCAGTTATCTTTGGCCATTATTACTACTATTAGGCTCTAGTATCTGGTTTCGTCAACCATTGGCTCGTGATGAGATGGTTGCCGTAGGGGTTGCTTTTCTAGCAGTGATGGGCTTAATGTTCAGTGATTCTTGGACTCTATGGCAATATGAATTTCTTAAAGGCTATGGGTTGGCTTTTCTAGGCGCCATTCTCTGGGTTGTCTATTTAATATCAGCAAAGTCTTACGGTAAAGATGCTCGAGAATTATTTACAATATACACCTTCATTGGCACAATATTATTCTCCCTCCTATATTATTATGACAGTACTTATGTCACCCCAACCGCATTGGATATGGTTAGTTTATTTATCATGGGGTGTTTTAGCCAATGCTTGGCTTATATCTGTTGGGATTTTGCAATTAAATATGGTCAAGTCACCTTTTTGGCAATGTGTGCCTACCTAAGCCCAGCGCTATCAATTGTTTGGCTGGTAATCTTAGGGCATACCAACGCTAGTCTACAATTGTTATTGTCTCTTTGCGCACTAACCTATGCCATGTGGTTGCAGCAACATCTAGCTGACTCATAGATTAAGGGGCAAGAGTAAAGGCAGGTGTGTTAACAAGGGCATTTTGAACGTCAGCAATCAGCTTCTGAGTCTGCTCTTGGTTAACTTCATTAAGTATTTCATAGGTGCTATATAATGCTCCCCCAGACCCAATGGCAGTTGCTAATATGATATGTGCGACAACACCTGTTCCCAGTGAGATTAGAGACGCGAGCAGAATAGCACGATTCAAGTTTTCAGCACTGGTTAAATCAAGATCCTGCAGTTTGGTGTGAATTTTATCCAGAAGTTGCAGCATTTCTTTTTTTAACGTATCAGTAGAGACGTCCTCTAAGTATTCTTTGAATTCAAGTAGCCGTAAGTGCTGAACGATTTCAGCATTATTTTCAATCAATGAGACCATGGCATCAAGAGGGCTTAATGTGTTGCTTTTGATATCATCGGCTATCTGGGCTGCTTTTGTAGCACCAACAAGCTGAGAAAACAGTGAATGCGGCTTAACTGATGCATTGAACGCAACCGTTTTTAGTTGAGATAAATAGATGAAAAGGGCACAAAATGAACCACAATCATAGGTGTTTTTTTGTAATACTTGAGATTGCTTCTGATGGTTATGAAAGGTCGCATGAGGCTCTAGGTCATTAATCAGGCGTTCGGCGGTCTCTGGAACCCAGGAATAGCCAGCAATACTATTAAAATAGTGGCATTGCACGTGTTGTTCACCATCAATCTCCTTGGCTTCAATAACCAATGTCACATAATGGTTTGGACGAGCGTGTTTAGAGTTGCGTACCGGTGCAACATTTAATGCTTGTGCATACACCCCATGAATTCTGGCAAGAGCAAAGGCGCTCTCAAATACCTTCTTAGTTCTACCATTTTGAGCATCATCGTTAATGCTGTCATTACAGTTAATAGGGGCTTCGCCACTATGGGCCAATATCCCGCCACCAAAGCGAGAGGGCTCTTGCCATGACGTGGTATTGGCAAGGTTTAACAAGGCGGGAAGGTTCATTAAGTTCATTTCTGCCAGCATAGCTGTTTGTTCACAGGCTGCAGCGGATGGTAGATCAACCCGACTGCTGTGTGAAAAACTGTTGGGTGTAAGAGAGCTATTGAGTTGTAGCAGTTTTGTGATATGGTTGGTTGTAAATAAGCTCAGTTCTTTTAATTTTGCAATATCAGCATTATTGGTTGTTGCATTCATGGCACACTCCTTGTTTCACTATGGTATTACAACATCTAATAAGCGTAGGGTCAAGTACTGTGGTTAACAAATAAGCTTTATTATACCGCAATGGGTGCTTTGATTGTGGGATGATGTTGGTAATCACATATACGAATGTGTTCTGCGGTATAGGCATCCATTGATTCTGCTTTCAGCAACTCAAGTGTTGGTGGAGAGAATGATGACCGAGACAACTGGGTTTTTACGGCATCAACATGATTTGAGTAAATATGACAGTCGGTGCCACTCCACACAAAACTTCCAGGCTTAAGTTGACACTGCTGAGCAACCATATGCGTCAGCAGACTATAAGATGCAATATTAAATGGCACCCCTAAGAAAGCATCAGCAGAACGTTGGAATAATTTACAATGTAAATACCCCGTTGCTGAGACATAAAACTGAAAGAGAAGGTGGCAGGGAGGTAAGGCCATGTTCGGGATATCCGAGACATTCCATGCTGAGACAATATGCCGTCTTGAGTAAGGATTCGATCGAATTTGCTCGATGACAGTTTGTAGTTGGTCAACGGTACCTTGATCGGTTTCCCAATGGCGCCATTGCTTCCCATAAACAGGTCCAAGATTCCCATGATTATCGGCCCACTCATTCCAAATTCTAACATTATTGTCTTTCAAATATGCAATATTGGTTGAGCCTGAAATAAACCATAGCAGTTCATGAATCACTGAAGGAGTATGAACCCTCTTGGTTGTGATCAATGGAAAACCTTGGGTGAGATCAAACGTCATTTCATGGCTAAAAAGACTTTTAACTCCAGTACCTGTCCGATCAGGGCGCTCCTCTCCATCCCTTAGGATCTTTGAAAGGAACGCATGATATGTTTGATCAAATGAGTTCACTAAAGACCTCTTGGAGGGGTTGGTATGTATGCATTATCACCTTGACTCAGTCTCTCCAGCATTGAGGCAAAATCATTGGTGGCATTTTCTGAATATGCTTTTTGAAGGGGATAAAATTCATTATTATCGCCATCCTTTTGGATTGGAGCATCTTCATTGGTCACATACTCAGCAATACTCCCGAATGTCCTATATTCTTCAGTTTGTTGATTTAGCTCAACAAGGCAAGCTTTGCCTAAGCAGAGAATGTAGCCGGCTAATTCATGGAGCAGTTCTACGGTCTCTGTCGTAGTTGCGGCCTGCATAGCACAGGTCAACAATCTTGCAATGTTTTCTTTTCCTGGAATAATATCAAGGGAGGCTAAGGGAGCATTGACTAAGCGGTCTGTGTAATTAAGAAACGCTTGGGCACTGGCTTTGTCTCCTGCATCACGATGGAACCATGTTATCAGGCTCTTTAATGACTGTTCATTGGTATAAGCTATGCCATCCTGGTCAATTGACGAATATTCTGCACTGGATTTTATTGCATAGTCTGTAGCATTCGTAGTAGCGTAATTAATACTTCTAATGCCTGTTTTCACGCTTGCTGCGTCTAATGATCCAAGGTCGCTTAATTTATTTTCAACCAATTCTTGACAGTCCTCGAGGTGTCGGTAAAAATCCTCAAGTGTTGAGGCATCAATTTGACTACGCTGGTTAGCACTGGTGTTAAGAGATGGAAAAGCGGCTTCGTTCGCAAAAATATATTCAGGTCCTACAACAGTTTGAGAAGAATTCAGGGTTGTGAAGTACTGAGTCATCATTTGTTCTGTAATTTGAGGTTGAGAAGAAGGTGCTAACTCAATTTTCTCAAAGCCCTTACTCCATGTGAACGGCCCAGGATTGTTTAGAATGAACTCTGATTGAATCATGTATCTCTCAGTTTTCTGCTGCTCTATGATTGTCTCCAATCGAGCTATGCGATCCTCAAACGATTCAGCGCTTTCTGTTAATGCTGTCATTTTGTCATTTAACGTATTTCTTTCGGTTTCTGCGCTATCTGCACGGACAGCTAACGCATTTAAAACCGTGCTGTTAGATGTCAACGTTGTACGCATCGGACCCAAAGCATTTTGAATCATGGTTTGAGTCGAAGTAAATAGGTTGCCAAACCAGCCTGATTGACTTTTAACAGTTTTCTCTACCGTTTTTGTGTTGCTAGCAAATCCATAACGGTAGATTGCAAAAGCTACTAGAAGTCCTGCACTTGCTAGGGCGTAGGTAGGCCAGGGGGTTGCTACCAAGATTTGTGTTAATTGAAATGCATACACTTGTAAGGCACGTATCGCATGGTAAAAAAATTGTTGGGTTTGATTCCAAATAAGGGTTGTGTTCATAAAAAACGTCCTGGTTGTTACTGGTTTGATGTACTATATGGCTGATTTTATGCTTAGACCATCGCTAGCATAATCAGCAAGTTCCTTGAGTGCATCTTCTGAAGCCGATACGTCCTTGATAATACTCGCCCAATGCTTATCAGTTGCAGCTGTCTTTCTAGCTTCTAATAGCATGGCTTTAAGATCCGAGGCAGATAATCTGTCTGTATCGGTTGTTTTCAATATGCTCATAAAAGCTTCATCAGATTGTTTCAGTTTTTGAATAGTTTTGCCTGACTTCTTAGTACGCATAGCTTGGTCGTTAAGTATCTTTAATGTATCCCTAAAGTCATTCATTTTTGTGGTAACTTTGCGTATTTCTACCGTTAACTCGAAAATTCTATGGTTGATTGCAGGAATTAAAAGGCCAAGGTAGGTTTGTATTGTATCATTTAATGCTTCTCGCATTCTTGATCTAGTTTCTTTCATTTCTACCGTTTCGGCTGAAGAGGCAGATTTAATAACCTTTGAAGTTAGTTTTCGATCGAGATGTTTTCCTAGATTGCTCATTACAGATTTTCGATAACTCGCTTCTAAGTCGTAAATTTCATTAACCAAGAGACCTAGTGGGTCAATAAAGGCTGTCGTATTGAGTTTGGCATCTGTTGGTGTTATTTGCTTTAAGAAATGATGTGAATCAAAGTCAGCTTTAATTGATTGGCAGAATTCTGCGAGTAAACCATCGATACTTTCAGCCCCAGCTCTTTCTGCGCTTGGCCTTGATTCGGCCTGGGCGGCCTTGGCGGCCATTCCATTTAACATAATATTATCTCCATTTAATAAATTGTAGCGCTATGTATACTTGAGTGCAAGACGGCTGTCAAACTATTTTTATAATTTTCTGATGAGGGTCAAACCGTCATGGAAGGGTAGTATGACAGGGTCTACCCGGGGATCATCTTGTATTTTCTTATTTAAAGCCCGAATAGCTTTAGCAGTTTTCTTCTCAGGAGCATCGGTGACAACCCGTCCCATTAAAAAGATATTGTCTAGGATGAGTATCCCCCCAGGTCGGAGTAATGTTAAGGCTTGCTCATAATATATTGGGTAGTTGGGTTTGTCAGCATCAATGAAAACTAAGTCCACCAATGCTATGCCAGATTGTTGAAGTTCATTTAACGTATCTTTCCCTTCTCCAATCCTTAAATCAATTTTATGACGAATACCAGCTTGTTCCCAAAAAGGGATACCGTGAGCAACCCAATCAGCATTTTTATCACAAGCGATAACCCTTCCTGACTCAGGCAGTGCTTGGGCCATGCATAAGGTACTGTAACCAGTAAATACCCCCACTTCAATAATCGATTGAACCTCAAAAGCCCTAACAATCCAGGCTAAGAAAGCCCCTTGTTCAGGGCTAATTTGCATACTGGAATAGGGGTGTTCTACGGTATGTTCTCTTAGTGCCATTTGCACATCACTTTCTACCGGTAGAATGGATCGTAAGTAGGTTTGTAAGTTATTGGGCAATAGCTCATCTGAGTCCATCATCATTCCTGTTATCGTAATACCATGATATTATCATGATTTTTTATGATTATACATCGTTATTTAATCGTATTTGTATCTTTACTTCAATCAGGTGGATTGCTATGATGTGGCAAGATACATTGGAGAAAAAACATGGCAATTGAGCAAACATTATCAATTATTAAGCCTGATGCGGTTAGAGATAATAACATCGGTAATATCTTGGCAATCTTTGAGAAGTCAGGTCTAGTCGTTAAAGGCATGAAAATGCTACAACTGACTCAAGAGCAAGCACAAGAATTCTATGCAGTGCATCAGGAAAGACCTTTCTACAACAGTCTTGTTGCGTTTATGATCTCAGGTCCAGTTGTTGTATCGATCTTAGAAGGTGAGAATGCGGTATTGCATCACCGTGATGTCATGGGTGCCACCAATCCTGAAGATGCTGCTGAAGGAACAATCCGTCAGTTATATGGTGCTAACATTGATAACAATGCGGTCCATGGTTCTGATAGTTTAGAGAATGCAAAAATAGAATGCGATTTCTTTTTTGCTGAGTAACCATGCTTTAAAAAAAGCGCTGCTGTAACCAACAGTGGCGCTTTTTTTATTGATCTTAAATAATCACCAATACCGGATGCCAGTGCCAGTCTTGATAAAATGTTGGCCTTACCCAAGAGGAAACGAAGAGTGTTGTGGAGAAAGTGGAGAAAGCTGTGTTGAAGCCACAGGTATGGTCTATTATGCAGGAGATTGATGAAATAAGGTCTATTACGCAGGAGATTGATGATAATAGTAATCAAGATGTGAGTTTTTGTCTGAAAAAGGCACTTAAAGATTATGATGGATTGTCGCTTAGCAGGTTTCATGGCAGTATAAAGGAGGCTATGCAGAGGGATTTGTTTATGTCTAATTGTCTTGGTATTAGACAGGATGATCACAATATTGCTGGCATAGCTAAAAAGATCGGTAGGTGGCCGCTTACGGTACGCAAGGAGGTTATGCAAGGCTTCCTTACTTTCATGGACACAATAGAAGACGCTGATTATAAAAAGACTATTCAGACTCAAGCTTTACATCACGTCAACAACGAAAAATTAGGACCTATTATAGAAATTTATATTGATAAAAAACCCCAATCTTCGCTCACTGAACCAGTGGGGAGCGCTGCAGATAGAGCAAATGAGGGTGCTGAGAATGCTAGACAAAACAGAAATAATAAAGAACCTAAGCCCCTTCAAGCCCCTAATGTTGGCAGGGGTCCGGATGGTGAAGGAGGAACTCGTCTCTGATAAATTAATAAAGCGCTGCTGTAACCGACAGTGGCGCTTTTTTTATTGACCTTAAATAATCACCAATACCGGATGCCAGTGGTAGTCTTGATAAAATGTGGGCATTTGTTCCTTTTTTCTGACAAATAAAAATAACGCGCTATAACCCTATCAATTTAAAAACAATAGGTTAAGCGATGAAATATGAAACGACATTTATGCTCTTTGAACGTGGTCAAGGTTTTGATCAGACGAAAGCTCAGGATGCAAAAATTCTGGCTCTTGATTTTGATCAAACACTCAATTCATATCATATGCATGATGACCATGTTGGTAAAGCTTTTGATGAAACATTGGGTATTCCGCGTCTTTGTTTTGTAGTAAATCCATGTTACAAGATGTTACAAGCTTCGATAGAAGAAGGGGGATATGATAAGAGTGTGGCGCAAGCGCTAAGAGCCTTAAAGGATCATGATAAATTTAAGTCCATGGTAGACTGTGTTTATAAAATTTCTGATGATAATGATGTTGTTGGAAATTTTAAGGAATTGCAGAAAAGCTTTAAGTTAGCTGTTAAAGATGAAGCGGTGCGAACAAAACTATTAAAAACATTTGTGTGTGATGATGATGATGATGATATTGAAGAGTTAGTGGATGCCGATATTCCCCAAGCTCAAGCCGAAAATTGTGATAAGATAAGACAGCTGACATTACGGCTGAAAACTATGCAAACTGCTGATTTAGATAATAAAATATTGGATGAGCAAATGCCGCATATCAATAAACTTCAAAGCTTTAAAAAAGAGTATGATAGTAATTCACCGCAGTTAGATGTATTAAGACAGGCGCTATTTGCTGAAGGTGGGACTATGGCAATGCTAGGGGGCATGGGAAATATTAGTAAACTCCTCAACTTCAAATACCTACAAGGGTTAAATTTCGAAAGTGAAGATTTTTTAAAGGAAAATCCTGAGTGGAAAGATGGGCTTAATAAGGAAATGATGAAGACTATATATGATAGGGTGAGAGAAGGTAAACCTTGCGCAATTTTATCTCACGGTTCGTTTCCAAAGCCAATTGCAGTGGCTATGGAGGCCAAACTAAAAGAGTTGGGGGGTGGAGAAGCGTGGTGGAATGATCATTCTAAGCATCTTAAGGTCATTGCTTCTCCAGAAGGTCGTAAGGATCATTCAAAAGTACATCATTTACAAACCGTTTTAGGTCAGTTTATGGACGATAAGGTTGGTGATGGTATGGGTCTGGAAGAAGCAAAGGCTTGGGCTAAAGACCTTTTGCAGGGTGGGAATATGGTGTTTGTGGATGATAATGCTAATAATGACTTTAATAATGATAGGGGGAAGCTCAAGCAGGTAGAAAAATTTATAACTGATTATAAGCCTGCTGCGCAAACACATGCTAGCCTCGGTGAGGAAGGAGGCACTTTCGATGATCAATCTGCTCCTCCACGCCCTACCGCTGCTAAGCCTCGCCAAGCTCCTCCACGCCCTACATCTATGCCACCTCTAGAAGAGAGCAGGAAGCTGATTATGGAAATGGGTGTTGCCAAGGAAAAAAGCTCAAAGTATGCACAAGGTTTTGTTGATAATATAACGAATATAAAAGATTTAATTTCAAGCTTAACATCGCTAAAGGATTTGATGAAGAGTGCTAGAGCTGATCAAAAAAAGGTTTTTCTAGATGATGTAGAGCACTTTTTGGAAGCATCTAGTGGTGACATTAACTCTAATCTGAGTAACCTTGTCGTTGCAAAGGAGTTTGCTAACCTGGTTGGTTATGAAGGAAGTTGCCAAGAGATTGTTAAGGCGCTATCACACCCATCTAAATCTAATGTTAGGCTAAATATTATAAAGGGTACTACAGCGTTGATAAAGGGGGAGAATTCCCCTAATATTGAGAAAACAAAAGAATTGGCGCGTGGATTTTTTAAACAAGGTGCGAGCTTTATGAATATAGAGAAGGAAATAGCTAAAAAGGGGATACTTCAGCAAGCGGGTAACGTGGTTTATTATATACGCATGGAGTCTATGAGGGATATGTCGTCGCTCAAAGCAAATGAAGAAAAAGAGCGTAGAAGAAAGGAAGGGCCTGCACCTAAAACTGATGACCCGAGAAGAGCGTGTGGGGGGGCATGATTTGTTAGCTTGATTGCGCAACAGCAGTGCGGTTTTATTCTATAGGTGCTTTAGTGGTGTGATTCTTAGTCCAGAGAGTCATCACAGTATTACGCTGCTTTTATTCAATGGGATAACATATGGGTTCTTTTCTCTGACAAATAAAAATAACGGGCTATAACATTAAGTAATTAAAAATATTAAGGTGATGTAATGAAAGATCCTAAAGTGGAAACATTTATTGAAAAAGGACTATATGATCTTGCAGGCGCGGTGACAGCTAAAAGATTGAAGGAGGCATTTAGATTAGGTGAATCATCGAATAGGGCTAATAAGATAGATGCTTTCCTTATACCTTTAAAATCAGATATTAATTTTAATGAAAAGGTCATCGTTTGCCAACAATTGGCAAGAGCATATGAGTTAGCTAATGTGTACAAGGATGAAGGTTTAAAAGGGGAAATTGCAAACGCTATTACGGTCAATTTTGGACCAAAGGCTCCAGCGCCTGAAGAGATCCTAGGTAAACTACAAGATGTTGTAAAAACAAGCGCCAAAGTTTTCAATAATCTTGAGGGATATGCGTTTGTAGCGTCAGTTTTTTTTCCTCCAGCAGGGGCATTGCCGGCGGCTCAGGCTGTGGGAGTGCCAATAGCTAAGGCTATGGTCAAGTCGATAGCTAGTGTTATAGAATAAAATAATTTTAACCCTATAAAACAAGGGTTTGATGGCGTTAGCGGTGGTTAAAAAAGCACAAAGAAATTGCAAAATGCTACCCAAAATGCTATCATTGGTGCCTTTGAGAAAGCAGGTGCTACCGGTCTGGTTAAGGCTGCCGAAATATGTCAGACATCATCTAAGGATAAAGTTGGGCCCGAATGTGCTAAGTTGATAACAAAACGTATTAATCAAGCGGCTACTGTTTTTAAGTCGAAAGGGGGTAAAGCCACGGCTCATCAGGACCAAATGAAATTTAATGCTAATTTAAAGTTAGAAAGAAATGCTATGGGCTGTGTTACTGGTGATGATAGGGAGGCTCTAGCAAAAAGCTTATCAACAGCAACACTGAAGAATAGTAAGAAGCTATACAAAGCGATGACGCCTCAGGTGGTAGCAAGTTTTAATAAGAGGATGAATGGGATTGTGAGCGTGAACGCTAATGACATCATGGGTAAAGGTAAGTCAACGGATATCGCAGCTGGTGCACTAACTTTTATGTCTGATGTTCGGTTATTAGACTCTCTTAAGGTCTTTAATGAGTTGACCGGTAATTCAGATCAAGCCCAGAAAGCTGTGAGGGGGACATTTGCTTCAGGTAACATTAAGGCAAGAATGACGGTAATGCACAAACTTTTTGATAAGATTGCTGACATCAATGATCAAAACAATGATCTTGCGAGTCAATTGGCGAACACATTGTCTGGAATGCTTGTAGAGGAGAGAGGGTCTTTTGGTAAGGTATCAGGACAACTAGAAGTAACAGCAGAAACGTATGGCCCTCAGAGTTTGCTAATGGATTTGTATAAAGGCAGCACTGGTGATGACGTTATTAAAAAGCATCAGGCGGGGGCTAGTGTTGTAGTAAATAAACTTGCGGGGCTTGTCAATCAACATCGTGAACAAGAAACGATTAAAGAGGATCAGCGAGATGCATGTATTGAGCGTATAAACAATAATAATAATGGTTTTGTCCATCGAGAAGAGATGATTCAAAACTTATACAGGGTGGTTGAACGTCTCGGCGAACTTAAGGATCAGAGCGAGTTAAATCATTCTCAGGCAATGGGTGCTGTGCAAGCATTTTTAGAGGGTACAGAACTAAGTTCTCTCGATCTACGTTCTAAGCTTAGAGACTTGGCAACTGACGCGGCTCCAGGCCCTCATAGTTCAGGGCGATTGCTTCGTACCACCCCTACGGCGGGTAGCTTGGAAAGAACAGCCCAAGCAGCAGTGAAAGTACAGGAGACAAATAGAGCGAAAAAAAGAAGAGTGTCACCTCAAACATCCTCCTCGCCAGTTCCTAAGTCGCCTGGAAGAGCAAGTAGCAATGCTTCGTAAATTAATAATGCCTTTTTAGGGGGTATTTGGTAGGATGTGGTAGGGGGTGTTTATGGCTTTATTATATACGTTTAGGCGGTGTCCTTATGCGATTCGGGCTAGGTTGGCTTTGGCATTGGTGTGGATGGAAGTGGAACAGGTTCAGGTAGATTTGAAGGATAAGCCTGAGTCGATGTTGTTGGTGTCACCGAAGGGAACGGTGCCAGTATTGGTGTTGGATGATGGTTCGGTGATTGATGAGAGTATGGATATTGTCTATTGGGTGTTTGGGCAGCAGATGCCAGATCAGTGGGTTGTGTTGAGTCAAGAAGAAGAACAGATGGCAGCTAGCTTATTGGATAGGTTACATCAAGTGATGATTCCGGCATTGAATCGGTATAAATATGCCAGTCGGTATGAAGATGTGGATTTGGTGGTAGAGGGGGAGCATATACGAGGGTATCTGAAGGTATTAGAACAACAGTTAATAAACCATGGTGGATTGGTTGGTACAGGGTATTCTTGGTTGGATGTGGCCGTGTTACCATTTGTTCGGCAGGTGGGTATTACGGATAGTGGGTTATTGGCTGAGAGTCCTTTGGTTGGGGCGTGGTTGGAGACATGGTTAGAGGATCCCTGTTTTATCGCTGTGATGCAAAAGGGGGTGTAAAAGATCTTGGATGGTCTATACATCTGATAATTAAACTGTTATTATTTGTTATATTAAATTTTGGTAAAATGATGTTAACAGTTGCAGCACTCTATGAGTTTAAGAAGCATAAGATGAACGAGGCGTTGAGAGTCGCCATTATGGAATGTTGTCAGAAGTATGATGTTTTAGGGACATTATTGTTGGCTGATGAAGGGATTAATGGGACGATTGCGGGGAGTCAAGCTGGGGTGGATGCTGTGTTGGTGTTTATTCGGGAGTGTGGTTTTCAAAGCTTAGAGTGGAAGTTGTCTCATGCGGTTGAGAAGCCATTTTTACGATTGAAGGTGATCTGGAAAGAAGAGATTGTGACCATTGGTTGTGATGTAGATCCTTGTGAGATTGTTGGGGATTATGTGACTGTAAATGATTGGAATGATTTGATTGTAAGAGATGATGTACTGTTGATTGATACCAGGAATAACTATGAGTATGAGCTGGGGACATTCAAAGGGGCTGATAATCCTGATACAGAGTGTTTTAGGGAGTTTCCTCGGTATGTGGCCAATATTGATCGGGAGAAGTATCAATCGGTGGCGATGTTTTGTACTGGAGGGATTCGGTGTGAGAAAGCCTCATCCTATATGTTGGCACAAGGGTTTAAAAAGGTTTATCACTTGAAAGGTGGGGTCTTGAAGTATTTAGAAGAGATTCAAGAGGAAGAGAGTCTTTGGGAAGGGGCATGTTTTGTGTTTGACCGTCGGGTTGCACTGGGGCATGGCTTGAAGATAACGGACCATATTCAGTGTTATGCGTGTCGGCGGGCATTAACGCCTGAGGATGCTATGCATCCAGATTATCAGAAAGGGGTGTCTTGTCGTTATTGTATTCATATGACCTCGGAGGCAAGGCAAGCGTCTTTTGTTGAGCGTCAGCGGCAAGTTGAGATGGCGGTAAGTCAGGGTAAGGAACATATCGGTCAGCGTATCGAATAGTGTTTCAATCCACAAGGAGTGTGGGATGGGTATTGTATTACCATTGGTATTGGCAGAGGGCTTTGTGGTCTTGGCCTCTGAAGTGACATTGATGCGTTTATTGATGCCGTATGTTGGTTCAGGGATTGATGTCACAGCGATATTGATTACTGCGATTCTTTTGCCGATGGCATATGGTTATGCCTATGCAGGAACATTGGGGCATGCCTCAAATGAACAGGTGGTTGCTCGAAGGTTGTGTTATAACTTTTTTATGGCTCAGGCTATTTTATTGGTCGGGTTGTCGTATTTGAAGGTTGATCTGTTCTTTCATCTTTGTGGCGTCATTGGTTTGGTGAACCATTGGATTCTGACGGCTATTTATGCTGTGTTGTTTGTGGTGTATCCAGTGTTTTTATTGGCACAAACCTTGCCGCTGGTCACTGCGTATTTTAAAGAGGTGGGTGCAAGGCAATTAACTGGTCAGCTATTATTTTTCTCAACGTAAGGATCATTTTTTGGCGCCATATTAACCACCTTGGTATTGGTGGGGCTCTTTGGGGTGAGTTGGATCTGTGCTGTGATTATCTGGGTGTTGTCAGGGATGGTGTATATGGTGGGTGGTTTCAAGCAGCCATTATATTGGGGTAGTATGATCTTGAGTGTGGCAGCGTTATTGATGGCGCGTGTTGGTTTTATGCAAAGTGCGACAGGGATGTTGATGCAAACGCCTTATAGCAATATTAAGATTTTAACATCTCCTGATGGGCAAGAGCGTCATTTAAGTATCAACGAATCCTTTAGTAGTAAAGTGTCTGGTGATGGGGGTTATTGGTATATTCAGTTTATTGAACAGCACTTTATTAAGCCGAAGGATCAGAAGATGAAGATACTGGTGTTGGGGGCAGGTGGTTTTTCTTTAGGGCAAAATGATGGGTTGAGTATGATTTTGTTGATATTGAAAAGCAGTTGAAGCCGGTGGCAGAAGGGTATTTATATGGTCGGCCGTTGCCAGATAATGTGAGGTTTTATGCAGAACCTGCGGTTGTGTTTTTAAGACGTCAAACGCAACAGTATGATTTGGTGGTATTGGACATGTATAAAGGGCGTTCCATGATTCCAGGGCATTTGGTGACCTATGACTTTTATCAATTGGTCAAGGCTCATGTTAAAGACGGTGGGCAGTGTATTTTGAATGTGATTGCAAGTCCTATTGTGGGGGATAGCCGCTACGCATCAAAAATGGATAATACCATCAAATATGCTTTTCCGTTTGTGGAGCGGTATCCCTTGGGGTATGAAGCGTTAGAAAATATTATCTATGTATATACAGCTAAGGATCATAGAGAGATTTATTCAAGAGAATCTTCTCGTCCTGAGATGGACCAGTAATCAGGGATAGGGGTTTGAGTTTGCACCCCAATTACGCTATACTAAGTCATCGTGCTAAATAAGGATTTTTTGTGCGCAACAGGCCAGTATTTTTAAATCTTTTGAAGATTAGGCTGCCATTGGCTGGTTTGATATCAATTCTTCATCGGATCTCAGGGATTGTCTTTTTCTTTGGTTTTCCATTATTGTTGTATATGTATGGATTATTGCCATTATCCAATGAATTGAATGAGTTGCTTGCAGTCTCTGCAGTGAAGTTTGTTCTTTGGGGAATGGTTTCTGCATTTGTGTATCACTTTCTGGCTGGTGTTCGGCATATGGTCGCAGACTTTGGACACAATCATGAACTCTCTAGAGCCAATCACTCAGGAATATTGGTATTGATACTCTCAGTGTTGATGAGTCTTTGGGCAGGGGTATTGTTATGGTAAGAATGAACCCAGGGTTGTGGGATTGGTGGATGCAACGGGTGTCTTCGTTATTGGTTAGTGTGTTTGCCATACCTATTCTAACATTGTGGTTTGGCGGATATTTGGAGACGGATGTTCAATGGTACGAGTTGTTGCTTAATCCCTATATGAAAGCATTGACTGTGATTGGGTTGTTGGGGTTTGTGTTACATACCCGATTGGGATTATGGGTTGTGGTTACGGATTATATCCCCAGACGCATGCAACGGTTTTTTGGGGTGGTGGTGAATGGTTTGGTACTGGGCTATCTCATCTGGGGTTTGTATTTAATTTGGGTGTTTTAAATGATTGCTGTGAAAGCATTTGATGCGATTGTTATCGGTGGTGGTGGTGCTGGTTTAAGAGCCGCATTGGCATTGGGCGATGCTGGGAAGAAGATCGCAGTGATCTCAAAGGTATTCCCCACCAGGTCACATACGGTGGCAGCACAAGGGGGTATCAATGCAGCGTTAGGGAATGTCCAGCATGATGATGATTGGCGGTATCACTTTTATGATACGGTCTTAGGGTCTGATTTCTTAGGAGATCAAGATGCCATTGAGTATATGTGTAAAGAAGCGCCTAGAACCATTATTGAGCTTGAGCATATGGGATTGCCGTTTAGTCGGGATGAAAATGGTAAGATTTATCAACGGGCCTTTGGCGGTCAGTCACGGTTCTTTGGGAAAGAGCCTGTTAAGAGAACCTGTGCTGCAGCAGATCGAACAGGGCATGCATTACTCCATACGTTGTATCAACAAAATGTGGCAAAGCGCACACAGTTTTTTAATGAATGGTTTGTATTAGACTTGGTGAAAAACCAGCATGGTGCCGTGGTTGGCGTCAGTGCCATTGATATTGTGAGTGGTGAGCTCTGTTACTTTATGGCACGCCAAACCGTATTGGCCACTGGTGGGGCTGGGCGGATTTATCATTCATCAACCAATGCCTATATTTGTACAGGAGATGGCTTGGCAATGGCCTGGCGAGCAGGTATTTGTTTACAAGATATGGAAATGTGGCAGTTTCATCCTACTGGATTATATGGCAGTGGTATCTTGATCAGTGAAGGAACACGAGGTGAAGGGGGCAGGTTGTTAAACAGTCAAGGTGACTATTATATGACCAAGTATTCATCAATGGCAGATTTGGCATGTCGGGATATTGTGGCCAGATCATCGATGGAAGAGATCATTCATGGTCGGGGATGTGGCCCTAAAAAAGACCATGTATTATTGGATATTAGGGAGCTCAGTGAAGAGACCATTGCGCAGAAACTACCCGGTATTACAGAGATTTCAAAAATTTATGCAGGTATTGATCCTAAGCAGGATCCCATTCCTGTGGTACCCACGGTGCATTATTTGATGGGTGGGATTCCCACAACACCGTATGGTGAGGTGATTAACCATAAGAATGGTAAAGATGAGATCGTACCAGGGTTGTTTGCTGCAGGAGAATGTGCCTGTGTATCCGTACATGGAGCGAACCGTTTGGGGGCCAATTCATTATTAGACATTGTGGTCTTTGGTCGGGCAGTAGGGCAAAGGATTCAAGAGGTAGACAATGCCTCTCAAGTACAAGAGGCTTCTAGAACAGATATAGAAGCAGCGTTTTCAGCGTATTATGAGATGGAAGAGCGGACAGAAGGGGATGCTTTTGTCAGCTTTAGAGAACCCATGCAACGATTGATGCAAGATGATTTCGGGGTGTACCGAGAAGAAGAAAAAATGCAAAAAGGGTTAGGGTCTTTACAAGAATTAAGACAAAATTTCCATAAGTCAGCGTATTATAAAGATAAGTCGAGTGTTTTTAATACATCAAGGATCGAGGCGTTTGAGATGCGGAACTTACTTGATGTTGCGGTATCAACCGCACAATCTGCATTGACCCGAAAAGAATCTCGGGGGGCGCATTCACGGGTAGATTATCCAAAAAGGGATGATCAAAATTGGTTGTGTCATTCGATTGTCCATTATGATGGTGGGTTTGAAAAACGTATGGTGAACAATAGTCCTAAAGAAGTCGAGCCAGTAGCATTGAAGGAGAGGCACTAATGCAAATAAATATCCAGCGTTTTGATCCAGATAAAGATGAAAATCCCTATATGAAAACCTATACGGTTGATACCTCGGCGTTTCATGGTGTGATGTTATTGGATGCATTGGAATACATAAAAACAGCATTGGATGATTCATTGGCGATTCGACGCTCCTGTGGTGGTGGGGTTTGTGGTTCTGATGGGATGAATGTCAATGGTAAAAATGGTTTGGCCTGTCAAACATTGTTAAAAGAGTTACCAGAAAAAGTGACCATTTATCCGATGCCGGGTATGCCAGTGATTCGTGATCTGGTGGTTGATATGTCACAGTTCTATCAGCACTATGATTCGGTAGAGCCGTATTTACAATCAGATACTTCAGATTTAGAAGCCGAGCAATTACAGTCTGAAGAAGATCGTGCCAAGCTGGATGGACTCTATGAGTGTATTATGTGTGGTTGTTGTACCAGTGCTTGTCCGTCTTCTTGGTGGAACCCGGATAAGTTTGTTGGACCACAAGGATTATTAACGGCTGCTAGGTTTGTATTGGACAGTCGTGATGACAAACGTGATGAGCGTTTGGAGAACTTAAGTGATAAGTACCGTTTGTATCGTTGTAGAGGCATTTTTAATTGTACCAATGTGTGCCCGAAAGGCTTGAACCCAACAGCTGCGATTGCAGAACTCAGGGTTCAACAAAGTGAGGGGTACAATGAGCTCTAAAAAGAATTATCAGTATTTCAAAGACAGTGAGTTACTGTCACCCAATAGTATGGCATATGTTGAGCAAGTCTATGAAGATGCCATCGATGGGGTGCAAGGCTTAGGAATCTCACAAGAGTTGGTGCCTTATTTGACTGTTGCCACCAAACACCGTCAATTATGTGATCAGTTAAGAGGGATGAGTCACCGTCCTCAAAGTACGCAGACATCAGTGTCAGTAGATTTTATCGATGCATACCGTACCAAGGGTCATTTATCTGTAGATTTGGGTTTGTTTACAGACAATCGGGTGGCTTCACCAATTGCCATGCCTTCAGGTACCTTCAGTGCCATGTTTGCGGGTAAGGAAATCACCCAGGATGCACAGGCTTGGCAACAAACTTTACAACAAACTTATTGCCAAGATATTGGTTATGAGTTCATGCATTTAATAGAAGAAGAACAGTCTTGGTTTGCTAATATGATTGAGCAAGGGGTTGAGATCAGTCAAGAAGCCTACCTAAAAGCTTATGCGGATTTAATTCGTGCAGAGGGTTTAGAGCGGCATTTAGGGATCCAATTTGTCGGCCAAAAACGTTTTTCATTAGAAGGCTGTGAGGCGTTTATCCCTGCGCTTGAGCAAGTGATTAACACCCAGGTGTCTCTAGGGTATGATGATATGGTCATTGGTATGGCCCACCGCGGACGTTTGAATACCTTGGTGAATGTATTGGGGGTATCGGTGGCACAGTTGATGGCTGAGTTTGAAGGGTCTCAACGGATGGGAAATACCTCAGGCGACGTTAAGTATCATTTAGGACACTCGATTGATCGTAGCGATCAAGGACGGGATTATCATATTGCATTGGCATACAACCCATCACACCTTGAAGCAATCAATGCTGTGGTTATGGGGAATGTTAGAGCTAGAATTGACCGGGGTTCCACCAAAGCAACGGGGATTATTGTCCATGGTGATGCCTCAATTGCAGGTCAAGGGGTGGTGATGGAAGGCTTAACCATGTCACAGGTTCCTGCTTATCATATTGGGGGTGTGGTCCACTTTGTGATCAATAACCAAATTGGTTTTACCACCAATCCCAGTGATGCGAGAAGTACCCAGTATTGTACCGACATTGCAAAAATGATCTCAGCGCCTGTGATGCATGTGAATGCGGGGGATATTCCTGCGGTGATTCGTGCCGCAAAGATAGCCGCTTTGTATAAAGATCGGTTTAAAAAGGATGTGTTCATTGATATTATCGGCCATCGAAAGTATGGTCATAATGAAGCAGATGAACCAAGAGCAACCCAGCCATTGATGTATCAAGCAATTGCAAAAAGATCTGTCGTATCTAAAGATTATGGTGAATTCTTACGATCCTTGGGTATTGAGCAATCCCAACTGGATGAGATACAAAATGATGTTCAAACACTGATTAAGCAGGGAGAGCGCTTGATTCCTTGTTCTGGTGAGGCCGTCTCAACCCGACATAAAGATTGGCAAGCATTGAGTCAGTCTGCTTGGGATGCGGCGTATCAGATTCCGATTGATCATGCTGGATTAACAGCGTTAGCCAAGACAATGACCGATATCCCAAAAGACATTCAGTTGCAACGACAAGTTGGGATGTTGATGACCCAACGGCAAAAGATGGCCCAGTCGGAAGAACCCTTGAACTGGGGTATGGCTGAACTCATGGCATATCAGGTGTTATTGAATGCTGGGCATTCAGTACGGTTGGTTGGACAAGATGCCATTAGGGGGACATTTTCACACCGACAAGCCAGTGTCTTTGATCAAGACAGTGGTGAGCGCTATTCCTTATTAAAGCCGTCCAAACAGGGAGTGTTTGAGAATTATAACTCGGTATTGTCTGAGTATGCTGCACTGGGTTTTGAGTATGGCTATGCAGAAACCAGTCCCAACACCTTGGTGGTGTTTGAAGCCCAGTTTGGTGATTTTATCAATGGGGCCCAAATCATTATTGATCAGTTCATCAGTTCAGGTTATCAAAAGTGGCAACGGCACTGTGGGGTGGTACTGTTGCTACCACATGGTTATGAAGGCCAAGGGCCTGAGCACTCATCAGCAAGAATGGAACGATTTCTACAGTTATGTGCTGAGGAAAACATGCAAGTATGTGTTCCCACAACTCCGAAGCAAATTTATCATTTACTGCTCCGGCAAATATTCCGATCTTCGCGAACACCGTTGGTTATATGTTCACCTAAAAGCTTACTCAGGCATCCATTGGCGGTATCAGAAATGGCATCGTTGGATACATCAGGTTTTGAGAGTGTGATCGCAGATGGGCTGGCATCAGCCAGTAAGATGGTCTTATGCAGTGGGAAAATCTATTACGATTTGTATCAATACCAGAACGATCAAAACATCAATGATGTGAGTTTGGTAAGAATGGAGCAGTTACATCCTTTTCCTGAAAAAGCATTATCAGCAGTGTTGAAACCACTGAAGTCATTAAAGCAGGTTATTTGGTGTCAGGAAGAGCCTAAAAACCAAGGGGCGTGGACGTATATTAGAGACTGGTTGGAGCAAAGCTTGCCGAAGGGGGTCACACTGACTGTTGTGGCACGTCGTGCTGCTGCAGCGTCTGCCGTTGGTTACCTGAGTCAACATAAGGTTGAGCAAGAACAGTTGCTGAAGGAAGTATTTCAAGGAGATAAATAATGAGTGTAAAGATTAAGGTACCCATGCTCCCAGAGTCGGTTGCTGAGGCAGTCGTTGCCGTATGGCATAAGGCACCAGGAGATATGTGTCAAGAAGGTGATGTGATTGCGGAGTTAGAAACCGATAAGGTGATGTTAGAAGTGGTGGCAACCAGCTCAGGGGTTTTAACACAGCAGTTAGCTGCTGAGGGTGATGCGGTGACTGCTGACCATATCTTAGCAGAGATTGATACCGATGGTGTCGTGGATGAAGCCGCTTCTGAACCCCCTGCAGTAGCAACAGTTGCTGAGCCCACTCAGGTTGCATCATCACCTGAGGGCTTTGTGAATGCTTCCCCCAGTGTTAGACGAGAGATTCATGATAAGAATATCACGTTAGATCAGGTGAAAGCATCAGGTCGTGGAGGTCGTGTTAGGGCAGAGGATCTTCATGCGCCAAATGATAGCCTACGCCGGGTTAAGATGTCTCGGATGCGGGCAAAAATTGCGGAGCGCTTGGTTGAAGCCCAACAAACTGCAGCGATGTTAACCACTTTTAATGAGGTTAATATGGCACCGATTATGCAGTTAAGATCTGAAAACCAAGAAAAGTTTATGGAGAAGTATGGGGTTAAACTTGGGTTCATGTCTTTCTTTGTGCAAGCAGTGACCCATGCGTTGAATGATTTCCCTGAAGTGGGTGCGTTTGTCGATGGTGAAGATATCTTATATCCAGAGGATGCCAACATTGGTATTGCTGTCTCTACGGACAGAGGTTTGGTGGTTCCAGTATTAAAGCAAGCACAACATATGTCGTATGCGGATATAGAAGGGATGATCAAAGCCTATGCGGGTAAAGCTCGGGAAGGTAAGATTACTTTAGATGATATGAGTGGTGGAAACTTTACCATTACCAATGGTGGTGTTTTTGGGTCGATGCTATCAACCCCTATTTTAAATATGCCTCAAAGTGCGATATTGGGGATGCATGCGATTCAAAAGCGTGCCGTGGTAGAAAATGATGCAGTGGTCATCCGTCCGATGATGTATTTGGCACTGTCATATGATCATCGATTGATTGATGGGCAACAGTCTGTACAGTTTTTAGTCACAGTGAAAGACTTATTAGAGAATCCTAATAAGTTATTATTAGATATATAGGAAGTAAGTATGGATTTACATGAGTACCAATCAAAGGGGTTATTAAAACAATATGGTGTTGCGGTTCCAGAAGGCATTGCGATCAGTAGAATTGATGAAGCCATTCCAGCTTACAAAGCGTTAGGGGGGCAGGGCGTAGTGGTAAAGGCCCAAGTATTGACTGGAGGGCGAGGAAAGGCTGGTGGTGTCAAGTTGGTTGATAACCAAGCTTCTTTTGAGTCTGCGATCAAAGCGTTATTAGGAACTCGGTTGGTTACCTATCAGACAACCTCTGAAGGTTTGCCTGTCAATCAACTGTTGATTGAGTCACTGACAGATATTGATCAAGAGTTGTATTTGGCCTTTTTGGTTGATAGGGGGTCTAAATCAATTAAATTAATGGCATCAACTGAAGGAGGGGTAGATATTGAGTCTGTTGCAGAGAAAACCCCAGAGAGAATTCATTATATTACCATTACCCATGGCACATTAGAGGGCTTTCAGGCAAGAGAACTTGGTTTTGCAATGGGATTTGCGCCAGCAATGATACGGCCGTTTTGCACATTGTTGAACAAATTGTTTCAAGCCTTTATCTCCTCTGATATGACGATGTTAGAAATCAATCCTTTGGTGATTGATCGAGAGGGTCATTTTATTTGTTTGGATGCGAAAGTAAATTTGGATGACAATGCATTATTTCGTCATAAAGAACTTGCTGAACTTAGAGACTATAGTCAAGAGGATGAAAAAGAAGTCACCGCTGCGAAGTTTGATCTCAGTTATATTGCACTTGAGGGGGAGATCGGTTGTATGGTCAATGGTGCCGGTCTTGCCATGGCAACAATGGATATGATTAAGGTCTGTGGCGCCTCACCAGCGAATTTTTTGGATGTGGGTGGGACGGCGACAGAAGAGCGTGTCACTGAAGCATTTAAGTTGATTGGTAGTGATGACAACGTCAAAGTGATTTTTGTGAATATATTCGGAGGGATTGTTCGTTGTGATCTGATTGCTGAGGGGATACTCAATGCCATTGATCTATTGGGTTTAGACAAGCCTTTGGTGGTGCGACTAGTGGGGAATAAAGCGGAAGCGGGTAATACGTTACTTAGTAACAGTGAGTTTGATATTGTTGCCATCTCTGACTTCAAACAAGCAGCAGAAAAAGCCGTTAAACTAATGAGGAGAAAATAACATGAGTATATTGGTTAATAAGGAGACAAAGGTCATTTGCCAAGGATTTACCGGAGGGCAGGCAACAGCACACTGTGAACAATCAATTGCTTATGGAACCAATATGGTCGGTGGTGTGACACCGGGGAAAGGTGGTATGACGCATTTGGGGTTACCTGTTTATAATACGGTGAAAGAAGCGGTTTCTGAAACAGGCGCAGATGCAACCATTATTTATGTCCCAGCACCATTTTGTCAGGACTCAATATTAGAAGCGGTGGATGCCAATATTCCATTAATTGTTTGCATTACCGAAGGTCTTCCAGTTCATGATATGATAAAGGTCAAAAAGTTGGTTGATGATAAGGGGTTGTGTCTTATTGGTCCAAATTGCCCAGGGATTATCACCCCTGATGAGTGTAAGATGGGGATTATGCCGGGTGAGATTCATCAGCGTGGTCGGGTGGGTATTGTATCCCGTTCTGGCACATTAACGTATGAGGCGGTGCATCAAACAACACAACTGGGCTTTGGACAAAGTACCTGTGTCGGGATTGGTGGCGATCCGATACCAGGGTCAAGCTTTATTGATATCTTGGGACGCTTCGAAGCAGATCCTGAAACAGAAGCGATTATTTTGGTTGGTGAGATTGGAGGCGATGCAGAAGAGTTGGCTGCTGAGTATATTCAATCCAACGTCACCAAACCTGTTGTTGCCTATATTGCTGGGATTACGGCACCTAAAGGTAAGAGGATGGGGCATGCAGGCGCCATTATCTCAGGAAATAAAGGAACTGCTGAGGGTAAGTCTAAAGCGTTATTAGCAGCGGGGGTTAATGTGGTTCCATCCCCGGATTTATTAGGGTTTGGGATAGAAGAGGTCTTATGAATAAATTTGCACTGAAGTATCTTACTAATGCCAGTGCTTTTTTAGTATTTTATGCGCTGTTGCCTCAGTCTGTTTTGGTATGGCAGTATTTACTGTTTCGTGTGATAGCACTTGTGTCGTTACAAGAAGTTCTGGGTTTTACAGTGATTTCTCAGATCAAAAAGAAACTACCAGAAAAGGTCTCTGCTGTATCTGATACCATAGAAAAGCTTGGCAAATACTTATTTGAAGTGTTGGTGACCTTTCAAAAATTTCTCCAAAATGTCAAGTGCTGGGTCGATAGCCATTTACCCTATAATTTCAAATTTTATTTCTTATTTTCCGTGATCCTTTTTCCTGCGCCATTGCTTCATTATACGCAGTATCTGGCATTATATTTATTGATGTTATGTAGTTATAGTTTGGGTTTTGTATTAGATATACGCTTTAGAAGCCAAGCACATGTGTCATCTCAAGGTATTTTGCGAAAGTGGGGACAGATTAATGTTGTGCAAATGAAGTTAGTGATCATGGCGGTTTTAAATATTTTTGCCTGCTTTGCGTTGCCTTATTACCAGTTTGTTATGCTGTGTTTCGGGTTACCACTATGTGTTTATCCACTGACATCTATGATCACACAAGTGATTTTAAAGTTATATGATTATATGCAATTCTTTAATGGCGGCTATCATTACCGGAAGGATACACTGGCTTTATTGATAGGCATGGTATCCTTAAATTTATTGAGGTTGCTGTATCCGTTCATGAGCAATTATTTTTTGGTCGCAGTTGGTATTTACCAACTTATCTTATTAGGGAATATGGTACGGATTCTAGGCGTTCAGTGGCTGTTGGATCATGCTAATGCTCTGACTTGTGACGCAGAAGGTTTTATTAACTTATTTTATAATGTCAACATACTTTTGGGGGTTTGGGCTATTTTCTTTCTTTATGAGCTCACGCATCAAGCGATTCCGTTGTTGGCTTATGGTCTGTTAGCATTCTTGTATGGTTTAGATTTGGGGGTGCTAAAACATGGTTTTGATTTGGCGTGTCATAGGCTAACATTACCAACTCATAAGATTGTATTATCCTCAAGGAAGCTATGTTCGACAGTACTGTATTTGCCACATCAACTATATCTCTATTGTGCCCAGGATGGTTTTAAGGATGAGCATGAAAGAATACCTAGTTTAATAGCACTCTAATAGCACTCTTAAGTAGCCAGGGACAAGAGAAGGTCCTCCCCAGGTGGTTCTCAAGGCATTGACGTATTTGTCGGTCAGGTTTTGACTGGGTTCTTTTATCTGTACTTTTGATGTTTTTGGGAACCAAATGAGTACTTTTGGTGTAAAGACGAGATCACCAGACCTGACTTTTTTAGTGACAAGGTGAAATTCTTTATTGACGGTGAGGCAAGGTTTTTGGGTTGTTGCCATGGCACGAGAGACATAGCATAGGATCAGTTGGGATTCGATATAAGGGAAAATTGAGGTTTTCATTTTGGCCAATAAATGAATATGGCAAGGGATCTTTTTTAATGCCGTTGCAAGATAATTTGGGGTTAAAGACTGAGGATTCCAGTTGGCAAATGCTGTAATAAGGGTGTCTTTTTCATGGAATATGCTATCCATATTACATTCCGTATAACGAATGCTACTTAATTTTGTGTAAACCACATCAAGGTTTTGCGCGAGGTATTTCTTGACATAGTCACGTATGGTGGCATTGGCCATGGCTTTAAAGCGATGTATACGGTGGATTCGTTCTTGAACGAGTTCATTCTGAAGCATGAATGAGAATATTTCTGGAGAGCGGTCGGTAAATGTATCTTGAACCTCACGTCTTTCTCGGGTTCTAATGAATAGGTCTTGCATGTGAATAGCCAACAGTGTGCCTTCTTCATCATGATTTAGTAAAATTTTAAAGATCTCTAGCTGATTACAGAAAATGCATGCACGATATAACCATAAGTAGCGATCATAAATGGCTTCTGGTTTACGCTTGAATATCTCATCAATGTACTTTTCGAAGATTTCAAAATGATCAGATCCGGGTGTATTAAATTGGATTAACATAAATAGTGGACAAAAGCTTTGTTGCTTTTCTAGCAACATGCAGGGGCCATGTTTTGTAATAATATCGTCCACATGTTGTTTGTTTCCTCGGATACAGTGGTAAGTAAGGTGCCAAAAATCAGCCATCTTATCCTTGTTCTGTTCGAAGAATTTATCCACTTTAGGGCTGTCAACTGTTTCTAATTTCTTTAAAATTTCAATAAATGCATCGTTTAATTCTTTCATGATAGACTCCTTTATCACCAAGCCTTATATTACAGTATTTAAATTTTCAATGCACCATAATTTATTCCGGGGCAAAGGGGTTATGATCCGATTCAAGAACCAAATGGATGTGGCGGCCAGTTAGTTGCAGCTCTTGCAAGAAACCATTGGTTAGATAACGGATATAAGATTTGGGTAAATAGGACGTTCGTTTTCCTCTAATGGTAATTTGCAAAGGGTACTGCTTTGACGTATGCGCCATACGCAACTGAATAGGGCGTCCTAGTCTTGTTGGAGGAGGGGTTCTTTTCACAAGTTTTTCTAAAACACGTGTTAACATCGAGGTGTTAAAGGTTCTATTCATGCCTTTGGCAAGGGTAATCGCTTGCGTCATTAGCTGATAGGTGTTTTTTCCTTGAGTGGCAGATAACTCTACAATCGGGACTTGTTTCAAATGTTTTAGAGCAATGGATAAGTCTTTTTTGAATAATGCTTTCGCACTTTTACTTAAACAATCAATTTTATTAACGCCAATGACAACAGCCTTCCCCATATCTAAACATAGATGAATAATACGGAAGTCTTGTCGAGCAATATGTTCTGTCGCATCAATGAGGTGAATGACAGTATGTGCTTCATCAATGGCTCGAAGGGTAGTTGATGTTGCGTATTGCTCAATTTCTTCATGAATACGTGCTTTTTTTCGCATTCCTGCAGTATCAATCAATCGGTAAGGTGTTTTATTATGCTCAAGGTCAATAGCAATCGCATCTCGAGTTGTTCCAGGAATTTTGGACACAATACACCGGTCTTCTTTTGCGTAGTGGTTGCTTAACGTGGATTTCCCTGCATTGGGTTTCCCAACTATTGAAACAATGGGGGTGTCGGTTTGAATCTCTTCTTCTACATGGGTAATGTTTTCCAATATGGCAGATTTAAGCGCATCAATGCCGTGTTTGTTCATACACGAAATAGAAAATATTTCTTTCATGCCAATTTTTCGGTAAGTTTCCAGGTCATTAGGGTCTGCAAGGTCATGTTTGTTAACAGCCAAAAGGACCTTCGTTTTGCTTTTTTGGATAAAACGTGCCAGCTCAATATCTTCACTTTGGCACATGGTAGAGCCATCAGTCATTAATATAACCAAGTCAGCTTGTGCTGCAGCCATTCTACTCTGTTCGTACATGGCACTTGAGAGCTTGTCTTGGTGGCGTGACAGGCCGGCAGTATCAACCAACCATAAAGGGACGTTATCCAGTTGGATCTTTGAAAACTGACGGTCTCGAGTCACGCCAGCTTTTGCACTAACAATAGCAGAGCGTTTTCCTGCGAGAAGGTTGAAAAAACTAGATTTTCCGACGTTGGGTTGGCCAATGAGTGCCACAATTGGTGTGTTCATGATGTCTCGATATTATTATAGTGTGCCACTGAAATCAGTTGCTTGGTGTAAGGGCTGGGCGCTAGTGCCAGTGCTTCATTGAGAAGATTCATTCGTTCAACAGAGTGTTTATCTGCAGCCATGGCTTCTAAAAACTTGGAGTAAGCGGATTCATGCGGTTGGGTTTTTAATACTTGGGTTGCTTTGCTAGGATCCCCTAAATGACGATATAATGATGACAGCCTTTGCGCGGCAATTGTCATCATTGCTGGTTGAGTCGCATGATTGATCACATAAGTGAGATGTTCCTCTGTTGTAGAGTAGTTTTCTTGGTCAAAGGATCTTTTGGCTTCCAAAAGGCTCATGAGTTGGGTTTGTATTAGCTGAGGGTTTTGTTCTTGCTGGCGTAATACTATCGCGGTATCAGCTTGAGCCAAATATTGCTCAAAATCAGCTTGAACGGCTTTTTGCTGTCTATCATCATAGCCAGCTTTTAGCTCCCAGATACAACCAAATAAAACAATGGCGGCTGCAACACTTAAAATAGATTTACCATATCGCTTTAGTAGTGATTGATAATACAGTTCAGCTGTTTGGTCAACTTGCATAATGGTCTCCTGTGGCCAGTGATTGACACCACTGATTAAATTCACTGATATTAAAGTGGTGTGATTCATCTTTGGTAAAGTGGATAACCTTGATTTGGTCATCTTCTTGAAGATAGGCAATATAGTCAAATGCTTTATGCTGAGCTGTTTTCATTTTGTTTTTGAGTTTTCCAGCGCTATAGTCGATATCCAAAATGATGTTGTTTGATCTGGCTTGTTGGAGTCTTTCAAGACGGGTAAGGAGTGATTCATCTGCAGCACAAAAAAGAATTTTTGGCATGTCAGAGAAGATTTTAGGCATGATTTCTTCGATGCGATCAACACCAGCAGCAAAGCCTATGGCGGGGATATCATGTCCCATAGCGGCAACCAGTGGGTCATAACGTCCGCCACCACAAATGGTACTTTGTGATCCAAGATCATCACTGATCCATTCAAAGATAAAGTCACTATAATAATCCAAGCCTCTAACAAGCTTTTTGGATTCAATATAAGAAATGTGATGACGTGAGAGCATATCCAATATTTTTTGATAGCATTGTTTCTCATCATCACTCAAACTTTCGGTAATAGACGGGGCATGGTCAATCAATGATTGTATACTGGGGTTTTTACTATCCAGGAGTCTTAAAGGGTTGTTCTCAGCACGTTGGCGTTCATCTTCAGTTAGCTCAGAAGTATGTTCTTTCCAGTAGGCTTGTAGGGTATCTCGATACGCGACTCTAGATGCAGGGGAGCCCAGGTAGTTGACATGTAATTGGATATGATTCAGTCCCAAGGACTGCCACATTTGATGTGACATTAGTATCAGCTCAGCATCAATCCCTCCAGAAGGATAACCATATACCTCTATGCCAAAGTGCTGAAATTGACGAAAGCGTCCACGCTGCGGCCTTTCTCTACGAAACATAGGGCCTTGGTAATAGACCTTTTGCTTTTGACGTTGGATCATGCCATTGGCCAGGCAAGCTCTGAGGCACCCTGCTGTTCCTTCGGGCCTCAGTGAAATAAGTTGATCATTTTTGTCTTGAAAGGTATACATTTCTTGGCCGACAATATCCGTTTCAATACCAATACTTTTTTGAAACAACGTAGCTTCTTCCAGAATAGGGAACTGGATATTGGCGTAGCCGTACTGTTGCGCAATACGTTCTAAGGTTCGCTCAATATATGATATTCTCCCTGATTGCTCTAAAGACAAGTCTCGCATGCCTCGTAAACATTGATATTTATTACTCATAAAGAACCTCACTGGTTAGGGGGCTTGCTATGGTATGCTCCACGGTTTCAGCAGGCTTAGACATCAAGTACATCCCCATGTAGATGATGAAGATTCCAAGCGCAATAGTCTGCTTTTTACGGCCATAACTTTTAGAGAGCTCGGGCTGTTCCTTAACGGTTTTGGCAGATGGGAAGTTATACCCCTTGGCTTCAAGCTTATTGATCATGGTCTGGGCATTAATATTTAATACTTTGCAGTAGGATACCAAGTGTGCTTTGGTAAATACATCTATATTCTGACTAGGATACAAATCTTTTTCCAACATCTGAATGGTTGATTCCTTCATTTTTAGAATACTCATCACTTCCTGCACGGATAGTGAGAGAAGATCACGTGTGTGTGCGAGCTCTTGCCCCACTGGGGTATTGTTCTTAGCCATAAATAACTACATTTTAACGGTATTCTATAATATATTTTTTTTGCCGACTATTCAAGAACCCCGCCGATATTCCATGGTGATCTAGATTAAATAGGCGTTATACGTAAAGAAATTGCGGCTTTAGCAACTTTGTAAGAGAGATTTAGGTTTTTATCGTTGCTAGAGGCGGTTGACTTGACAGTAAAATTCTGATCAAGTGCTGTGTTGCATGATATGCCCAAAGTAAGATAGTCATGCATTCTATAGGTTGATTGAATGCCAATTTCAACCATGGTGTAATCTTTTTTCTCAGAGCTGGTTAAAATCAGAGATTCATTAGAAAGTATCACGGCTTCAACGGTAGGTCCAATTGCATATTGTTTAGATACTCGAACCATTAATGACCCACCAATTCCAATTTCTTTGCTGATACGTGAAACGATTTTGTCGCTGGGGTTACCGGAGTTTTGAACGGTAAAGTCTTTTTCATTGATGTCTAGTCGAGCGTAGCCTTCTAGTAACAGCATGTTGCTAACCGGAAAGGTCATGCCAAGAGATGGCGAAATGACTAAAAAGTTATCAAATGTGGAGCTAAACTCAAGCAAAGCACCTTCTTGGTTATCGTCAGTACTGCCCAGTAGTTCTGAAAGTGCTGTTACGGTTGTGTGATCAGAAGCTCTTGGTGGTGATACTGACATCATTGATGCACCAACATTCACACCAAAAAAGAGCCGAGGAGTATCAGCGGCACATAAGCTTGCTGAAAAAATCAATAGGGCTGATAGAATTCTCGTCAACATGATGTTTGCTCTCCATAACATACATGACTATATCGTAATCAAAAGCGCTTCAAAACGCAAGGACTTGATACACTATTCTTCACCATCAATGAAGACTTTGCAGTAACGAGGGATCTTTTGGCAAAGGGCAGCAATATCTTGGTTGTACATATTGATACATCCAATGGAAGAGGGCGTTTTTAAAAATTTTCTGGGTGTTCCGTGAATGTAAATATATCTCAGCATAGAGTGCTGCTGGGGGGTATGGTTATGGGACTCTAGGCCACATAGCCAAAGAATGCGGCCTGAAATGTCTTGTGAGAGATTACTGGGCCTTCGCGCTTTAAAAAAAGTGTTTATGGGCTGCTCTTTTCCAATGATTGCACGAACATAGTGCCATCCTCTTGGGGTTTTGAAGCTATTATGTTGTTCTCCATAGCCTCTCTTTGCTGTGGATATGGGGTATTTTAATATCTGTCCTTGGTGGCAAAGCCGTAGCTCTTGAATACGCCCTAAGATAAAAATACAAGACTCATTTTTCTTAAGTGAGTGCATCAAGACTGGTTAAGAAGGTTTCTGAATCAATACTTCCAACGTTGCTTAAAGCTTGAGGCTGAAGCTTTTGGTTGTATTCAATACGTTGAAGCTGAACCCATGTTGGATGGGTGTCTAGCTCAGTAACCGTACTGGGTCTTGGTGATAGCAATGTGGGCACCAAGTGCTCAATTTGGCTAAAGCGACCGCTATCATGAATGCTGGCAGATTGATGGGTGATGGTCAGCTGGTGCTGCTGGCACACTTGGGTGAGTTCTTCTAATGTCTGGGCAGCATTGAGTTCGCTAATAATGCTAGGGTAAAGAATATTCAGTGCGTATAAGCGCTGTATCTCAGATAGAGCTGCTTCATAGGATAATGGCGCTTCGGGCGCTTTTGAAACCAATTGAATCACTTGTGCGTGTAGAGGGCTCAGCGTGATTGGACTGCTGAGATAGTGGTGTTGATGAATGTCAGGGTCTAGCATCACCGGTGCAATATTCTCATGTAACTGATTGGCGCTTGTTTGGTATACGGTTAGGTTAAAGCTTTTTGCCAATGCTGAGATGGATTCAGGATGCGTGTATGCAAATTCGCCAATAGACGTTACCGTTTGCTTGAATGCTATTTGCTGTTGCCATTTTTTGGTGTCTTGTAGCAGTTGTTCTTTTTGCTTAGGGGATACTGAGTCTAACAAAGACCGGGATGTGAGGGTATAGATAAAGAGCGTGTTGTCTTTTATGGTGAAGTTGCTTTCGCCCTCAGAAAGCGTTTCAAGCAACTGGGTGTCCTCCGGGGTTAAAGAGGAAAGTCGCATACGATACTGTGTCTGGGTGCTATGATTGTTAGGATATAGCATGGTGTATCGTTGCAGCGCGTCATGAATGTGCTTTGGCCATTGTTGCGTTGCGCTGTCACCTTTTCCAGGAGAAAATTCCGTGACTTGATAGGCCAATTCTTGATCTGCATAAAGATGTTTGTGGGTTTCGAAATAGGCTGCAACGTCTTCCTCTGAAGTAAGGCCAATAGCCAATGTTTCGGGGGTGATGTCAATATATCTGTAAGTATATGTTGGGGGGCTCGTCAGGTTTTGCCCATGCTGTTCATAGATGCGCTGAAATTCCGCATGATTATCAGGGATCAGTGCCTGGGTTAAATCAATTTCAAGATAATGTCTCACTTGATTATGAACTTGCTGATGTGTTTCTGCATCATCTGGGGTGATGAAGTGAGAGCTTTCTATTGCTTGAGTCAGTTGCTGTTGAACAAGACTGTCTGATGTTTGTTGTACCAGCTCATCCGGTGAGATCTGCTGTTGTTTTGAATAATCATTGATAGATAGGTTCTCAGGGAGGTGCTCTTTGATGTTTTGGCGAATAGCTGATGAGGTGGGTTTTAACCCGATAGCGTCAAGATGCGCCATACGCTGCAGCTGTTTTTTCTCCATATTGACCAAGTAAGAGTAGACCATAGATGGTGGCGTTCCTGGGTTTTGGGCCAGAATGTTCTCGCTCATCGCTTTTAACTTTTGTATGTTAACGTGTCTTTTTCCGACACTAAGATTATTTGTAGGTGTAGATTGGCCGTTAAGTACAGCGCCTGCACAAAATAAAAACACAACAAAGATGAGAATGGCTTTTCTGGTAGCTTTGGATTCTCTAAAAAAAGTAACCACGGTTTTCTGCCTGTTAGGTGTTAGCGTTGGCGGAGTGGACGGGACTCGAACCCGCGACCCCCGGCGTGACAGGCCGGTATTCTAACCAACTGAACTACCACTCCTAATACAAACAATGGGTGCTGAGGGACTTGAACCCCCGACATTCGCCTTGTAAGGGCGACGCTCTACCAGCTGAGCTAAGCACCCAGTTGCCGCAATTATAGCACTAACTACGGCTAAGTCTAGCGTTTTCTACGCTAAATTAAAATTAAGATGCTTCAGCTGAATCTTTAAGCTCTTTACCCGCTTTAAGTTTTACAACTTTTTTAGCTGGGATATGAAGGGTTTCACCTGTTCTTGGGTTACGACCTGTTCTTGCAGCACGCTCACCAACATGGGCAGTGATAAAACCAGGTAGACGAATGTCTTCACCAGCTTGAATGTAAGTTAAAAAGTTGCTTTTGAAAGCTTCGTAAAATGATTCAGCTTCCTTTAAAGAACATCCCAAATCTTGGCTGACCTTTTTTAAAAACTGACTTTTTCCTATAAACTGTTCCATATTCCTTCCTTTATTAAGTTAAACTGATTGTTTTTATACCAGGAGCGCTTGTTTACTGCAAGCATTATGTGAACATAAAATTATTTATTGAGACAGCTTGTGCTTATTCAATAAAATAAAATGACTGTATTTACATTCTGGAAGCGGTCGTGTGTAGGGAATATGGATCTTTATCCTCCCATACTTCAAGGATATTGTATGTATTTTTTGCAGAAAACAGGGCATTGTAAGCGGCGATAAAATTCACTTTTGATGTGCCTGTGTACGTTTTGTTCAAACAGGTAATTTGAATGCGGTATGACGTTTCCGAATCAGAGATATTGCTCTGATTGAGCTGGAGGAACAAAGTGCCTAAGGTAAGGTCTGCATGGCTTTTGGAGCTTCGCCCCTGTTGGGTAGCCTCAGCAATTAAACCTTTGACGATAGGTTTGATACGGTTTTGGCACTCTAGAGGTGTGTCTTTAAGGACATCCTCTTCGCTATCACTGTCATCAATGAGAGGCAGGCTGGTAAATACGGGTTTAGGACGAGAATAACAACAGCAAAAAAATGACATACATCTTAAAAAACACATGGGTATACTCCTTTATACAGGTCAATTATATCGATGCCATTTTATCTTGTCACGTAGAAATCGGTTATGTGCTTGCTAAAGAATGATTTTTTGTATAATATATTTTATTTTTATGGGTTTATAATGAAAGAAGTGCGAAGTTTTGTACGTAGAAACAGCCGTTTAACAAATAGCCAGAAGACGCATCTATCGGCACACTCTGGGATGCTGAGAGAGCAGCTCCCAGAAGTATTGCCATCCCATTTTCAGTCTATTGGATTAGAAATTGGCTTTGGTATGGGGGATTCATTATTGGATGTGGCACGTAAAAATCCCAACCAGCTATGGATCGGTATTGAGGTCTATGAGGTGGGTATTGCCAGTGTGATCCGACAAGCAAAAGAAGAGAATATGGACAATATTTTATTACTTCGTGGCGATGCTATTGAGATGTTGTCAAATAAAACCTCTGATCTCCGTCTCGATCATGTGCGGGTGTTCTTTCCTGACCCTTGGCCCAAGAAACGTCATCATAAACGCCGTTTGCTATCAGCAGAGACTTTATCTCTTTTGGCAAAGCATATGACTTTAGGTGGGCTATTGCATGTTGCGACTGACCATGAGTTATATGCAGAAGATGTCAATAGATTATTGGCATCACATGATAGTTTTACGTTATGTTTAGAAACGCTTTACCGTCCGTTAACAAAGTTTGCAGTTAAAGCCATTGCTGCAGGGTCAACGATTACAGATATTGTTGCCCGGACATCTTAACGCCTGGAAGCGTTTGAATACGGTGGCACTTGAGTGCTTGATAGGTTTTGTTCTCCAGATAGATCAGGAACGCTGTAAAAAGACATGCCAGCCCAATAGAAAGTAAGCTATTAAACGCAAGGATAGAACCTGGTATGGCCATAATGACCCCTATGTCTGCCAATAACAGTTGCTGTAAGTTCATAAAGACTCCAATATTGCTCTATTAGAGTCTTAATGCAAAAAATTATTTTGACAGAATTATTCTGCAAAAGCGGGTTCTTTTTTCTTAATGACCTTTCTGGGCTTTGATGGTCCAAAGCCTTTTTTGTTCATAGAAGGTTTTCCACTTTTTCGTCCACCCTGGCTTTCTTCAGATCTGCCCCAGCGTTTGTTACTGTCTCTTGAGCGATCGTCTGATGAGTTACCCCAACGTTTCTTGCTGTCTCTTGAGCGATCATCTGATGAGTTCCCCCAACGTTTGTTGCTGTCTCTTGAGCTATCTTCTGATGAGTTGTTACCCCAACGTTTCTTGCTGTCTCTTGAGCGATCATCTGATGAGTTACCCCAACGTTTGTTGCTGTCTCTTGAGCTATCTTCTGATGAGTTACCCCAACGTTTCTTACTGTCTCTTGAGCGCTCATCTGAGCTACCCCAACGTTTTGTGCTAGATGATTGGCCTCTATGCTCAAATTTACCTTTTTTGAATTTGCTTGGCTTACGGCGCTTGTAGCTATCTTCGGTATTGTCATCGCCACCAATGAATCGCTTAACGGCTCGTAATTTATGCTGATCACTTGGAGAGACAATGCATAGCGACTCACCAGTTCTTCCGCCTCGACCAGTTCTACCTACGCGGTGAACATAATCCTCTGGCTGCTGTGGCAGATCATAGTTAATGACGTGTTCAACGTGAGGAATGTCAAGTCCTCTAGCGGCAACATCAGTTGCTACTAATATACTAAAACGTTTTTGGTGGAAAGCACGAATGACTTTCTGTCGCTTACCATGTCTTAGATCGCCATGAATGGTATCAGCAGTAAGCCCTTTCTTTTGTAATTGATGGCATAAGTTGTCGGCACCCATTTTGGTCCGTACAAAGACAATGATGGATCCTTCTCTTTCCTCGCATTCTTTAAAGAGTGTGTTTGCTTTTGCTTTGTTTTCAACATTAATAAACTTTTGGGTGATATTATCAGAGGGCTTTGTGGTATCGCCAACTTTAATGCGCACAGGCTCTGATAAATAGTTGTTCGCAACTTTGATAATAGATCTTGGCATGGTGGCAGAGAATAGCAGTGTTTGTCTATTTTCTGGTGTGTCTTCAACCAGACGATTAATCTGTTCGGAGAAGCCCATGTCGAGCATTCTATCTGTTTCATCAAGAACCAGTACTGACGTATCACGTACATCTAATTTTCCACGCTCTAAATGATCAATCATACGACCAGGTGTCCCAATAATAATTTGTGGCAGGCGTTTTAATTGTTGTAGCTGCTTAAACATTGGCGCGCCACCAATCAATAGTGCCAAAGACATCTTTTGGGGTAGCAGGCGTTTAATGTTTTGTGCAATCTGTTCAGCAAGCTCTCGTGTTGGGGCTATAATTACAGCTTTTTCACGAGGATTTTCATAAAGTTTATGAATGATAGGTGCGGCAAAAGCCAGGGTTTTACCACTGCCTGTTTCAGCACTTCCTAAGATATCTTTACCTGACAACACTAGAGGGATAGATTGTTGTTGAATCTCCGTTGGTGTTGTGATGTCCTGTTGACTTAGTTTGTCCGTTAGAAACGGTGCCATATTAAAATCTAAAAAATTACTCATTGTTTGTCTCACTCTAGTTGTATAACCGATAAAAGGCTATCGTGATAGTAAAATATTTAGATATACGACACCCTTATTTGATCGATTGTATATTATTTTTATAAATTAATCAACCTATTGTTCTAATTATTTCCATTTGTAGCTTGGAGGGCTGCACGTTCTTGCGCTGCTACTTGAACCAAAGTGTCCAAAGCAGTTTTTTGAGCAGCAGTTTGTACAGAAGAAAAGTATATTGCAGACCTAGGGCTTGATAAGTAGGTTATGGGTTTTAAGTTTTCATTGTCCATGGAGTTTCTCATTATTAATGTGTTGATTTTATCATCTTTTTTGTCTTTGTCAAGTGATTGCTAGGTGGTTGATGGTTGGGGCGTATGGTTTAAGTAGGAGTTTGGTGAAAAATAGGTTATGGTTCTTTAAAACCGGAGTACAATATGCGCTTTAAAATAATAATGAGTAGTTTTTTAGAGAGCGTGATGTTCTTGGTAGCATCGCCCTCTGAGCGGCAGACCATTGTGCAAGAGACTTTATTGGCAGCTTATATATGTTGTTGTTGTTATCTGGTGTTACTGGGACGATTGGTTATTCCATATCGTCTGCATACCATGGTTTCGATGATGGTATTTGTGGCTATTGATCCACAATCTTTTATGAATGTTTGTAGGTCTAAAGAGATATTGCCTGGTAGAGCAGGGCTATGTTTACAGGTATTGAGTTTTTCTTTTGGGCCATTATACGTAGATGTTGATTTACTAAATCCTGATTTAAATGACAATATTGCTGATGCCAATATTGTCCTTTAAGCGGACCTATCTCATTGACTTTATTATTTATTGAAGGTAGTCTTGAGTGAATAGAGGCGCAAAAATCAGATAGCACACATGTTTGAGTAAGCAGTATAGTGGGTGTCACGGGTTTTTTGCCGAAGTGAATCATGGCTTACTGTATGATTGATTGGCTTTATGGTTGATAGCCATAAGGCTCTCACACATCGTGGGGTGCTACGTGCCCCGACATATTTAAGGGGGAATCTTTTTTGGAAATTATCGCATTATTTGACTGGCTGGATGATCAGATATGGACCTATCTGGCATCACCACTAATTATTATGTTGGGGGTTGCATTAACCTACCGCTATAAAGCAGCTCAGTTGCGCAGGTCTAAGCGGATATCACCTCTATTGATGGAATGCTATACATGCCCTGATTCGGGTACTAGAGGCATTAGCCCTTTATACGCATTTTATATGACCATTGGTGGTTGTATCGGGGTTGCCAACATTGTAGCCGTTTGTACTGCCGTTCGTCTGGGAGGGCCTGGCGCTCTGTTTTGGATGTGGGTGGCCGCATTTTTTGGGATGTTGGTCAAATATGCAGAGATATATTTAGGTGTCAAATTTAGAATCGCCAACCAAGAAGGAAGTTATGATGGCGGTCCTATTTATTACTTTAAGAAAGTCTTTTCCTCACCATTCCCCTCTGTGTTGTTTGCAATGATGCTTGCGATATATGGTACTGAGGTCTATATGTTTAAAGTGGTTTCAGATAGTTTTATCATTAATTGGCATCTCCCTAATTATGTTGTGATACCGACACTTCTAGGGCTGGTTCTTTTGGCCGTTACAGGAGGCGGTAGCCGAGTGGGGAAAATTTGTGGGGTGATGATGCCGGCATTTATTGGTGTGTATTGCTTTATGGGATTGTGGGTGTTGGGGAATCATATCACCATGTTACCCAGTATGTTATTCATGGTGGTTAAGTCAGCTTTTACAGGACATGCAGCCGTGGGTGGTTTTGCCGGTAGTAGCATGATGGTTGCCATGTCGCAGGGCATGAAACGTGCTTGTTATACCGCTGATATTGGGGTTGGTTATGCTGGAGTGGTTTGTGCTGAAACACAGGATAGCGATCCTACAAAGCAGGCTGATTTATCCATTCTAGGGGTCTTTTTGGATACTTTTGTGGTGTGCACCATGAGTGTGTTGTTGGTGTTGGTCACTGGGGTCTGGACCCAAGGGCTGCCAGAATCTGAGTGGGTACTAACGGCATTGGGGTTATACTTCCCTTATATGAATATCTTTATGCCGATCTTTATCTTTTTGCTCGGTTACTCAACCATCATCAGTTACTTCCATGTTGGTAGAAAGTGTCTGGTATATTTATTGCCCAATATAGGTGGTAAATTATATTATGTTTATGCCATGGCAGCTTTTGTGGTCTTTTCTTTTGTTGAGCAGTCACATGCAATACTGCTCATGCAGTTTTGTGGGGCCATTATGTTGCTATTGAATCTATATGCAATCGTCCGGCTTCACGGTGAGATACAGATAGACTAAGCCGTGATCTCGCTAGCTTCTAGATCGTGTGCCATTTCATTATCAGCATTCACAGCCAGGGTGACACAAATATCAGACCAGACATTAATGGCACTTTCAAGCATATCAATCATGACATAAAAGGGTAGGATGAACCCCATGATCTGCAATGAAACGCCCATAGAGCTTAAAAGAGCACAGGACAAGAAATAACAGCCCATTGGCACGCCAGCATTACCCACAGCGGTTAATGTAGAAATTAAGATCCAGATCAGCATCTCTGGTGCTGAGAAGAAAATCCCATGACATTTTGAGACAAAGAAAACGGTTGTTAGAATAAATGCAGCACACCCATTCATATTAATACTAATGCACAAAGGCATGGAGATACTAGCAACTTTATGATCGATATCGGTATTGCACTTTAAATGCTTTAGCGCAACGGGTAGGGCGGCACTTGAAGACTTTGACCAAAAGGCAACCTGTAATGCTGGAAGCATCTTCTTAAAGATAACCATAGGGTCAAGACCCTTTCTTTTTAGTAGCAGTGGTAAAACAACAATGGCTTGTAGAATATTGGCCCCAACAACACAGAATAAATATAAAGAAAGCGTATCCAATTGTAAGGATTGAGACATAACACTTTGCACAAACTGTGCAGTAAACCCCCAAATAGCCACAGGAACCAGTTTCAGTATCCATTCGGTCACTTGAAAGACTGCGGCATAAAGACTGGAAAATAACTGATGAAGTGTTTGTCTTTTATCGCCTGGTAGAGAGAGTGATGAGACCCCAATCCCCACTGCAATGAGTAGGGTGCCAATGACATTATTATCAGCAAATGCTTGAATCACATTAGATGGGACAACATTGAGTAGATAATCAATATAACGCATGCCTTGTTCTGAGGGCGCTGTTTCCGTTGCTAGATTCACCAAATTTGGATTTGCAGGGTCGATGATTAAGAACAATAGCAAAGCGATCGTTGCAGCGCAGACTGTCGTTGAGATGGTATAACCCAATACCTGACTGCCTGTTTTTTTCAAATCATCGTATTTCTCTAATCCCGAAATGGTCGTTGCAATGGATAAGAAAATAATCGGCAAGCTTACGAGCTTTAAAAGCCTCATAAAGAGCTCTGCAATAAAGTCAGCTGTTCCTAAAATAATATTGTGCCCTGGTAATATTCCACTACCAGCAATGAGGCCTCCGGTAATGGCAAGTGCCATGGTGTAAGGCTTAACTTTTTTTAATATGCACATGAATATTCTCTATTAACAATAATTTGAGCAATATTCTATCGTATTTTCTGTGATAAGTCTAGCGAATGACTTTGGGTCCATAAGGCTATTTATTCTCAGGATCTAGAGGCTTGTTATGCCCACATCTAAACAAATAAGAGACGTTCCTTGCTCACATTCGGTCATTTAAGTTTTTCTGATTAGGCCCTTGATCTCGGTCATTTTAAACTGAAATCCAAGTTGTTGGATTTTTTCAGAAGAGACTTGTTGTCCACTGAGAACAAGCTCTTGATACATTTGCCCAAAGTGTTTGGCAATACCCTCTGGAATCTTAATAAAGCAAGGCCTTCGCATGGCTTTGGCAAGGCCTTTTTGAAAGTCCTGTTGGGTGGTTTTTATGGGTGTTACAATGTTATAAGCCCCTGTGAGTCGTTGGTCGATGGCAAATAAGAATGCTTGGATCACATCTGAAAGTGAGACCCAAGAAAAAGGTTGGGTGCCTTTACCCAAAATGGCGCCCAAACCAAAATAATGTGGGAAACACATTAATGGGAGGCTTCCACCACTGAGATCTAATACCGCACCCAAACGGAGGTAGCAGGTATGCTTTTGATGATTATCTGGTAAAGTCGATTCACAGGTGTTGGCTAGTGATGAGAGAAAGGAAGGGTGGACAGCATGGTCACTTTCTTTAAATAGATGGTCATTGTCAGGTTGATGTCCATAAATTCCCACCCCACTGGCACAAATGATATGTGGCGGTTTATTGTGCTGACCAAACAGTGTTGCAATGGTGTTTAAGGGGGTGACTCTACTGTTTAGTAATTCATCTTTAAATGCGTCGGTCCAAATGCCCAATAGTGATTTTCCACAAAGGTTAATGACAATATCTATGTGATCTAGTGGGATATCTGCTAAGGTATCCCAGGTTTGAATGGTGGCATGAGGCAGTTGGTTGGCCAATGCTTGTATCCGAGCAGACTTTCTGGAAACCAACGTGAGCTGATGCTCAGATAGCGCCATGGCCAGGTGTTGACCAATAAAGCCACTGGCACCAAATATTAGAATGTTCATGACGCATCCTTCATTTGACTATAACGTTCAAGTGCTTCTTTCCTGGAGGTTTTAAGATCCACAATAGGATAGGGGTAGGTTGATCCCAAATGAATTCCAGCTTCTTTTAAGATGGCCTCAGGCGCTTCCCACGGTGCATGTAAGTGCTTAGTGGGTAATTGAGCCAGTTCTGGAACATGCTGTCGAATATAGTCACCCTCAGGATCAAACTTTTGACTTTGTAGCAAAGAGTTAAAGATTCTGAAATAAGGAGCTGCATCAAAGCCTGATCCAGCAACCCATTGCCAGCTGGCACTATTTGAGGCAAGGTCTGCATCATAAAGATGCTCCCAAAACCAGTGCTCGCCTTCATGCCAATGGATCAATAGATTTTTGGTTAGAAAAGAGGCAACCACCATTCGCATTCGGTTATGCATATACCCAGTGTTCAAAAGCTCACGCATCGCGGCATCAATAATCGGGATACCCGTTTTGCCCATCTGCCAGGCTTCTAGTTGTTCCGGGCTTTCCTCCCACTCAAACCGATCAAATGTCTTTTGCCAGTTGTCAGTGGGTAGTGATGGATAGTGATACAGTTGGTAATAAGAAAATTCTCGCCAACCCAATTCACTTAAGAAATGATCAATATCTTCATCTGGAACCATACCTGTCAGGCCTTTAACATGATGCCAAATTTGATTGGGCGAGATCATCCCCCAGTGTAGGTAAGGTGATAATCGAGAGGTATGCGGTCTTGCTGGAAAGTCACGTTGTTTCTTGTAGCCACTGAGCCCTTCAGCAACAAAGTTTAAAAAGACATTCATGGCACCTTGTTCACTGACGTCCCATTGTGCAATAGGTTTGGGAGAGGATTTCTCTTGAGGGAAATCAATCCACTCAAGCTGCTCAACTTGTATTGCTTCAACCGCTCTTGGTGGTGTGCTGTTTAAGCACCCTTTGCGGTAGTAAGGGGTATAGACTTTGTAAGGTTCTTGCTGTTGATTGAGAATGGTCCAAGGCTCCCATAATAAGCTAGCATTAAATGACTCAGCATGAATCCCAAGATCTTTTAAGGAGGCTTTTAGGGTTTTGTCAGCAGCAATTCGGCTGGGCTCATAACACCTGTTCCAGTACACGTTTTGTATTTGGTGTTCTTCACACAGTGTTTTCACAATAGATAGCGTATCACCTTCTAATATAACCAGTTGGTTATTGAGTGTTTCATTCAAAGACGATAATGCATTGTCTAACCACTGTTGGCTATTATGCCCCAAGGGCCAATCACCAAGACTTTTTGTATCATGGATATAAATAGGTAATATCTGGTCATTTACAGCAGCATTGAATGCAGGGTTGTCCTGTATTCTCAAGTCTAAACGAAATAAAACAATGGATCGGTTCATAGGTATACTCCAAGATGGTGCTATTCTAATCTATCCTAATATAGAAATAAAGGTGCTAATGAGCGGAATGAGGTGGGTGCGTTCATCAGATGTATTGAGGTTCCTGGTATATAAATTTTGTGTCTGTGTCATTGTGATGAGCGTATAATCGTTTTTTTTGTTGCATAATCATCATCTTTGCTTTATTTTAAGGTGTCGTTATAAAGAGTATAAGCATGAAAATAATAAATACAATCCGCATGTTGGTAGATATTGACGGGGTGTTAATCACCAATAAAGTTCAAGATATCATGATACATAAAGTACATGAGCATTTCAAAGGTCCTATTGATCAGCTAAACTTAGATGATGACGCTGTTTTTACGCAAATAGCCAGTTTGTGGACACAGTCAGTAGTAGAAGCTGCAAAACCGTTGTTTGACCATATGATGACAATCATTGCTGCTACTAGAGCAGAGGGAGCATTGCTTCCAGAGGCTGCAGTAGAGATTTATTCAGGCTCCGCAAGAGATGCTAAGATAGACCAAAGTAATGCTTTCTTAAATAGCAAAAAGCTTCAAGCAGGCCAGTCACATGATAAAACAATACACCATAAGGGATTTGCAAGTTGGGCCATGAAGTTGCAGTTTCTGCAACTGTTTTCTGCACCTGTGATGCTCTCAATTTTTAGCAATGAAATGAAAAGACTGTGTGGTGAAAATGTGGCGTTAAAAGACCTAAAGGTAGCGCTATTTGCCAATCTACCACAGGACTATAAGACTGTTAGCTCAATGGACAAATCAGCATTATTTGCCATGCATGGTGCTTGGTCTAAGCCAGATAGTATGGTGATATTTATAGATGACAGGAAGGATCTTATTACGGGTTTTAAAGCATGTGCATCATCCTATCAAGGGCGTGTAGCGTCAGTACACTATTGTGAAGAAAAAAGTGGTAACGGATACACAATGGTGTTGATCCCTGAATCCATTGTCCCTACACAAGAAAAAGATATGGATAAAACTTTTGCAAAGCCAAATAAGGCTGAATCTGAGTGGACGAAAATGTGGGATTTATATTTGAAGCCAATGTTGCCTATGATGGGCAGCGTAACGATTGTATATCCATGGTTGTGTCCATTCGTTTACCAAGGTGTTACAAGTGAGATGGTCGTAGTACCTGTTGCAGCAGCAAGTCTCGAAGGCGGGGCTTCGGCAGCACAGCCTTCAGCGCCGGTATCTCCAGTCAAGGCTGATGCTACTTTGACATTAGGACTATAAATAGGATATCGGGTGTAACATGCTTTATGCCCGATATTTGACGAGCAGCTTGTGGGTTGAATCATAAGTAGTTAAGATGGGGCTAGGATCAAAAGGAATGGTTATGTTAAAGGATGGATCAAAGCCCTTACATATTGTAATTGCAGGTGCCAATGGTGGTATTGGTGGTGCCTTGGTTAAATATTGTCAACAACGCTCAGATGTCGCACAAATATATGCTTTGTCTCGCCAAGTGGTTTCAGGTGATAAGGTGATTCATCTACCATTGGATTATGACAATCCAGATCGCTTAGATGATATAGCCAAATCAATCCCAGAGTTAGATATCCTAATCATTGCAACAGGCGCCTTAACCCATAGAGAATCAGGTCCTGAGAAAAGAATCAGTGATGTTTCAATACCAGAGTTATCCGGGTTATACCAGGTGAATGCTATGGGACCGATTATGCTGGCCAGAGCACTGGCACCTTTATTCCCGAAACACACCCCAAGTGTGTGTTTGGCGATCTCTGCTAGAGTGGGGAGTATCTCAGACAATCACCTAGGCGGTTGGTATGCTTACCGAGCCAGTAAAGCTGGTTTAAATATGTTATTTAGAAGTTTGGCCATAGAGTTAAAACGGACAACAGAATGCTGCGTCTCATTGTACCATCCAGGTACAGTCTCAAGTCCAGGCTTTGCACCGTACCAGACCCATACTGACCCTTCGCATATTAAGTCACCAGAGACTGCAGCCTCAGAGCTCTGGCAACATATGATGAACCTTTCTCAAGATCACTCAGGGAAGTTGATGGACTACCAAGGAAAAGATATTACCTTTTAAGGTTAGGTTTTGTTGTCCGATCCACTTTAGGAGGGCGGAGGATTTCCCCCCTTTCTTTCAGAAGCTTTGCCACGGTTGGTAGGTAGTTTATTTGTCCGTTGTCCTTCAAATCTGCTGTTGTCTTCTTGAGTATGGTCATTAAGTCTGTTCTGGTTATGTCCTTGTATTTACTACTTAAGTCTTTGCAGGCTCTAATGCCTACCTTTGATTTTGATAAGTTGTATGTGGAATCATTTCTTTGCTTGAACTCAACGTAAGATTTTGTTATGGCTTCAAAGGCTTCCTTTTCGGTCAAGGCTGGAGAATCTTGATCATAAACAGGATTATTATGTGAATTTCTCACCTTATTAACCTCCGATAGGGCTTTCCCGTGCACCTTGGCAGGGAGAGGAGGTTTGTTGTGAGAATGCCCCGTCAAAGCTTTTTTAATCTTGTCTTGATACCTAACTTCATCACCCCCATTGGAAATTTGTGAGAGAATTCCTTTTACCTGATCAACACTCATCGTTGAAACCAGTTGGTTCATCTTTATGCAGAATACCTTCTGCTTAGTGTTTAAAGTGCTCAAATTCATATTCTGTCGATAATTCGATTCTAACAGATCGAGGGTGGTTATGGGTTTTGGGGTCGTGGGGAGTGGGGGTGGACTATTTGCAGGAGCATCAGCAATATCATATACCCTACTATGCTTGATGCAATCTTGTTTTAGTCTTTCTAGCACGGCATTGTGATTACCATCAATTTTGTCAAGAGCAAAGGTTTGGGGCGCTAAGCCGTCTACTTTAAGTGTTAGCTCGTTACTTCCCTTCGAAAATGAGGTCAGCTCAAAATCAATATCCGAATAACTTTCAGTAATCTGATCTAGTTCAAAGCTATTAAAGTCATTATGATTATCAAAAAGAAATTCTTTGAATTCGTTGTTCAATTGCTCTTCCTTAGTCATTTTAGACGAAGCGAGGTCATATATATTGTTATTGTTTTTTGATGGCATATCATCACCTTTTTGTTTAAAGTGACGGTATTCTAGCGCGCTTTTTTTATTTGACAGAAATATTGTTAGGATTTCTGTATGCTACAAGCTACCGAATTGTACTTCGGTTAACAGGTTATATTTACTTTTATCTTGGTATGTAATTTGTACTTTGTTTTGTGATTCTTTTATGATGCTACGAAGTAGGCCATTTTTATAGCCATCATCAAGATAGTCAGTAGGTACAAGGAATATACTGCCCTGGGTTGTTGAGGCAATTTTTTCAGCAATGATTTGTTGCTTTGGCATAATCTGATAAGGGGAGTGATTTCGTCTATTGTGAAGTTTTTCTAAGTTGCTTAGATGTTCTCTATGTTGATCTTGGGTTACTGCTCTGCGTGTGATGGAGGCTTCGACCAAACCTTTGTAACCTTCTTGGCTGAGGGTATATGCTTCAGGCGTTTTTAAAAATAGGGTGCTCATCAGATAGACAAAGGGGGCAAGGATGATGCTTGGGAGCAAGAGAAGATGGCGGTAGGAGTCTAACGTATCATAAGAGATGTTTTTAAAGACATAGTGCGCAAAACTGGTTAAGCCACGAAACAGTGCATGGTGAGGACCTTTGTGTTTCATTACAAGACCCAATTCGATATTGGCATCAAGGGCATTATCTCGAAGTTCGCTATATGATGATCGAGAGACGATGCAGGCAAGCGCTGATGTAATACAAATCCAGAGATACTGTAAATGCAACCTCCAGTAGCTTGATGTGGTGTAAATCGGTTGTGTGTTTTGATCCTCTACTGCTTCGGTAAGCTTGTGAAGCATGGCTGTTGGTGAGGATTGCGTGGCGATAATCCGGTGACAAATCTGATTGTCTTGCCCTGGAACGTTTATGTTAATATAGTATATTGCCCCAAGTGGAATAGGGTTATACTGATAGTCTTCTTTTAGGACGTATGTGGGGTGAGTTGGCATAGTGATCCTTGGTTAATTTAGCTGTGATTGGATGTAGCTTGTGATCTCTAGGTAGTCGATTCTGATTTGTTCAGTGCTATCTCTGTGGCGGATAGTGACGGTCTTGGGTTCTTGCTCAAGGGTTTCGAAATCAACGGTGATACATAAAGGCGTACCGACTTCATCATTTCGGCGATAGGCTTTACCAATATTGCCTGTATCTTCATAACGAATACGGCCTATTTTTAAAGCTTGTAGGGATTCTGTGATCTCTTTGGCAATGGCCACAATCTCAGGATTATTTTTGGCAAGGGGGATCACCGCCACTTTGATGGGGGCTAAGGAAGGCTTCAGTTTAAGGACAGTCCTCTGTTTGCCATCGGCCAATGTTTCTTTACAGTAAGCATCAACCAATAGGGCTAGGACACCACGATCCAAACCAGCTGAGGGCTCAATCACGAAGGGGATATAAGGTTTTTCTCCAGGGGTTTGGATTTGTAGTTTGCTAATACTGTCAGGGTTGTCCTTAACAGATGCTTGGATATTTAACTCAGCTTGATTTTTGGTATGGGAGCCTAGATCATAGTCCGTTCGGTTGGCAACGCCTTCAAGCTCTTCCAATCCATGTGGGAAGCGGTAGAGGATATCGGTTGTGGCTTTAGCATAATGTGAGAGATCGTCTTTTTTCTGAGGTTCTAATACCAGGTTCTCAGGATTAATACCTTGTTGTTGCCACCAGTTAAGGCGCTCTTTTATCCAGTATTCATGCCAAGTGTCATCTTCACCAGGTTTGACAAAGAACTCAAGTTCCATCTGTTCAAACTCACGGACTCTAAAGATGAAGTTTCTAGGCGTGATTTCATTTCTGAAGGCTTTACCGATTTGGGCAATACCAAAGGGGATCTTTCTAGAGGTTGCATCCAGGACGTTTTTAAAGTTGGTAAAGATGCTTTGTGCTGTTTCAGGTCTTAAATAAGCCGTACTGTCAGTAGATTCCACAGGTCCATAATGGGTTTTGAACATAAGATTGAAATCACGGGCTTCTGTTAAGTTGGTTGAGCCGCAGTTGGTGCATTTGCCATCAATGTGATCTGCACGCATTCTAAATTTACAATCTTTACAATCAACCATCGGATCGGTAAAGGTATCTTCATGTCCGGAATACTTGAGGGCTTGTTTATGGGTAAGGATACTCCCATCAATACCTTCGACATCATGCCTAGAATAGACCATGTCCTGCCACCAGGCCTCTTTTAGGTTTTTTTTCAGTTCACATCCTAATGGCCCATAATCATATAGACCTTGTAATCCACCATACAAGTCATAGCTTTGGAAGATAAATCCTCTTCTTTTACATAAGCTAACGATTTCTTCCATCGTGATGGACTGATTAGACATTGGTGCCCCTTATAACTGTTAATGCCTCAGTGTAGACTTAACGCACTGACATTGCAAGTATATTGCGCTTTCTGAGATCCAGTAGGGCGCAAATCAAGGCCTGTACATTTGTGAATTGATATATTATAATCAGCCACTTAAGTAATTTTTGGTGAATAGAGATGACAGACAATAGATTGCCAGTGACGGTACTATCAGGCTTTTTAGGCGCAGGGAAAACAACGCTATTGAACCATATTTTACACAATCGGGAAGGCCATAAGGTGGCAGTGATTGTGAATGATATGAGTGAAGTCAATATTGATGCAGGCTTGGTAGCACAAGGTGGGGCTAACTTGTCACGTTCGGAAGAAAAGTTGGTTGAAATGAGTAACGGGTGTATTTGTTGTACATTAAGAGAGGATCTCTTGTTACAGGTACAAGAACTGGCCGCAGAAGGACGTTTTGATTATTTGCTGATTGAAAGTACCGGGATCTCTGAACCATTACCAGTTGCGACCACGTTTGATTTTAGAGATGAAGATGGGCACAGTCTATCAGATGTTGCCAGACTTGATACGTTGGTCACGGTGGTGGACAGTGCCAATCTTATTCAAAATTATTGTTCTACTGACTTTTTAAAAGATCAAGGTGAAAGTTTGGGTGAAGAAGATGATCGTGCATTGGTGGATCTATTGGTAGAACAAATAGAATGCGCTAATGTGATTATTCTAAATAAACTGGATTTGGTGTCACCAGAAGATTTAGAGACAGTAAGGGCGGTCATTCGAGGGCTAAATGCTAAGGCAAAGGTGATAGAGACGACTGAGTCACAGGTTGATTTAAGTGACGTGATGAATACCGGATTGTTTAATCTTGAAGAAGCACAGCAGCATCCATTATGGGCTCAAGAACTCAACAATTTCCAAGACCATGTCCCTGAAACAGAAGAATATGGTATTACAAGTTTTGTCTACCGTGCCAGAGCCCCTTTTGATCCGGCAAAGATACATGCATTCTTTTATCGAGAGTGGCAAGGGGTTGTTCGTTCTAAAGGTTTTTTCTGGGTTGCCAGTCGACCAGATTTTGTGGGTGAGCTCTCTCAAGCAGGTGCTTTTGTGCGTTATCAAGGTATGGGGCGTTGGCTTGCAGCAGTGCCTAAAGACGAATGGCCAGAAGAAGCCAGTGATGAAACCTTGGGACAATTTTGGGATGAAAACTATGGTGATCGTAGGCAAGAGATTGTGTTTATCGGTTTAAAAGCAGAGATGGATGAAGCCGATATTCGTCAGCAATTAGATGAATGTTTGCTGATAGGTTATTCATTAACATCACCAGTCACACTTGAGGATCCTTTCCCGGCTTGGTTTGAGATGGAAGAATAACGAATTTTGTCATTTGGGGGAGTGGCTTTTCCCCCAATATGCTATTAGTTGTGCTACTTGCTGATGGTCTTATGGTTTGATATTTTGTAGTTCTATGGCACGGTTTCTAACAAGATCGCTGTCGTTGGCAACAGGTAAAGAAAACGCTTCTTTAGCAAATTGACCTAATGATTTCACAAGTGCCATATCAACAGACGGGTCATGAGATAGGGTGTCTATTAATTGAGGAATGCCGAGTTTGAAGTCATCGGTCTTATAAATGGATTCTGAATTGAATAAGCGCAGTGTTGGAATATGAAATGTTAAATGTTCATATTGACTTTGCAGTTTTTGAAGTACTGTGGAAAAGGCTTTATTGAGATAATCGCAATACGTAGTGCAGAGATCTGGAGAAGGATACCATTCATCCACCCATTGCGCAAAAGCGTATAGCGTTGGAAATGGGAGATCCATTGCTACAAGCTCAAAGAACTTTTGCATAAGATGACTACTTCGTTCAAGACCATGCCCCGTTACTTTTACCAAAAGTTGGTTAATATGTGCTTTAAAACTTGGATTCTTTGCAAGTGCCGTACGTAGGCATTCATCTTCAGCAACTTGAACACAGATGGACTCTAGAATATCTTTTCCATCAAAGTCATGGAATTCAATACCTGGGTGTAATACGCCACATTTGTCTAGAGTTTCTAATGTGTGGAAACTGATTTTAGGCTCATAATGCCCAGAATAATTGGTTAATTGTGTCATGACACCCTTTTCAACGACAATACTACCGGCAAAAATAACCCGTCCGGGCTGAAAGATGCTGTGAAGCAGAATTTTACCAAAACTTGGCGCTATGTTTTCATCGATATGGTTAAAAACATAAAATTGATTGGATTTGGTGATGACCAGTCCAGCTTCATTGCTCATATGCTTAAATTGGTAATCAAGGGTGCTGAGTGGTATCATCTGGCTGTTGTCTGGCGCTAGCCGATAAAGCTTTCCTTGGTAAGGAAAAGCTTCCATGCTATCAATACTCATTCTATTGGTAAGCAGATCCTCGCCAACATTATGATCTTTGATTCGTGAGGCAATATTAACAACATACCCACGTTTATTGTAAGAAACGGGCTGGAACAAGTGTAAAAAATGAGTCGACTTCTTTCTTTCCAGTTCTAGATGATGAAATAAATCAAATTCATGTATTCGTTGTACGGTAGGATCACAACTAACAAATAACTGAGAACCAGTTTTGGCTGTAAAATCATCTTTTAAAGAACAGTATTTGGCATAAATGTCCTGCTCTTTGGGGGTTAATGCGATATCGTGACCGCGAATATATTCTTGCAGACGTTTAAATTCAGTTGATGTTAAACCCCATTGCTGTAGGCAGCTTGAAAAGGATAGTTCAAGCTTACAAGAGGTATATAAAGCATCATACGCAATGTCTCTAAATCGGCTTAAGGGAGACTGGTCTTCTTGACGATAGGAGGTTATTTTAAGCTGAAGATCCTCTGCGTCACTGGCATTAAGCGCAATGGTTAAAATTTTTAGCTCATCTTCATTATGGGTCGGCTGTTCGATGATCTTTCTAATGATTGAATTCCTGCGCATACTTTTTCTCTTATTGTTATATTAATATTCGTGTTTTTTTATTATTTATTAATACCATGTATTGTATCATTACTAGGGACGCTAATCAATAGTGTGATCGTTGGAATTTTGGCATTATGATCACTGATAGGATGATTATGGTGGAAGCTGAGCCTAATTTTAAAAGGACACCGTGTGACCATATATAGCTAATATATCACTTTCTCAAAAGCGTAAGAAATATCAATCATCGTCTAATCACTGCATAGAGCCATAAATAAGATACTGTTTTTTACAAAGGTAGACCTATTTAGACAAAAGTGAAAAAAAACTGCCAAAAATATAAAAACGGCTATAACACTATGAACAACTATTTGGAGATAGCATATGACTAAGAAAAACCAATATTATTTACTTTGCGTGATATCATTAATTGCTGTAGTTGTATTCATTGGTGTTACAGCAGGGGCGGCAGCAGCACCTGTTGCGGGAGGTGCCGCCGCAGCAGCAGCGAGTTCTGGAGCAGTGGCGGCAGCAGCACCTGTTGCGGGAGGTGCCGCCGCAGCAGCAGCGAGTTCTGGAGCAGTGGCCGCAGGAGCAACAGGAGTTGGGGTATTTGCAATGTTAGCTGGCTATTTAGGATACAAGGGTTATAAAGAACCGCCTCCGCTTCCACAAGGTCAAGATACTGATACACGTGCAGATGCATACGAAAATCCAAGGTATGAGCCAGCCTATAGTGACAATGAATCTAGCGCTAATACAATCGAGAATGAATCTCATTATGCAAATCCAGCTGCTTCATCTGGAGATACTGAGTCTGACTATGTGGCTCTTGAAACTATGAATAACAATTCAGGTGCGGATGCTCTATATGCGGTTATTGAGAATAACAATGCCTCCCAAGCGCCAGGACAGCAAAAAGTAGGCGACGGCAAGGTAAATATGAGCAATCAATTGACGGAAGCTGGGATATTTATGAAAAAGGCTATAAGTGAGAATAAAGGCATTAGTGGTGGTTATGCAGCCATAGCTCAAGCTAAAACTGATGCGGAGATGGCCAAGCGTAGTATGGTTCAGAGGAAGCCCGGTAGACTTCGTGCGAATCAAAGGAATATGGGGCCTAAATAATAATTGACATTTCCCTGTTTATTATCATAAACTAACACACTTTGGAGAGGTGCCCGAGCGGTCGAAGGGGCACGCCTGGAAAGCGTGTGTGCGTTTATGCGTACCGAGGGTTCGAATCCCTCTCTCTCCGCCATCCGCCGTCGCGCGGAACGCGCTATGGCGTGATGCCACGTCGTAGTAAAACGAAGACGGGCTGTTTAATGTATTAGGTATATTCTATACAAAGTGAAAATAATCCAGACAAATATTATGCTTATAACGTGCCGATAAATTTGTCATTAATCCTCCGTTTTCAAAAAATCAGAGGTATCTATAATTCTATAAAAATAATCACTGGTAGCGACATTGCTAGATACGCCGCCAATGTGAAATAACACTGGAATCACAGCAAATCCTCTTGGTGCTTTTAATGCTGTTACTTTATCTTGGACTTCAGATATAACATTTGCTCCTAATTCCCGGCGTTTAAATTTGAACTCACAGACAAATAAATTCTTAGTTGTCGTTTGAATTAAGAAATCAATTTGGCAACCGGCTTTGGTTGTTGATTTAGACTGCCTAAAGGGACCACTCGCAATAATATCAGCTGGATTAATGCCTATGCTTGCCAGTAGCACATTTCTATTTTGTAAAAGCAGTTGTTCTAGCTGCAAGCCAATATGCGCCTCAAACCCAGGTAAACTTGATATAGCCGTATTTTGAAAACCATTTAAATCGATTTTGTTTCGCTGAGGCTCTATAAGCTTTAAATAGAAGCGCATGTAGGGATCAGATATGCGATATAGACTCTGTTTGAGTGGCTTATTGGTTTTAAATGACCAAAGATTTTGTTTTGATACGAAGCCTGCAATAATTAAATGTTCCATAAAACTGCTTAAAGTACCGCTATGAGGGAATCCTGTGATTTTGCGTACATCAGCTAATGTTTTCATACCATCTTTTAGGCTATCAAGAATTTTTTTATAAGAAGCGCCTTTACCATTAAATAAATCGTGGAAAATACGATCGAATTCTAGAACAAGTAAGCTATCTTTTTCAAAGCACAATTGCTTGATTAAATCATCAGCTGTCTGGCCAGGCGTAATTTGTTCCAAGTACCAGGGAATACCGCCTAAAATACTGAGTAATTTGTATGTGTCGTAATCAGATCCTTTAAAACCTGAGGTGCGAAGTAGTTTATTTGCATCACATATTGGGAGTGGCTCTAAAGTAATAGTAAGGTTAATCCGACCAAAAAATGCGGTGCTTTTTAGGATATTTTCTTCTATCCATGTTGACACCGAACCGCAAAAAACAACCATAATAGGGAGTTGCTGTTTATCCCACCAAGCTTTTAGCTTAGGAATAAAACTAGGGTCTTTAGAGCCCATCCATGAGATTTCATCAAATAAGATAATATCGCCCGGTTTAATATGGCGACGAAGATGTTCAAAAGCATCAGTCCAATCCTGGAATGTAAAAGGTGGCAGCTTTAGATGGGTTGCAAGCTGGCGCGCAAAATGATCGCGCTGGCTTTGATCATTCATACCTGCTTGTGGTGCAAGTCCAGCAAAATCCCAGAGTCTATTTTCTGGACATGAAGTTGCAAAGAAATTAATTAACCGACTTTTGCCGACTCTTCGTCTGCCTTTAACGACAACTAAGTTAGGTGTTTTTTTCTTATGAAGAGCCTTTAAGCGATCTAACTCATTTTTTCGACCAATAAATACCTGTGTTGCCATCATAACCTCTTATGCTTTATTCACTAGTTATGATATAATGAGACCTACCTTAAGTCAAGTTAAATTGCTCAAAACGCATTTTGTATTAAAATGAGATTGCATGATTTCGCTCACCATGACGCTAATATCACGGAAACCGTGATTCTAAGGATATGCAAAGCTTATTATCGAAAAGGCTTAAAATCGATAATAACACCGATCCTTATCACCACCTTTAGAGGTTTGATTCTTATTGTTATCGAAAATTACCATAATCGATAATAGTGGCGCTGTATCCTGTGCCCTAAAAGTGGCAAATATCGTCACTAATAGGACATGGTATGTCCTTTAGGTTTCAATATTCGTAACCTAGAGGGCAAGATAGGCATATAGTGGATTGTGGTCTCCATGTCCCTAAAGTTACAAATATCCTAACTTTAAGGACATGCTGAACTCAAAAACTTAGTTGCTCAAATTAATTTAGGGGCAGATTTTTGCCTTTGAACAGTGTCATATAGATTCTTTAATGGTACATGTAGATGAATAAAATATTGGTGGTTGGTGCGAGTATCGCTGGCCCTGTTGTCTGTTATTGGTTGAAAAAAATAGGATTTAAACCCACATTAATTGAAAAGAATGATCAGATTAGAAAAGGGGGCTATGCTGTTGATATTCTTGGTATTGCAATTGAAGTTGTCAAGAAGATGGGGGTTTTAGAGGCCATTGCTGCGCAACGTACCAGTATACAGCGGAGTCGGCATGTGGATGCTTTGGGTTATACGCTAAGAGAGGATGAGCCAGAGACTGCAGGTTTTCGTTTGGGTGAGGATGTTGAAATGAGTCGAGGAGATTTGGTACAAATCTTTATGGATCTTATCCCTGATGTGCCGTGTCACTTTGCACAATCCATTGTAGAATTAGACCAACAGCAAGATGGTGTTGTGGTTACATTTGCAGATGGTTCTATTGAATGTTATGACTTGGTGATTGGGGCAGATGGCTTGCATTCTAAAACTCGAAGATTGGCATTTTTAGACAGTGATTATACCAAAGTAGATTTAGGGGCCTGTATTGGTGTGGCCAATATACCCAATGTCTTAAACATAGATCATGAGGAAGTTTTATTTGAGGCGCATAATAAATCGATACATTATGTGAGTGATAGAGATCCTAATATGGCTCAAGTAGGCTTTATGTTTCGGTCTGATAAGCATTCAATTGGGCATGCTGAAGCACAAAAATAGTTTTTGCAAGCAACATTTGCAGACTATGGGTGGGAGACAAACCAATTACTGGATTATATGGCACAAAGTAAGGACTTTTACTTTGATTCAATTTCTCAAATTAAAATGGATCGTTACAGTCAAGATCGGGTTGTACTGGTGGGGGACTCAGGCTATTGTGCCTCTCCTTTATCTGGTCAGGGAACCAGTCTTGCGATTGTCGGGGCTTATATATTGGCTGGTGAATTGGCACAATCTGATGATTATCGATCAGCTTTAAAACGTTATGATGAAATAATGCATCCGTTTGTTCAGAAGAACCAAGAGATTGGTCAATATGTCTCAGAAACATATTTATTAGAAGGCGATATTGAAAAAGAAGTGATTGATGCGCGTAATAGTCAGATTATTGATAAGGTTCATCATGCTGCCAATGCGATAGAATTACCGGATTACCGGTAGTGGTATTATAGACTATAAAGAGCCTCTGTATCATGGTAAGGTTGTTATAGGATCTTTAGGGCAGTGATATGAATCAGCATTCAGATAATAAAGACAACCATACTGGGTTTAAGAAGGGTTGGGAGAAGAAAGCCTCGTCTTTAGAAAATCATGACGTGGAGCGTATTGTATCAGCGGTGTATCCTAACCAGTATCTTTCGTATTATCTTCCCACTCAGGGGTGTGCCAATATATTGATATGTGTGAAGTTAAAGACTGGGGTGATCAAAGTCTTAAGAGTTTATGCTCGAGATGCAGCCACCCCAGAAGTTGAAAAAGCGGTATTGGATCGAGTAGCAGGAGTATTGCCTGTACCTAAAATATCTCAAATCATGTCTGTTGATGGTTATCAGGTGGCGGAATGTGACTATATACAAGGTGAGCGTTTGTCTGATGTACTACTAGATTTACCGGTCTTGGATCTTAAAAGATTAATGCATGATTTAGGAAAATCTTTGGGTGCTATATCTCAATGGGGATATGGGAAGGCAGGAATCATTGATGCGCAACACCATATTGTGCAGTCACTGGATTACCAAAATTTTGCAGATGAGACGTTAAGTTCATTAAAGGCTAAAAAACGGCTATCTCAATCGATGATCTCCAGTTGGGAGACGGTTTTTCAACAACTATCTGCTTATTTTCCAATGCCACATGAGGATAGGTTGGTGCATGGAGATTTTGATCCTGCGAATATTCTAGTGATCCAAAAAGACACTAAATGGGCGATCAGTGGGATACTAGATTGGGAGTTTGCACACGCAGGCTCACCCATGCAGGACATTGCATCAATGCTACGCGATCGGGAGAGGCTGCCAGCTGAGTATGCTGAGGGTTTTTTAGAGGGTGTGCGACAATCTTTGAATATTCCCGACCATTGGGAAATTACGGTTAATGTGTGTAATGCTTTGGCGTTGCTAGATTGTTTAAACAGAACACACCCGGTTGATCAGCCGAATAGATTGTCAGATATATTGGCTCGATTATCTCGGTTATATGATCAGTTATCATAGATAGTGTTATTAGTTAGGTGCGTAGATGGACAGACAGGAAACGATTAGTCAGTTGAAAAAGATAAAAAATATAGGACCAGCGATGGCAAAAAAACTGTATGATGCAGAAATTTATCGATTAGAGGATCTGATCGAGTTAGGGGCAGAGGAAGCTTATATTAAGATAGATGAATCAGGTGGCTTTTGTGGGATACATCATCCAGCCTATTTATATGCGTTGGAAGGAGCAATTATTGATTGTGCTTGGAAGGACTTACCACAGGAGAGAAAGCATGAGCTTAAAGCGTTTGCGGCAAGGTTATAAATTAGGTTTCATAGGGTTGTCTAACTAGGACGTATGAATAATGTTTAGGATGCTAATTAACATGATTTAAACTCTTTGGGCGATATTGAGACTTGAGTTGACTTATTTTTGAGTGGGTATTATAATATCCATTATGGGTATATATTGGACTTAAGGGTTATTATGGTATCGATTAAATCGCCGTTTGAGATGGCTAGTGAAATTGCTAAAAGAGCTCAAGAGAAGCGTTTGAAGCTTAATTTGAGTCAACAAACTCTGTCTGAAAAATCAGGGGTGAGTTATGGCACATTAAAGAAGTTTGAGCAAAAAGGGCAAATATCATTGGAGTCATTGCTCATGATTGCCCTGGCGCTTGGTGAGATGGATGCATTTGAACATCTTTTTGCACAAACGGATGACAAATTGCCAGCATCTCTTGATGAGTTTCTAGATGATCATCCTAGAAAAAGAGGCCGAAAATGAAATTTAATCCTGTAAAAGTTGTCCGTGTTTACTACAAACCTAAGGATGATAAAATTTTTGTTGGTCGATTGGCGCTGAATAACCGCAGGATTTTTTTTGAATATGATGCGAGTTTTATAGAAACTGGTCTTGATTTATCTCCATTCAAATTACCCCTTAAATCAGGTGTTATAGCAGGAGATGATCTGACTTTTGATGGTTTGTTTGGTGTTTTTAATGACTCTCTTCCGGATGGTTGGGGTCGATTACTACTAGATCGTACGCTCATCAAGCACAACATTAATCCTGGTAGCCTCTCTGTGCTTGATAGGCTTTGCGTTGTAGGCGCTCATGGTATGGGGGCTTTAATTTACGAACCAGAGGCAGAGCGTGCACTAAATGTTCCGCATGAATCTTTAGATGAAATCGCTGAAGAAATAGCTGAATTTCAGGAAAGTGACGATGATAAATATGTTGAAGACTTGCTGAATCTCGGCGGCTCTTCAGCCGGCGCGCGGCCAAAAGTTTTAATGCATCTTGATGACGAGCATTGGCTGATTAAATTCCCGTCTCACTTAGATCCAAAAGATATTGGAGCCATTGAATATGCTTATTATCTTATGGCAGGGGATGCAGGTCTTGATCTACCCAAAGCCAAATTGTTTCCAGCACGTCGAGGTCTTGGTTTTTTTGGAAGTAGGCGGTTTGATAAAACAGATAATTCAAGAGTCCATATGCATACGATAAGTGGGATTCTGCATGCTGATCACCGAACGCCAAGTCTTGATTACGAAATGATCATGAAGGCAACGATGCATTTAACGAAAGACATGAAGGAATGCGAGAAACAATATAGGAGTTGCGTGTTTAATATCTTGAGTCATAACAGGGATGATCACTCTAAAAACTTCTCCTTTCTCATGGATCCAAAGGGAGTTTGGCGGGTTTCTCCTAGTTATGATTTAACGTTCTCTTCAGGGCCAAATGGCGAGCATTGCTCAATGGTCATGGGTGAAGGTAGAAACCCTGGTATCAAGCAGCTATTAGAGCTGGCTAAAATCAGTAATATAAAAAAATCTGATGCGCTTCAAATTGTTGATGAAGTCAAAACATCTGTATCTAAATGGTCTCATTTTGCAAAAGATGCTGGCGTTAGTGCGGCAAGTAGTAAATTGATAGATTCTGCTATAGCAAAAATAATCAAGGATAATTTTTAAGCGCCACTCATCTAATTACTACAGGTTATCTATCAAAACAGAGTCTTTGGTCATTTATAAGCCATAAGCTACTTAAACAGAGTCTATATAGGATCTCGGATCCCTATATGTGTTTTTACTTAAAGCTTATAGAACCTCAGCGCAGCAAAATAGATTTAAATGAAATCGAGAATGCTGCTATATCAAGCTTACCTGGATTTGAAGCGCACTATGGCCTGCAGCTAGAACAACTGCTATTTATAAAATAGAAATACGTTATTAGCAAGCATAGGTATCAATCCGACGGATATTACTGCAAGTGGTCCATATAGACAATCTAAATCAACGACTAAGGCTGGATGCCAGATTGATTTCTTAATTCAAACAACAACTAAGAACCTATTTGTCTGTGAGTTTAAGTTTAAACCTCGTGAATTAGGCGTAGATGTTATATCTGAAGTTCAAGATAAAGTAGCTGTTATCCCAGTACTATTTCATATGGTGGTGTGTCTGGTCATGTCGAAACTAGTGATTATTTTTAAAGACAAAGGTAAGTAATCGTATGTCTTCAAATACCCCATCTAATTATTCATGGTGATTATCTAACCCTGACTCTTTCCGAATGACTTCATTGATTGCAGTCCAGTCTTGATCTGCTAGATTGGATTTTGCTGCAGAGGCAAATCGTTCACCCAATAGCTGGCCAATTCTGGGAACTGCACCAACATCATGAAATGCTTGCTGGAAAACTTGAAGGTCTTTATTACCTCCTGTTACAGCAAAATTTACGGGTGAATAGTTACGGTGATGTATTTTATTAATACATTCTCTATATCCAGGTAATGGGAAAACAGTATATAGTGTTTTTTGGATATACTCTGCAGGTATGCCATGCTTTTCAGCAAAGACATAAAGCTTGGAAAATAACTCTAGGTTTGCAGTATAGGTATAGTTCATTGCAATTTTCATGACCATAGCCCAATCAGGCTGATCACCCATATAGAATATTTGTTCAGTGAATAATTTGAAGATGTGCTCAAACTTTTGGTTAGCGTTAGAATTACCTGAAGTAAAAAGGGTTGCTTTCCCCGAAGAAACTTCATTGGGTCCACCTAAAATTGCTGCTGGTAAATATTGTTTTTGATTCTCTTTGAAGCTTTTCCAAATATGTAGAACCGTTTTTGGCAGAATGGTTTCAGTGCTAATATAACAAGTATGCTCTGGAAGACAGTGTAAGACGCCATATTCACCAATAATCATATCTAGCAGTGAAGTATCATCAAATAAGCATGAAATAACTAGGTCAGCATTTTTGACGGCTTCTTCAATTGACTGAGCGCAGGTAATACCCTTTGTTTTAAAAGCATCCATTGTATGCTTAGTGCGCTCCCCATTTTACCTAAGCCGATAATGGTTATGTTTACGTTCATATGACATGTTCCGTTTATGAATCAATAAAAACTTAATGTTTTCTAATGGTGGCTTAGTTGATGCTGTAATTTCGTCTCAGGATCCTTTATGCATCTAATATAGCTTATAATGCTTTTTATTGTGGTGCATTACAATCTAAAGTGTCTATTTGTAGTCATGGCTGTTGATCTGGCATTGCCATACTATCTGGTTATAGTGGCTGTTTTTAATGTACATTAATTCTGACATCTGCTAATAATGCGCTAAAACATATAACGATATCATTAGGAGAAAAACATGGCACACGATGCAGGTAAAGTAGAAAACGATTGGGAGGAAGTGAGATCAAATCGCATTTCAGTGACTAATCCTGATACTTTAGGTGGTTACGATTTGGAAGATTTTTCGTCCACAAAGGAAAATCACGATCGTAGGTGGCGATCTATGGTGGTCGCTTATAAAGATGATGATGGAAAAGATTGTTTGGTGACTTTGGATAGTACACAGGCTTTATGGGCTGATGCTGCATTAAAGAAAGATATTGAAAGCGGTTTGGTGTCCTTTATCCCAGCGGTTATTCAGGCTCAAGATATGGACCTTGAGCATAAGAAATCCATTATTGACCAATTTAATGCTGCCTATAATACCAAAGAGCGAGAAGGGATGTCATTGGATTTAACGTGTTGTCCAAATGTGAATCTAACGCTTGCTAATGTGGTCACATTAGGGCTTCCTGTTGAAGGCGGCATCCAGCCATATTGTGCCACATTAAATGTGATGAGCTGCTTTAAAGTAGATCTTCGTGATATAGCGGAAAAAGGCGTGATTGTTGAGTGTTATGACTTTAAGCCTATAGCGGAGGATCCAATGTCTCCAAAGTGTTTATGTATTCCATCAGGGAATGGTGTTGGATTGATGCAGGATCAGATTGCTACAGAAGATCCAGCAGTTATCTTTCAACATATTGCCAAAGGGGATGAGACATATTACCGAGATTGTGAAGTGGATGGTGAAATACAAAGTCAGGCTTTGCCATTGGCATGTAAATCTACAGTTGTGATTACAGATGCGTCGGTAAGCTTATCTGAGATAGAGTTGGTTTCAGAACCATCGGTGATGCTGATTGGAACTGATGTATCATATCACTCATTTGCTGATTTTGAAAAAAATGGTGAATTACGCGCGCAACATAGAGCAGAAATAGAGGCATTAAATCAACCTGAGGTTAAGTCACCATCCTTGGGAGAGGGATATATTGCCGGAGCACTAAGTTATGTCGCATCCTGGCTACCAGTAAGATCAGGCGCGGGTGCTGCTACAGAAGGTGGTGGAGCTGCGAAAGAGACTCCTGAGTCAGAGGATCCATCAAAGGGCAGGCATCCTTAGCAAGAAAGGGGCTAGGACCTTTTTTAAAGCGTGTTAGACTAGATTTTATCAATCTCTCTGAGTATGATAGTTTAGATAGTGTTTCGGAGTCATTGTTTATGAGATTACAGTTATCTGGTCGCAAAAGGAGGGCGGTAGGGCCGTTAGAGGAAAACAGTGTTGAGAACCCAAAAAGAAAAAGACTTCATGTTGGAGAGGGGGATTTCCATTATACAGTAGCATGGGCTAAGAAGCACCCTCGCATGCCTGAGGATTATGCCAATATTGTTGCAACAGATATAGAAGGAGTAGAATCTATTATTAGACCTAATCTACAAAATAATCTTCAGACTCTAAAAAAGATTGGCGTCAAAGTAGCAGGGGGAGTGGATGCAAAATTTTTGCATATCACCCCAGGTATTGCAGGAAAACGTTATCCTCGCATTCAATTCAACTTTCCTTACATCCGGCAAGATTGGAGTAAAAGTTCTGCTAATTCAGAATTAATGAGGGCATTTTTTCAATCAGCAGCAGCACTTCAATACCCAGGAGACCAGATTCATGTGGTCATTCCTCAAAGAGCCTCTACAAGAACCACTCAATTTTTTGAAGGTCGTGTTTATGGTTTGGGGCAAGGGTCTTTAATGGCTGGTTATTCTTTGAAAGAGAAGCGTCGTTTTAATAAAACACGTTATCCAGAGTATCAGCATAACAAAACAGGGGAAAGTGCTCCTGCTGTTTTTGTAGGGGTTGAATATGTTTTTTCAAAGAAGGTAGAAGGTCCCATGAGTATCTCTGAGTATGCCAAGGCCAATCCCTTAGAGATGACTATTAGCGACGCACGACTAGGGGAGGTCGTTCATTATTCAGTTCTAGAAAACCTTCCTATCATGGATGAATCATCTTGTGATGAAGCGATGCCTTTAGATGTTAAATGGGTTAAAAAAGGATTATTAGACAAGCGTACAGTTCTCACTAAGGTGAAAAGTCTAATTGATGAGGGGCAGCGCTCGGAAGCTTCAGAGCTTTTGTCTGATATATTAGACCAAGTGTCATGGTATTGGGATATTGATGGCGGTATGGAAGCTTTATCACTGCTCGGAGATCAATTTTGTGATAAGCATGCCAAATTTGTCATCAGTCGTGTTTATAAAGATGCATCATGGCGAGGAAAGGGAGCAAAAGATCTATTGGTTTTGCTGTCTAAATCGATCACCACTCGTTACCAAGGCTCATTGCTTGCTATGTATGGTATCTTGTTGGCTTTGTATGAGACGGACTCATCGTATAAGGATGATGTTATCGTGGCTTTCAATAACCACTTGGATGAGGATCATAAAGAACGTGTATTTATCAAATTTTTATCAAATCTCTTGCATCATGAGGTTGCGATAGAAGCAACAACCATTGCGGATATTGTAAGTGCAGGGGGGAAGCACACAGAAAAGCTAAAGCAATGTTTGCTGATGGCAATAGCATTGTCTATTGGTGAGATGTCTATACGTGCTATAAAAATTGATAAGCCCCATAGCCGAAAGATCTTTGAGACGATATTGGATGATAGAACAAATTCTTTTGTATGGGGACTTGAGCAGCATTATGTGAAACTATCAGCAGCACAGCAAGATGCTTTGATTCAGCGTTCATTACAAGATAAAGCGCAGGTTCTTCGCGTAGTAACGGTCTTAATAAAACATAAGATATGTTCTAAACTTGAATTATCCAGGCATTTACTAAGAGTCACAGCATCCAAAATATCTGATTTTTGGGACGTGGATGGTGGTATTGCCGCCTTATCATGCCTAGGGGATGCCTTTCAAGCGAAGCATGCAGAGTATTTTATATCACGTTTAAAGCGCGCAGAAGGGTGGTGTGGGAGCCACATTTTAAGCGCACTGGAATCATTGGCTTCAACAGTAGATAGTCAAGACTCGATACAAGCATTAAGCTCGGTCGTTAATGCCATTGAAACAAAGGGTCTTAAGTGGAAAGTCTCAGCCAGTTCAATATTGAGAGAAAAGGCAATAGTCGTGCCAGAAGAGATGAAAACAACGGAAGCATTAGAAGACGCATTGGCGAAAGTTAAGGTATAAGCATTTATTTGGCATTAAGGGACATTGAGTTTTCGATTGATCTACCAGTAGATATGCGTTACCATTATGAAAAATAATGGGAATTATGATGAATATATTGCTGGTGCTCTATGCTGTCTTTCTTATGATATCTTCAGTATTTATTTTAGTGGGTTATTTTCTGGGGCCAACACTATCTTCTAAGGTAGAAGAACGTTGCCAAGATTTTACAGATACAGGATACAGGGTTAAAAACGCTGATGGCGAAGCAGTTGGTCTGCTGTTGGGAACGGCACATTTAAGTCTCAATCCTTGTGAGTCAGCGCAGATGACACAATTTATCCAAAATAGTGTGGATGAGAATGGTGGCGTTGTGCTAACAGAAATTGAGCCAGAGTTTATTGGCCTGGGCCCAGATGCTTGTGCGAAAAATGTTAATGGTCTTAAATCTCATTTTGAACCGTTGATTGTGCAAAGAGCTTTTTTAAATCGTTCTATTATTGTGGGTGAAATAATCATTCATTTACCTGTCAGTTATAAATTTTTAACGATGTTTCCGCTAGAATTTGTCATGGTATTTAAAGCAATTATGGCACATGTGAAAAGCTTTAATATGCTGTATGATAGGTTTACTGATAATGCCTATACTCAATTCCTTATCAACAGGCGTAAAAAAGCAGCTGATAATAGCGTTATCTTTAAGCGTTATATGGAAAATGATGTATTCATGTTATCTGAGGAGGACCGCTATATTCTTTGCATGGCCGAGCGTGATGCACATTATGTCAACACGTTATTAAACCAGGATAACCATTGGGTTGCTTTAGTTGGAGCATCTCATTTATCTGGTAAACACGGTATTTGTGCTCAGCTAAAGGCGCAAGGGTATCAGTTCGAGGGTTTTTCAGTGTACCAGGAAGGGATTGCTTCTAAGGAGGGTGCTGAGGGGGCTTAAGCACCATCCTCAGTGTTTTCCTGAACGCTTGAAATCAAGCCGTTGATATCACCGCCTTTTAAGCCAACTTCACTCATCAGTGCATCAAGTAATGGTGCTTGAGCCCGATATTTTAAAGCGCTATTGACCATTTGGTCAGCAAGCCCTGAATCAGTGCTTTTTGAGTCACTGGTTCCAGTTGCACCATTCAATCCAGATACTTGTACAATTTTAATGCCATCAATGTTTTCCATTGGTTTCACGCTCTCACGAATCATGCTTTCTAAGTTTTCAATGAGTGACAGTTTGACTTTCATGGATACTTGCTGGTCATTGAGTAAGTTCGCCGCTTCATTTAATGCTGTTTGGCCAGTAGCTTCGACAGCATAACGAATTTGACTGGCTTCTGCTCGGGTTTTCTCCGCATGAGCTTCAGCTTCTGCAATTTCCTTAATGGCATGGCCTTTATTAATGGCTGATGCTTTTTCTGCTTCAGCAGCAATTTTGATTGCGATAGCCTCTTGTTCTGCGTTTTTCTCAGCTTCAATGAGTTGCACTGATTTTTCACGTTGGGCAATTTCTTGTTCACGAGTGGTTTGGATCTTTTCTTCTTCAGCAACAGCCAATGCGTATGCTTTGTCGGCTTCTGCCTTCGCTATGGATTGTTCTTGAGACTTTTTAGAGACGGCAATATTTTTTTCTTGAGAGGTGATTTCAAGTTGTTTACTGCTTTCAATACTGCACTGTTCTACTTCCCGTTGAGCCTCGATTTCAGCTTGTTTTATTTTTTGATCTTTTTCAATGCTGGCTTGTTTGGAGAGCCGTTCATTTTCAGCTTGCTCTTTAATGATAAGCGCTTGTTGTTCTGCTCGACGGACTTCAATTTCTCGCTCTAATTCAAACTGGGCATACTCTTGGTCACGATCAATAGCAAGTTTTTGCTTGTTAGCAGCTAAGTTCTTGGTTTTGATTTGAACCTCAGTGTCCTGCTCAATGTCATTTCTTTTTTTCTTTCGGGATTGGATTTCTTCAGTTAAGCGCGTAAGGCCCTCGGCATCAAAGGCATTATTGGGGTTAAAATACTGCATGCTGGTTTGGTCTAAACCAGTTAGGGATACGGTTTCGAGTTCCAGTCCATTTTTAAGCAGATCTTCAGTGAGTGCATTTTGTACTTTTTGAACAAAGTCAACACGCTTTTCATGAAGCTCTTCCATGCTCATGGCTGAAGCGACTGAGCGAAGTGCATCAACGAATTTTCCTTCTACCAGATCTTTCAGTTGTTCAGGTTCTGTTGTAAGAATCCCTAATGTTTGCGCAGCATTGGCAATAGACTCTTTGGTAGGCTGGACTCTAACATAAAATTCTGCAACGACATCTACCCGCATTCTATCTTGAGTGATCAGGGCTTGATTGTTGGATCGGTGTACAGGCAGTCGGATGGTGTTCATATTAACATGTATCACATCATGAAAGATAGGTAGAACCAAAATACCACCGTTGATCACAACCTTCTCGCCTCCCATGCCCGTTCGAACAAAAGAGAGCTCTTTTTGTGCTTTATGATATAGACGAGATAAGATAAAACCAATAGAGAGTATGGTGAGTAGTAAAACACCCGTGACTAATGTTGCATCGGACATTTGTGTCAAAGCAATAGGGTTTGTTGACTGAATTGTTTGAGATGTGTTAACGGGGGTATTAAAGTCTTGATAAGGCATTTTTAGTCTCGATGTTGAATGTTGGCAGTATAAAATTTTTGTTGATGTGCTGTAATGATTAAGTGATCCCCAGCGTCAAGTTGTAGCATGTCATCTTCAGTTCGGACCATGACATAATGGGTTTTTCCGTGTCTGTCTTTCACTTTTGCTTGAGCAGATAGGGCATGGGTAGCATGTCCAATAACCAGTGTGCCAGACATACCCACCAGTTCTTCATGTGAGATGCTATGATTTTCTGATATAGCAACAAATTGATGAATGTATTTTAAAAGTATATGCGAGAGCATCATAGCAATCATGATAGCAGGAATGCTCGCTTGCCATCCTGCTAGTAACGTTGTGAACTCTAGGAGATAGAAATACTGAATTAAAAGCCCAGAGAGTCCATACAGTGTGGTTGTGATGAGAAGTACAATTAAAAACGGGACTTTGCCAAAAAATAATAAATTAGCCAGGAAGTCCATATGGGTGAAGCTGCCAAAATCTTTATCAATAGTTGGTGTGCATAGATCAATAGCAGACGACAGTAAAAAACCGAATAAGGCACTGAGGCATTCTAATGCACACAATGCAACGGCAAAGTAGATTGCCACTAAAAAGCAGAAATTGTTAGGGGATAGTAACAATTGTATAAGCATTGTATTTATTAACTAATGATCTTATATTCATTATAATAAGTCTAAAAAGTGTAGGCAAGAAAAACATCATATTTTGATTTTAAGGTTTGTGTTGGCTTTAGGCCAACAGATATCTTAATGCCAATCGGCATTGAATTGGGATGTTGCTACCATTGTTTCAGCAACCATGAAGTGACTCCAGATTTTGTTATACAGTCATATAAGCAAATCTTTTATAAAGTTTTTATCGTTTTAACCTGTTCACTGTTAAACTCTAAGAGAATCCTTGCAGATTATTGAAAAATAAGGTATAATTTAAGAAAAATAGAATAATATATGATGACAGAAGAAAAATACTTAAAGAAGAGGCTTGATACTTATTGTGCTGCACTAAATGAGCACTTTAAGCCAATTCGTGGAATATTTAATGAGGAATCGTTACGTGCAGTACTCAGGTCATTAAGTGAGGGAGATATCTGTCAGGTGTTAAGCCTAACTCATGGAATGCTGATCATAAGACAAAGGGACAATTACGCTTTCTATGATCCAAATGAGTCACGTTTTTTATTAAGTTCTAGTGGAATAACGTTAGAAGAGGTAGTCCGCATCATATTATATTATAGTTCAGAAGAGACTGTTGAAGAGCAATTTGGATGCTCTGTTTCAGGAGCATTGCCATTATGGTTTGGGGTGTTATCAAACTCTATGAAGATCAGTCCGAATCAAGCCAGTGAGGTAGAACAAGTTGTTGAAGTGGTTCCTCAACAAGACCTATTCCATCTGGTTGCAGCGTATCTAAATACAGGCAGGCGTGAAGAATTATATATAAATGCTGATGGGGTGTGTTATGGCTTAACATTGATATTAAGAGAGCTTATCTCTCAGTATGGTTCAGTAGCTGAGGCTAGTAAGATTTTTTATAGTCAATTAAAGGTTTTGGCTCATTTGCAAAACCAGTTTGTCTTAGAGGGCAGTTTGTCTATTCAGGAAGGCAATAGTCCACAAGTATTGTCTAGGCATCAATTCGCTAAGGTACACCATTCTCCTGCATCCGGGTTGATCTACATGATTGAGATGTTTCATGTGATGCAACACCATTTAATAAGTGCGCCATCTTCAGTGAGAAAGTTGGGGCAACAGCACTTTCTGCCATTAGGTGCATTCCCATGTGCTGTGCCATTGTCAGTAGCATATCCTACCAATAGTCGTGAGTCATGTTGTCATATCATGAACCCACAGGTTGTTTATGAGTTGTTCCATTGGCCAGGGGCTAGCAGAAGAGAGCAGTTTTGCATCGATCAAAAGATTTTATCATCCTTTTCTACGATAGAGCATGGCCTATTGGTGGATAAAACAAAAGTAAGTATAAAGCCGAAGCATCAAAGCTTGGTTAAATGGGATTTTGTTTCATCAGTCTTGACTTCTGATGCTGAATTTATGTTGGCATGCATTGCTAACGATCCATCCATTGCCTTAAAGATCGCACCAGTGTTACGGAATGATGCTAGATTCATCCGTAGAATGTTGGCAATCCCGTTTGTGGTTACAACACTGATCCAAGCAGGAGATTATGATGCATTAATAGAGGCGCATAAAACTATTGATTCAGTGGATGGTATTGGTTTGATGCAAAGGGCAGCATTGAATGACAGGCCTGATGTTGTAAGTTTACTTCTTGAGTTAGGAGAAAGTACACAAACGACCTCTCAAGAGGGTTTAAAGCCTCTAGGGTTAGCAGTTAGACATAATAGGTGCCTTGATGTGATTAAATGTCTCATGGATGATGCAAGATCAAAGTTTCAAGGTAGGGTAGATATGACAGCGCTTGGGTTTATTGCTCTAAAATCAGGCAATAGTGTGGCATTAGATTTTCTATTGCAGATGGGCTTGAGTGTCAATACCCTAACAGTTGATAAGTCTAGTTTTTTGATGTTGGCTGTAGAGGATAGCCATTTCCATTGTATGGAATCTTTGCTAGTTTATGGGGCTGATGTGCATGCTGAGAATGCCTGTGGTGAAACTGCTTTGGATTTAGCGTATGATCATAGGAATTGGCGTTGTTACGGACGATTAATTAGTGAAGGTGCCACTCCTTTTGTGCAGAAAGGAATGACATTGCTTGATCTATTGGTACGTGCTATAGACTTTCAAAGTATAAGAGATCGGATGGCTATTTTTTCGCCAGAAGACTTGGCTCAGATTATCATCAACTCAAAAGAGGATACTCAAGATAAAGTACTGGGCCTATTGTTTGAGGATGCCGTTATGAGTAATAAATTCATCAAGTATCTAGATATTTTTGAGATATTTGTTGTTGACCAATTATTCAGGTTGGTCGAGTGTATGATTACTCAGAGGGGCATGTTATTTCCGTTGATGATAGCCCTTAGTAACGTAGTTTATCGCTATGAAGATAAAGCATCTCAAAATCTAATATTACCAATATTAAGTAGAATAGTGAGTCGTCAAGGTGAGACGGTATTGATGAAAGCTGTCGCAAGCAATCAATTTGCACTGGTTGAGGACTTAATAAAGATAGAAGCTGATATTCATCAGCGAGATTGTTTAGGACGAACAGCATTGATGTATGCTGTACACTTGTCAAAAACTAGGATGCTAGATTTGCTGCTGAAAAATGGCGCTGATATCTTCTTGAAGACTGTTAATGGTGAAACAGCTATAACCTTTGCAGTCGAAGGCAATCGAGGTGGCTGTTTACACATATTGCTGCGCAGTATGGATAATAATGATTTGACAAGGATGGTTCGTGAAGGGAGTATAAATACATTAAAACTGTTGGCTAAACGGTTATATGAATATCAAGCTTATTCTTATTTAGTAAGGATTTTATGCGTGGCTTCAGATCATGGCAAAACCATGACAGATCAATTGAAATTAGATTATGGCAATGATTCTAAAGCATTGGCATTGGTTTGTGTATCTTATTCGTCTTGCCAAGATAGGCAGAGTCTGTTAAAAGACCTATTTGAAACGAAAGCTGTAAATATTCATCAAAAGGATTTGGTTTGCTTGATATTTCATGCGGTATATTATGAGCAAGAAGTGTTATTGAGGCATGTTTTAAGGCACCCTAAATACCATCAAGGTATGTTGGGTGAATTAAACCGTCGAGGAAATACTGTATTTGATGAGATAAAGCAGGCAAGATCTAAAATACGTGATGGCATGTTAGTATTGCTTAAAAATGCCCATAAGCGTCAACCATTGGTGGAAATTTCAGTATTTAAAGAGCAATATGGTGCTCCATCTATAGAGGCTAGTAAAGATTTAGGCGATGGCGCTATGGCTATAGAAAACAACAAACCACACGAAGCTATTTTACCCTTTTTTAGGGGTCACAAACGGTTAGCAATTCAGCCAAGAATATCAGAGTCTGTTAGATCTTTAGCTGATTAAATTGATCGACAAAGCGGCTTATTGTATCAATGCTTGGTTGAACAGCAGCATGGTGTTTATTCACAAAATCTACTTTATCTGGTAGGCCATAAGCAAGTGTGACTTGCTGTTGATCAGTATATTTATCAGCAATAAAGCTAAGTATAATGCCTGATAGCTCAGGAGGAAAGGAGACTCGTTGTGTAAATCCATGGTTAATGCAAAGAATGATAAATTTTAATATTTTATTTTTAAGTAGAGTTGGTATGTGTAATATACTGATAAGTTGTTTCTTAGGGGTATAGCGGGGCATAAAAAACAGTGATTTTACAGTAACAGTACAACGCCGTCGTACTGAAGTTATCATAGTCTTCTCCAAGCTATTAAAAATAGCTGGAAGACAAATTATTTTCAGGTGATCCAGTGATTCAAAGGTACTTTCGCCGTTTGTAATAGGCGTCAGAACATTGTCGCCTATATGCATCTTGTATACGTGGGTTTGAGTTAATGATGAATGTGTAATGGTGGTATTGTTATCAATAGCAATAGAGTATGCATTAAAACGATGAAAGGCTAGCTGAGCAACTTGACAGAAAGGCGGTATATATAATTCTCTGCACGTATCTTTGGGTTGCTTTGTTGCAAAAGCCTTCTAGCCAATGATGGTGTGAGAGCTTAATTTTACGGACAAAAGGTTAAGACAGGAGAAAAAAGACATATGCCCAAAATCACAAGATTTTCCTGCTCGTAATTCCTGAAGGCCTGAGTGAGAAAAAGCGCTACTTTTGGTGATACAGTTATCTCCTAATCGTAAGGTTGTTATTGCAGTGCTATTTTGAAAACTTGAAACACCAAGTGTGACATTATTTTTGATATTGATAGTTTTGATGTTGGTGCAATTAAAAAAAGCGCAATTCTTGACGATTACATTGTCATGAATGGTTATTTTATCAAGAGATGTACACTGACTAAATGCATAGGGAGGAACATTGGATCCAGGCATGATTTCAATAGATCTTATCTCAGGATTTCCTCTATAGGATTGGTAATCGGTATTAGGAGTAATTACGAGGGAATTGTACATGTGTAGTTATCCTTATCTATAGGGTATTTAAATAATCGTTTAAATATATAGAACGTTCTCTCATGTGTCAATATAAATGACTAATTTTGTGCCATATTTTTCAAGGATAGAGGATGCTTCAAATTGTATATTGCTACTAAGATCGTTTATTATGCTCAGGGGTAGTGTGGGGAGAACTATGGTAAAAAACGTTGTGTGTTGTTTTATGGGATCAGCTAACATTAGCTAATTCAGTACTGTAAGCAATAAAATGAGATTAGAGATATTGTACTTGAAGTACGAATCACTAGAAGCACTGACCTATATTAAGCATCATCAGAAAAGCCTTGAATTTTGACTCTCTCAGTAAATACTATTTTAATTCAGGCCTAGAGAACTGCTACTAGACTGAAACTCTAAATCACCTATAATATCTGCGTCTATTTCTGGCCATAAAGCAACCAAAGTATGTGCAGCATCAAGTGACTTTAACTGCTGGTATATACGTTTACTACCGCCATTTTGAGATACAAGGCTAGAAATAAGCACATGTGACCAAACTTTTGATAGTTTCTCGTATCCTGCAGTGACAGCCTGAAGATTTTTAGAGCCACCATCGTGTGATACCATGCTCACAATCTGTATTGTATTAAAGCCAAGACCCTTCAGGGCTTCATTATTATCAGTGACAGCCTGAAGATTTTTAGAGCCACCAATGTGTGATACCATGCTCACAATCTGCGCTGCTGTAAAGCCAAGATTTAGGAGGGCTTCGTTATTATCAGTGATAGCCTGAAGATTTTTAGAGCCACCATCGTGTGATACCATCCTCACAATCTGCTTTGCTGTAAAGCCAAGACCCTTCAGTGCTTCGTTATTATCAGTGACAGCCTGAAGATTTTTCGAGCCACCACTGTGTGATACCATCCTCACAACCTGCACTGCTGTAAAGCCAAGACCCTTCAGTGCTTCGTTATTCTCAGTGACAGCCTGAAGATTTTTAGAGCCACCTTTGTGTGATACCATCCTCACAACCTGCACTGCATTAAAGCCAAGATCCTTCAGGGCTTCATTATTATCAGTGACAACCTGAAGATTTTTAGAGCCACCACCGTGTGATACCATGCTCACAATCTGCTCTGCTGTAAAGCTAAGATTTAGGAGGGCTTCGTGATTCTCAGTGACAGCCTGAAGATTTTTAGATCCACCTTTGTGTGATGCCATCCTCACAATCTGCTCTGCTGTAAAGCTAAGATTTAGGAGGGCTTCGTGATTCTCAGTGACAGCCTGAAGATTTTTAGAGCCACCTTTGTGTGATACCATCCTCACAACCTGCACTGCATTAAAGCCAAGATCCTTGAGTGCTTCGTTATTCTCAGTGACAGCCTGAAGGTTTTTAGAGCCACCATCGTGTGATACTATGCTCACAATCTGCTTTGCTGTAAAGCTAAGATCCTTCAGTGCTTCGTTATTATCAGTGACAGCCTGAAGGTTTTTAGAGCCACCACCGTGTGATACCATGCTCACAATCTGTATTGCATTAAAGCCAAGAGATATCAGTTCTGTATGTTTCAGATTTACTGCCTCAAGATTCTTAGAGCCCCCATTGTGCGCAGCTATTCTAGTTATATCAGCTGTACTATAACCCAGTGAGACCAGCCTTGTCGTATGCTTTAATACTGCAGTGATAGTATTCCCCGAAGATCTTCGGAGGATTATCTTATCAGCTTGTGCCTGTGTGAAGCCAAGATCTAATATACTCTTGTTTAGTCCTACCCAGGTGGTATCTAACTTAAGTTTTTTGATTGTTTCTTGTCTATGCTCTGCAGTTCGTTTCATTTTCTATTCTCCAGTAAATACTATTTTTTAAGCGGTAGGGGATGGCTACTACCATTCTAAGACACAAGGATAAAAATACTTTCGTGTGATCATGTTTTTTATCAATTTTTCAGTGATATACATAAAGCTTATAAAGAAATTATTTTTTGATATTATGCCAATACTTTACTCTGATGTAAAGTCAAGCCCCTAAAGTGTTTCATTATTATCAGTGGAAGCATGAAGGTTTATAGCTCGATTAGCGTGTGACGCAATCCTCTCAGTAGTACAAAGAAGCTGATCATGCAGATCATGATAAATGTTGATATTTGATAAGTTTGGTTGGAATATGGGGCTTACGGATGTTTTTTTCTTAGCGGTATGGTAGGGCAGTAACTACACTAATTTTACTCTAATAATACAAATTGTAGTGCTGATAGAACTACAGGGTTTGCTCAGCCATTAACCATAGCAGTATGATGAACTATTATCAGCTGATACTCATTCAAGCATATTTACGCTTGTGACCAGTCTATAAGCATTGTCTTGAGTGGTGATTTATTTAAAGAGTAGGGCCCTGACTCAATGTATTGTTCGGAATATTGTATTCAGATGTTCTCTTAGGGGGGGTAGTGTTGAGGTGAGGCTAAGGGGTGTTAGGCGTCATGATAAAGTGGTCATACATAAGCTATTGTCTCTCTTTATGGTGTCTTTTAATTGTTGCATGAATCTCTAGAATGTGTCCTCTTTAGCGCCATAGTTTTTGAAGATAGAGAATGCTTATTTTATAAAATTGTATATTGGTGCAAAGATAGTTTATTATGCTCTAAAGGTATTCTGGGGAGAACTATGGTAAAAAAAACGTTGTGTGTTGTTTTATGGGATCAGCTGTCTCTAAATAATTCAGCATTGCAAACTGTCAATAAGGATACGGATTTGGTTCTGATGTGCGAGTCATTAGAAGAGTTGTCGTATGTCAAACATCATCAAAAAAAGCTGGTATTCTTACTATCTGCTATGCGGCATTTTGGTGAAAGTCTGATTGACTCAGGGTATTCTTTGCATTATATCAAGCTCGATGATCAAGATCATTTAGGGTCTTATCTAAAACATATTCAGAAGCTTCTCCAGGTGCACGACATTCAAGCAGTTCGGATCATGCAGCCAAGTGACTACGTGCAGCAGCAAATGGTTGAAGTGTGGGAAAAGGTTTTAGGTGTACCAATTGAACAAATAGACGATAATCGTTTCTTATGCTCTCGTGATGAATTTACACAATGGGCTAAAGGTAGAAAGCAATTAAGAATGGAATATTTTTATCGAGAAATGCGTAAGCAGTACGGTATATTAATGAACGGTGAAGATCCTGTTGGGGGTAAATGGAATTATGATGCGGAGAATCGAAAACCGCCCAAAGAAGGTCTGAATATACCCAAGCCATATCATGGTAATATAGATGCGATTACAAAAGAGGTTATTCAATTGGTCGAGCATCGGTTTTCAGATCATTTTGGTGATATACAGCCGTTTTATTTTGCAGTGACTAGGAAGCAAGCATTAGCGGTATTAACAAAATTCATCCAAGAGCGCTTGATGTCTTTTGGTGATTTTCAAGATGCCATGGTTGAAGGTGAGCCTTGGATGTATCATGCCCATATCAGTTTTTATCTTAATTGTGGCTTACTGAATCCATTAGAGTGTATTGAGGCTGCTGAAGAGGCCTATCAGCATCATCATGCACCATTGAATGCTGTTGAAGGCTTTGTTAGGCAAATATTGGGTTGGCGTGAGTATGTTCGCGGTATTTATTGGTTGAAAATGCCAGGGTATAAGCAAGAAAACTTTTTACAAGCGAAGCGACCGTTACCCAGCTTTTATTGGACAGCAGATACAAAAATGAATTGTTTAAAGCAATGTGTGACTGAAACAAAACAGCACGCTTATGCACACCATATTCAGCGTTTAATGGTACTGGGTAATTTCGCACTCATTGCGGGTTTATCACCAGACGAGGTGAATGAATGGTATCATATTGTCTATGCTGATGCGTATGAATGGGTCGAGTTACCCAATGTATCAGGGATGATATTGTTTGCAGATGGTGGTTACTTAGCCAGTAAGCCGTATGCTGCAGGTGGGAGTTATATTAACAAAATGTCTAATTACTGCAAAGGCTGCCAATACAGTCCGGCTAAGAAAAATGGTGAGGAAGCGTGTCCATTTAATTATTTGTATTGGGACTTTTTAGCAAGGAATCGTGACAAGCTATCTAGTAATCATCGAGTTGGTATGATGTACCGCACTTATGATCGAATGGCGGATGAAAAGAAGGCAATGATTCAAGAGGACAGTCAACGCTTTCTGGAGGAGTTAGCGTGAGAAAGAAAAGTGAGTTGCCTCAAAAAATTTGTCCCGTATGCCAGCGCCCCTTTACCTGGAGGAAAAAGTGGCAAAGGGATTGGGAGAACATTAAATACTGTTCAAAGCGCTGTGCAAAAAAAGCATCAACTCAGCTCTGGAGTCATGACTGATGCTTTTGAAGAACCACATCAAATTGTGCTCCAGAAGCATCTGATCGGGTACTGCAATAGCCATAGGCTGCATCAATTTTACAGGACATTCGACTCACGAGATCTTTTTTAACCCAGATAACGATTTCAAGCGGTGTTGATTCTATGGTATTTGGACCAGCCCACTTTAGTCTGTAGTTGATCGTAAACTTTTTATGAGCTAGAGATGTTACGAGTTCTTTATCTATTTGAATACTTGAGTTATAAGGGATAATGGTATTAAAATATTCCCATCCCAAGATACCCTCTGTCACCAGGACAACATCTTTTCTGTCTATTAAGTTTTTGATATTTATTTAATTAAATGTTCTGAAATCGGCTCTGGCTGCAGTACAGAGGGCCAGGAGCGCGACAGTATTGAAAGTTTTATTCATTTTTAACATCCTAAATTTTCCTAAATTTATTCGTAGCAATATTCTGCTAAATTGTAAAGGAATTATTTATTAAGGTTAAATTCAAAAGAGGCATTTGAATGATGAGATGTTGCCTTACACGATCCATAGTAAGAGTTTATATGACAGCGAGATTTAAACAGTTCACCATTTTTAACATAATGAGTAATGGAGATGGGTATATACCGGTGTTTTTTATGGGTCCATTTTAGTTCATAGTGTGTGGTCTTGCTGGAGTCTCGGCCACTGATTAAAGTACTGGTGGTGATTTTTGCGTTGGACGCTCTGGGTATGATATCTAAAAGGTAAACCCATCCAAATATGCCAGTTTCAGTGAGGACTAAGTCATTTGATAAGCTTTCGTTTTTTATGATTATCTGATTCCTTACTCTGATATCATCATTCTCATCAGTAGCTGTTTGAGCAATGGCTGCACATGATATGCATATGAGACAAAGTTTTTTCATCATTATATTTTCCAGTGATTGTTCCATATATTTTAGCACCTTGCTGATGAAAGGCAAGTATATTGGATGTTGGCGCTATCGTAAAGGTTAGTAAAGACTTTCCTTTGAAATGGGGTAAGCTCAAGTCTTGACTAACCCTCTAGGATCTTAGATGATGTCTTATAATATTAAATTTTTTGTCATATAGGGGATGGCGATGCAAGAAGTAAAAAAACCAGAGTGGTCGGTAGTAGAACAAGAAATAGCTAGAAGGCAGTGCTATATCGAGTTATTAACGCGGCTGCATAGTTTTGAAACACCAAATAAATTTCTGGGGTTTAAATCACGCTTAACTAAGCTTTTAAAAGCAGGTGATGGCTTTTTGTATAATCGCTCCCAACAGTTAGCACAGCTTGTGGCATTTTTAGAAGCAATATCTAAGAAACCAGAGGAATTGTCAGTAGCAATTTTAGACATGGCAACAGGTAGTGGGAAAACCCATACGTTTATGCTAATGCTATTTTTATTGGTAGCTAAGGACAATATTGATGAGGAAGTTGATGCCGCGACTGCATTAAGCTTCTTATCAAGTAGTGGCGGCGCAGCAGCTGGAAAGTCTGCTGTTGCTAAGCATTTTAGAGGTTTGGTTGTTGTGCCAACGATCGAATTAAAGTCTCAGGCCCTGATGGGTTGGGAAAGCAGAATGTCAGCATACTCAGAGTTGCTTGGTTTAGAGCCAGTGGTTATACAAGATATTAATCAAGCGGCAAAAAAGGCTTACTCACCAGCTACTTCGCCAGATATCTTACTGTCGTGCCAACAGTCTTTAGCCTCATTTTCAAATCAAAAACAAAAGCACTGCTATGTCTCAACGTGGGCAAAAGACCATCAATTAATGTGTATCTTTGACGAAGCAGATTTAATTTTTAGAGAGAGCTTTGTAAGAGAGTTGGTTTCTCATATCAATATCGCAGCAATTCTTGCTGTGAGTGCAACAGCGAAGTATCGTTGTGGTACTAGCTTAAATATTGAATCAGAATCTACAAAGCTAGATCTTGTTGCGCATGCACTACCCAGAATCTCGTTATCTGATGCAATTGAAGCGAAGCTTCTTTCGCCATTATGTATAACCGAGTGTTATGTAGCGGCGCCACGAACAAAAAAGAAAATTCCTCATATGCGGGGTGATGACTTCGTAGAGTCACAATTACAGTTAGCACTGAATCAGGATGATTTTCATCATTTAGTAGCGCATTTGATTGCAACGGGTAAAAATCAATATGGTAGTCATTTTATGGGTAGGCCAACCTTGGTGGTTGCTTCAGGTATTGAGCATGCCAATCGTTTGGTCGCAGTGCTGAATGAACACTATGCTTCAGAGGAAAGTCAGTGGTCAAAGCATCCGATGATTCCAGATAGGGTGAAGCAGTTTGCTTTTGCGTATCATTCTAAAGTTTCAGCAGCGGAAAAAGACAGATGCTTAAAGGGTTTTTCCAAGGGTGAGTCGTTGGTGATGGTTGGGGTTAGATCAGTGGTTGCAGGATTAGATTTACCCTTCTTAGAAACTGTCATCGCATTCCCTTCTGCTTCAGAGCGAGCAGTTATTCAGCGAGCAGGCCGGGTGACACGTTTATTTCCTGGCAAGAAGATTGCCAATCTAGTAGAAATGATATTCTTTTCAGAGCAGCAGAAAACAATGGCCAAGATTGCAGAGTTTGATGGTAAAATCAGTGATACATTAACCATTGGTGTTGAGGCGGGTTATCAAGCAGAAGAAGATCACGGACCAGCTAAATTTCCGGCGCATGTTCAAAGGGCGCCATATTCTTTATCGTCTCAAAAAAACATATCAGAAGAAGATAAAATTCTGCATATGCTGGAATCATTAGAAAGCGTGGATTTAAGTAATGCCTCAGTTTATGAAACCATGGCAGACGTGGCTGAGAAGTTATTAGCGCGTTTGACAAAATCATTATCACCTTTTAGACAAAAATCAAAAAAGAAAAAGTTGGTTGTTTGTGAAGCAGGTCCTGCCGAGATAACACCATCAAAAGCTAAAGGAAAACAACCAATGGCTGCTCAACGAAGGCTTGATGGACCAGACGGGGATCGAAAGAAAGAAAAAGCCGGGTCAAAATCTTATCAGGCGCTGGGGAAAAAGTTACAACAAGCACGCACACTATTATCTGGAGCAGCAGTGGGCAGTAGTACGTCAGCACCACAGGCAAAGCGTGCTAGAAATGCGCGTGATAGGAAAACGACATTAAATTTATCAGCATTACTACAGTCTTTAAAAACACTCATGCCAGAACATAGCGCTGGTCATGTGGAGGATGGGGTAAGCGTTGTTCAACAATTCAAACAGATATACCAATCCTTAAGTCAAAAAACGATTGAGGAAATTGCAGAAGCTTCAGCAACAAAGGCAGCAGCGGTTGTAGAAAGGGAGCGGCAGGAAAAACTATTTCTAGAGGCTATTTTGGCGCATGATGGCGAAACGATCACGCAGTGGTTGGTAGATAACCTTATTACTCAAAGCTTACTTCAGCGAACTATCGATACTATTTTAAAAAGCATCAAACTTGACACCCTTGATCAGGACCTGCCATATATTGATCAAATAGTAAAGGCCATACGGGGTAATCAGTCAGCGCTTCATCGTAAAAGCGCCGTTAATTTAATGTTTTTGTTGGTAGGGATTATTCCGATATCTTCGCATTTTTGGAAGGACTATTGTCAATGTCTACTCAACACCAAGGCATATAATGTTAAACAGCATTATCCTTCAGTCATTAAATGGGTTTATTCGCATGGGCGTGAAGACTTAGCACTGTGTGCCGCTAAGCAAAAATCTGCTGGTGTACCATGGTACTGGAGGGGAGGTTGGTTGTTAGAAAATCAGGATGATATTCTTGTATCCTTAGATATGGCTGAATCATTGCAACCAGGCTTAACAACTCAGATCTTTGATTCAGTGACGATAGTAGAGCGCTTGCTCTCTTATCCTCGATCTGATGCACGATTAGATAAGTATTTAAGACTGCTGTATAACGTTCCCTTGAATAGAAAGGCTTTTTCAAATCTGCTGAAAAGATCCGGTATTTTAGAGGAAGGACGGTATTTGGAGCGCTCACTTATTGATCGTGCAATCTATGTTGGTAAAGTGGCTCAGAAGTTTTCTGTGAATGGCGCAAAGGATGGTCTGGAGTTATTACACCAATGTGGATTACTGTATAAGATAAATTTAGAGGAATGGCATAAGGCGCAAGGTATTGAGATTTCTATAAAAGTTTCATCACCTGGGGTGGAAGAAGGGTATCTCAGTGAAAATAACATAGCAAGTGTCAAGTATCTGATAGATAGAAAACAGTGGGGTCTTGATCCAGCTTTCTTGTTTGATGCACTGGCGGCTAACAAGTTAGATATGGTTGCGATGCTACTTGCTAACGGCTATAAAGTAACAGCAAAACTTAATGGAAAAAGTTTTATATACACGTTGATTCATCAGTTATACCTAGGTGTAGGCTATTATAGACAAGGTATGATAAAGCTATGCCAGCAAATCGCTCAACTTTCTGATAAGAAAACAGTACTGCATTATATTGCCTCTGAGAGTGGAGACCATGTTGAGTTAGTGAAATATTCGTTATTCCGTGTTGAGAAAGATAGCGAGCAGCTAGACTCGAGTGGAAAAACGGCGCTATTTTATGCAAAGCAGGTAGGGAATGTAGCGATCCAAGCAGAGCTAGAGCAGCATGAAAATAGCCGAGCTTTAAAAGTTGGCACTGTTGCTGTGGATACCAGTAAACTTGTATTGCCGTTAAAACCTGTTGTAGCCAAATCAGCGTCTGTCGGTAAAAAAAGAGTCAATCCTGATGTTGAAGACTCCTTGAGGAAGCGGTTGAAAGGTCATTTAAGGCAGTACGAAACAGCAGGCCTCTTTACCCCAGCTGCTCATGCATTTGCAGAAGCAGCAGAAGAGTTGGATGCAGTAACAGCTATTCCTTCTTCAAGTACAGTTTGTTTGGCTGATGCACCGGCACTGCTACCAAAGGTGGGCGACAGTCAATTATGGCGCTACGTGAAAGAAAAACACTATGATGGAGATGAGGTAGAGGGGTTATACTTTCAATCAAGCGACATGAGTTTATTCTCACGATCTGGCGGAGGTGCTGCCGCTGAAGTAGACGCAGATACTATAGAGGTATCAAATTCTCTTTAGTCGCATGGAAAGACTATTTGAAGTGATAGAAGTAGCCTCAGCATACAATTATATCTGGTGTAGATAACAGCCCTAGGTTACCCTGGAGGATAATAGACGGATATTCAGCCGCTAACATTCTCCAGGGCATTTCATTGTAAGTCATCCAGAGTATCAGGAACCCTTAGCGGTGAAAAGGCACCAATTTCCAGAAAAACCCTCTGTTGTGTGTCATGGAACACCTGAGGAAATGTCAGGTGTTTTTGACAGCAAATACATTGTTATTTTAAGTGATGTTTTCCTTAGGTTTCATAATTAGGTTACGTTTTTGGTATTATTTACCCCATTTGTTGGTACTGCTTGTGTCCTTTTGAGGAGTAATTTTTCATGCATGCCATGCTTACGATGACAATAATCTGACAAACAAAAAAACGGTGCTATAAGAACTATAAATAAAAACAAATAGGTGTTGTGATGGCAATAATAGATGAATACCTTCGTGACCAGATTCAGAAATGTTCTGGAGTTGAGTTCTTTGAGAGTAGAGAGAATGACTCTTTTTCTGATTGTTACGAGAGCTTGAGGCAACTGCATGAAAAGATCAGAGGCAGTGCTCTGCCTGATGGTATCGATGTAGATAAACTTAGAATGGCATATGAGCTTGGTGATGCAGAAGATATTAGGCCTGTGCTGGCATTAGACGTTGTACAGTCTGTTAAGCACCAGATGCAAGTCGATGTTATTCAACAATTAGATGATTTGTATGGTGAGATTCAGGGCCTGTCTGTTGAGGCGGTAGAAGCAAAGGTTGTTACATTATCCAAATCACCAAAGGTTCAGTTTGTCTTAGGAGGCAAACGAAACTTAGAAAATCCTGAAAGTTTAGAAGAAAAAACTAGAAATGATATTGATCATATTTTATGCAATAGATGGTTAGATTTAAAACTTCATGAAAAGCATCATGAGATATCTGATATATTTAAAAGAGGACCGTCAGTGTACGGAGAGCTACAAAGAATGATCGTGGGAATCATAGGCATTCAGAATCTAATGAAAATGCCGAAGTATCTATTAGAAGCCTGTAGCCGCCCTCAGCTAAACCTAATTGAAAAATGGACGAGCCAGGACTATGTTCTTCGTCGCATAGAGGCAACTGCTTTTAGAAAGCGTGAATTGGGTTATCCCTATAGTGAGGATTTACCGTTTTGTACCAATAGACACTTATATCAATCAAGTATTGATAGCGCAGCAAACCGTAAGTCATTAGATGATGTATTGTTTCCAGTCACCAGTCGGTTTAAAGAAGCAGTAAAGCATGCCGTAGGAAGTGCTGTCAAGCTAGAGTTAAACGTAGAGGAGCTGAGAAAAAAAGGTGAGGGGAAGGTTGCCGAATTGGCAGTATATTTGGAAAATAAACTTAATATTGACAAAGAAGAGGCTCAAAGGCAATTGCGACAACCTATATACACTCTCTTTATGACAAAGAAAAAGCATGCTGACCTAAAACGTATTTTAGAAATTTATGGTTTTAGAAAAGTTAAGGAAAATACGGACGTAGTGACTATGTTTAAAAATGGCACTTATAAGGATCTAGGACTTGTCAACGACTTAGAAGTAAGGCATGACATCATAAAAAGTGGCAAGCTTTATGCTAGATCTGGAATGTTACATTCTTGGGACAGTAGCAAAAATGATTTTCAACAAGCCAGTACTGAGGGGGGAGCGTTTAAAGGTAGTGTTATTAAATATAAAAATTATAAGGGGGTTGTAGTAACAACAGATGGTGATATCTATACATTTAAACATCAAGGAGATTCTTCATCGGGTCCGCTTGCTTTTCATTCTATGATCACAGGAGGAAGGCCGGTATTATTTGCTGGAGCCATTCATATTGAAGATGGGGTTATTGAAGGACTGTCAGGTTTTTCAGGACATTATGGACCTGATAATTATGCTACTGTACTCGGTTTTTTGGCAAACAAAGGGTTGTTGCAAAATTCCATTTCTTTGGAAGATTTCCAGGAAAATGATATGTTATCTTTAGAACTTCTTAATGAAGCTTCGTCATCAGGATCATTATCATCTGAAGGGAAATTGGCACTAGAAAGTCTTAAGGGATCATTATCTTCTTCATCAATAGGTAGTGAAGCACCTGAGGCAGCAGATGATGCTGTTGGTATGATATTTCCTTCAGTTCCTACGGGTACGCTGGGTGGTGATCCCCCCCTGGCAGCGCCGGAAGAAGATATATCTGATGCTAGCCTGCTTGCAAGGCTAAAAGCATTGGGGATTGATCTAGCCCAAGGATTCACGGATACAGCAGCCGCTCCTCCTGTGAGTAGTGATGAGCTTACAGCTGGTCAAAGGATGAAGAAAGCAGAGGAACCTACAGCAGGAGACTTCCCAGAACGTAAAATTTCACCTGAAAAAGAAGGTAGTGGTGATGAAAAAGTCAGAGGCATGAAGAAATAATAAATAAGATCAGCTAATGGCTTTTGTTGCACGGTGTTTAATATTTAAATATGTATAGACGAAGCGTATTTAATTATTGTTTAACCAAGCTTAAGCAGAGTTCATTGTGATGTCTGAAGCCTTTATCAGTGAGTGAAATGGTTGATGGGGTAATGGTGAGTAAGCCAGCTTCAGAGGCAGATTTTAATGCTTGGATAAGATGGTCTCGGTGTAGCTGCGTTCTTTTTTCAAAAGTATCCAGGTCAAGAGGATCAAGGGTTCGAAACTGTCCAATGCAATATTCTAAGATGACATCACTTTTAGGGACTTCTTTAAGCTCTTGGATAAGATGATTCATATAAGCTTTTGGATGTTTGTGTTTAATGACTCTTTCTATCTTAAAAGGGTTTGTCTGGGTGATTTTGCTGTGGGCACCACAGCCAATACCAAGGTAATCTCCAAAATGCCAATAGTTGAGGTTATGAAATGATGGCTGGTTACGCGTCCAGGCAGAGATTTCATATTGTCGGTAACCATTTTTAATCAGTAAGTGACTGCCTGCTAAGTCCATGTCATTGATCATGTCATCGGAGGGTAGCTCAGGCTTTTTAACGGCAAATAGCGTATTGGCTTCAATATTGAGTTGATACCATGACAAATGTTCTAGTTTGTAGTCGATAAACTGCTGTAAGTCATCAAGAGCTTCTTGTAGGGTTTGATGGGGAAGTCCGTACATAATATCTAAATTAATCCGTTTAAAACCTGCATTTTGGGCTTGAATAATGGCTTGGTGAGTCAGATCACCATTATGAATTCTACCAAGGTTTGTTAACATAGCAGGATTGAAACTTTGTCCGCCGATTGAGATGCGGTTGATGCCTAAATCCACATAACCAGAATATGATGCACAATCCTGGGTTCCAGGGTTGGCCTCAATGGTGATTTCAATCTTTGAAATATCTTGATATTGTTGGATTGCCTGAAACAAAGGTGCCAGCTGTTGGGCACTGAATAAGCTAGGGGTTCCCCCACCAATAAATATGCTTCGAATAGGTCGGCTTTCTAGTATGGATTGATGACTGTGTAAGTCCTCAACCAAACGTTTAATATAGCCTTCAAGATCTGTATTATCTTTTAGTGGATGGGCGTTAAAGTCACAGTAAGGACATTTTTTGACGCACCAAGGTAAGTGTATGTAGAGGCTTAATGGGATCATTTGGTTAACGCAAATAAGTGGATGTCAGAAATTTTTTTGTTAAACATTCGGTATTTCTTGAGTGTTGCTTCATGCTCAAATCCCATACGTTTTAGAAGGTGCATTGACGGTTTATTATGGGTTAAGGTGAATGCTTCAATTCGTTCGGCTTGCATGTTTTCAAAGCCAAAGGCAATGATTTTGGTCAATGCTTGTGTCATAATACCTTGTCCTTGATAGTCGGGATGCAACTCAAAAGCAATTTCCAGACGCTTATGGAATTGGCTCCAGGATTCAAAGCCAGCTGAGCCAATCAGTTTGTTGTCTTCATTGCATATTGCCCAGTATGCACCTGTGTTTGTGGCAGATAATGCTTTGAGTGATGTGACAATCCGAATAGCATCAAAAATGGTATTAGGGAGGAGTTGCTCAGGTATGAACGGTTTGACGTCTTTATGGAGTAAAAGCGACTGATAGCGCTCAGCATCTGCTAATTTAATCTCTCGAATGGTGTACCCGCGGTCATTTATTTCAGTTTCAATTAAGTTCATAAGGATCTCGATTTGTTGCTATTATAGTTCAAAAATGTTATTTATCAGATTAAATATCATCAACTCTCCATCTTGCTTGTGCAAGGGTCTTTGGTGCGGGATCACCAGACCTTAAATAACCGAGAAATGCAACCATCGCTGCATTGTCTGTGCAATACTCTAATGGAGGGAAGTCAACCTGGAGGGGGAGTTGTTTGAGTGCCTGTCTGAGATACTGGTTTGCGCTGACACCACCTGAAACCACCAAATGTTCAACCTGGGTTTTTTTAATGGCATATTTGACTTTTTGTATGACGGTATCACAAATAGCTTCTTGTAAGCTATGGGCAATATTGGCTCTTATATTGTCTTCATCCTTATTTTTTTGATAAGCCAGCCGGGTTGCTGTTTTTAAGCCACTAAAGCTCATCATTGCATCGGCTTTCCGGGTCATGGGTCTTGGTAGATCAATGGTTTTTGTCGCGTGCTTGGCGGTCTGTTCAATAATGGGGCCTCCGGGATAGCCAAGTCCCATAATCTTTGCAGTTTTGTCAAAAGCTTCACCCACCGCATCATCCAAGCTTTCACCAATGATTTCATGCCGACCAAGTCCATGTGTTAGGATAATTTGGGTATGCCCTCCCGATACCAGTAAGGTAAGAAAAGGCTGTTCAGGTAGTTGTTTATTAATAAAAGGAGAGACAATATGAGCCTCTAAGTGGTTAACCCCAATCAGTGGACGCCCAAGCCCTAGGGCAAGTGCAGATGCATAGTTGGCGCCAACGAGTAGGGCCCCAATTAAGCCAGGTCCACGAGTATAGGCAATATGCGTGATATCATGAATACTAATCCCTGCTTGTGCCAATAGTGTATCCAAAAGAGGGTTGATTTTACTCAGATGTTCCCGGGCAGCCAATTCAGGAACCACGCCGCCGTATACTTGATGAGAATCAATTTGAGAATAGAGTACATCAGCAATCAGGCCATCTTGACCATAGAGTGCAAGTGCTGTTTCATCGCATGATGTTTCAATGCCTAGAATAATGTTATGATTGTTGGTACGCATAGATATTGGACTTATGTCTTATGATAATGAGAGCGCTTGCGGCAGCTAAACAATAGCTTGGAATTAATAGAGCATATACAAGCATCATGAGAGAACAGATAATGCTTGAAAGGGCAGGCGTTCTTTTATGCATGAACGTAATCCCCCAAAGTGTCATCAGGATGATGGCAGGGGACGTATGTGATACCAGTAGTGCTCCAACAGCCGTAGCAACACCCTTGCCGCCATTGAAGTTTAGTACAGGGCTGTAGCAGTGTCCTAGGATAACAGATAATAAAACAGCATCAGTTGGCGCTAGTAGCAATAGAGCCAACCCACCTTTACTGGCATCTAATAAGAGTGTGAGAGCCCCTGCCGCTAAGTTTTGTCTTGCTACGTTACTGGCGCCTATATTTCCTGAACCGTACGATGTTGGGGTCTTAAGCTTTAGGAATTCACAAACAATAATGCCAAAGGGGATACTGCCTATAAAAAATGCCAAAACAAATTGTAGGATTGTATGAAGAATCATTATATAGCCTAAGTTAATGTCATCTATATTATCATCTTTTTTACTGTAATTACAGAGTAATATATTTCAAAATCATCCTAGCATTTTAGGGGTGTCAAATTGATCAACAGGTCTTTGGCATTCTGCGCCAAGGGTTTAAATATATTGATACGCTACAGCTTGAATAGGTAAAATCATTTGTGCCCAATAGGGTAGAAAACAATCAGCGTTAAATTGGTGCGTGAGATTAAAGCGTTCTAAGCAACAGAGAAGGAGATAGTATGTTTCGCGAATCTTGTGTGATAATACCTCCGGTCGACGGCGGAGATGGCTGGTTTCACGATGATAAGGGCTCAAGACTAGAGCTTAGTAGCGATACTCATATTGGTAACGGTAATTCCCCTCGTAGTAAGGACCTCGGGTTAATTGCCGCGATAGCGCGGGGTAAGTGGCTTGTAGATAGCGCTGTGCTGCCCGATCATGATAGACATGTTTGATGCGAAATAACTTTGTGATGGGATGGTATTTCATATGAAGGTCTCCGACGTAGACCACTTTACCAGCAGGTGCATAGAAAGCGCCCAAGTATGGATTAAATCCTAAGGGGTCAATTCTAACGGCATCATTAAAAATAGGTGATGACAAGTGCAGAGGGCCATTTGAGACTGATATCCGTTTAATGGCATAGTAGCCAGGATTGAGTAAGAGCACATAGTTGCCTTCTTCTTCAAAATATCGCTGTTGAAAGCGATTGATGTTGTATGCGAATGTGTAAAACCCATCTTGGGTTACGGTATTGATTAAGCTACCGTCTTCGTTGGCAAATTTGACAATTTCAAGTTCCGTAATCGATGGTCTGAGATTGATGAGGACGACAGAGGTTTGTTGCGTGAAGCTGGTGTATTCAAATCGAGCAGATTGGTATTGCTGGCCACATCCCGCTAGCAGTGTGATGAGCATCAATGATAAAATAATTTTCCGCATCTCTAAAACCTAGTATTAACTTGGTCATGATAACATAACTTATATGTAGTGTGTAGCAGAACAGAGATCTTTGTTTTATGGTTTATGGTATCTGTGCTATGCTAGGATTGGCTAATTTGGATTTTAAGTGTATGTGTCAACTAAGACGGTTTGCCATGTGTAACGCTGCGTTACACACAGTTTTGGCTCATAAGCCAGTACCAAAGGCCCAACTGCGGTGGTTGCAAGGTTACTTTCGACCATTGAAAAAATTTGTTGATCATGAGTCCATGACAGACATATGTGCAGAGCTGAGCTTAAATGTTCCAGCTATAATCGGAGATATTGTCTATATAAACAGCTGGTTGAGCCAAGAAAGGATAGGGAGGGCTATCTTGCCACTTGAAGCAGAGGTTATGCTGTTACGTAGTCGTCCAAAATCTGGCTCAAGGAGATTAGCAAACACCAGGGGCTCTTTGCTTGCAGCATGTCAAGAAAAGCACCCAATGCTACACAATTTTTGACCTTTAGGCAATTATATGTTATCTTTGTAATATACTGAATAATATGGATTAAAAAATGTTGGTTATGTTTTTGCTTTGTGCAGCTGTTTTGCCACAAATTTCAGAGAGTATTTTTTCGCCATGCTTGCCGGATATTGCAGCAGCATATGCTGAAAATATGTCAAGTGTTGAGCATGTATTTACAACGTATCTGGTGGGTTATGCTCTGGGCATGTTGCTTTGGGGGTCCTTGTCAGACTATGTCGGTCGAATTAAAGCATTAAAATTTGGATTAGGGATCTATTTGCTTGGTGCCATTATGTGTTATCAAGCAGCCTCCTTAAATATATTATTATTTGCACGTTTTATTCAAGGGTTGGGTGGTAGTGCCTGTGCCGTTATAGTGATTGCGTTGTGCCGAGATTACTTTGAAGAAGGCAAAAGGGCAAAAATGATGGCTAAATTAGGGATGGCACTGTCTATTGGGCCAATGCTAGGGCCTGTGATGGGCTCATCTATTCTGACGTATTTCTCATGGTATCACGTTTACATTCCATTGATTGTTTACGCAGTTTGGTTGTTCTTTTCTACAGGTTATTTGCCGGGTCAAAGTAAACCGGATCGTGTTCCTAATATGCGGCATTATATTGAGATACTGCAGAATAAGCATTTATGGTTGTATGCATTTTTAATCGGTCACTCATGTGGTATTGGTTTTTCCTTTTTCTCTGAGGCGCCATCATTTTTCATGCTATCTTTAGGTTTCCCGAAACAATATTTTTTCTTATGTTTTATTATAGTGAGTTGGGCATGGTATTTCGGCGGCAAGCTATCAGAAAATATGTTGGCAAAGCATTCAATTGATCAGGTCATGTGGGTGGGGGTTCGTTTTGCCTTTTCTGCAGCGGTCTTATTTTGCTGTTTGGTTGCAGTATTTCAGTCCCAATGGGTTCTAATTATGGGTAGTTTGCTATGCATATTTAGTATTATGCTGGGACTTGGACTGGTGATTGGTAATGCCATTACATTGGCATTGGAGCCTTTTAGTGAGCATTCTGGTGTTGCTGCATCCGTACTGGGTTTTTTATATTATGGCGTGATTGCATTGGTGGCTGCAGGAATGGCAGAGCTACATGATGGTAGTTTGTATGTGATGCCCTTTTATTGGTTATATGTGTTAACCGTATGCGGTTTGATTGTTTACAAAGTTACTCTAGACCGGAGTGTGAACCAGGCTCTTGTTTCTTAAGTGACAATGTTGTTGATGAAATAAGCTTGTTTTTACAAAATCTTTGTAGTAATATTGGGTCATTGCGCCCGTAGCTCAACTGGATAGAGTACCTGGCTACGAACCAGGCGGTTGGAGGTTCGAATCCTCCCGGGCGCGTTTTAATGATTTATCTTTCTTAATATCTCGATAGCTTCTTTTGTTTCAACTTGTGGAAACGTATCGTAAAAATGACTGACTGAACCAAAATGTTTGGGTTGGTGTAAGCAGATAAAGTTGATGTTTTGTAGTGAGCCCAGCACGTCTGGTGGGCTAACAGGCACTGCAACTGTAATCTGCTTGGGCTTATGGCTTCGGATCTCAGAAACAGCAGCAACCATGGTCATGCCCGTTGCGATTCCATCATCTACAATAACAATGTGTTTGTTTGTTATTGGAGTCTTAGCTGAGGGGTAAGTTTTTTGCCGACTGCGAATATCTGCCAGCTGTTGTATGATTTCTTGATCAAGATAACTTTCTGTAACATGGAGTTGTTGGCACAGGGCCTCATTAAGAATTGACTCACCAAGGCTATTAATGGCGCCTATTGCAAACTCTGGGTTGTTAGGTGCGCGGAGTTTTCTAGGGAAAACCAAATTTAAAGGGCATTGGAACTTCTCACAGATGGGTTGCGCAATGGGAATGCCGCCTCTTGGGATGGCAATAACAAGATCACAATCTGTGATGGCTTCAGCAAGTTCTTGGCCCGCATGGAGCCTGTTTTTAAAGGCTTTGGCCATGTTCTGAATCTGAAGGGGATGTTGGTGTTCCAGAAGGGTGTATAAAAGCTTGTGCTACTTGAAGGTAAGGACTCACAGCGCATGATGCTGTATCTAAATGTACGGGAATTTTGAAAAATAACTGTTCAATTTTAGCGCCTAGAACATAGGTGGTCAGTAATGATTGAATGCATAGTGCAGGTAATGAGTACAATATTTGTGCGATGGGGTATAGTAGTGGTAATAGATTGGTTAGTGGGCTAACCATGGCAATAAGAACCAAACTATATAAAATGATATCAGCAGGGTTATCGGCCGCATAGAATTGATCAGAATATAGTTGCAGACTGTGATTGAGGTGGTTGCTTATGGTTTGAAGGAGATCATCACCTTTCTCAGCATCACTGGGAAAAGCGATAGCAACGATATATAGAGCGAGGGATGATAAGAAGACCGCAGTTTTACTAGAAAAGTAGCCACAAAGGATTCCATAGCAGCTACTTGCAAGAAGTGCAGGCAAGTGGAGAATTCGAAGGGTATTGGTTTGGCCAATATCTAAACAAAGGATCACATAGACCAATAATAGATTAATTAAAGCGGGAATATTATAAATACAGATTAAGCAAACCAAGTAGGTTAATGCTTGTAAACTAAATAAAGGTTGGTCCTTTGGGTCCGAAGTACTTGGTGCAAAACGAAGATACTTTAGAAGGGTTGATTGCAAGAGTAAAGTAGGAATGTTTTGAATAATATTTAAAATACCCCCATTGTGCTCTTCTTTTTTTAGGGTAGCAAGGGTGATGGCAACATACAGACTAAAGAGCTGAGTATGCAGTAAAGAAAACAATACTTGAAAGGGAAAATAGACCAACCAGATTCGACAAATAGATAAGGTTGCTAGCTGAAAAATAATACCATATATCAGTTGAGAAACACATTTGTCAGCGTAGTGAATGATGTTTGCTGGTAGCGTCATGCATGATTCCTATATCCCCATATATGATAGGGAATTTTTCCTCAATTAACAATACATGTTAAGACATTGTTTCATTAATTATATTATGGCGTCGCTCGGGGCGCTTGGTATTTTTCATACAATGAACAGGCGTTTGTATATGCCACACTGGCAAAGCTTATGGCAATAGCGGCACTATGAACTCTTTGGCTGGCAGTAAGAAACCTTATTGGAGAGTACACCATCATGAGGCTTTTTAGCGCAATCAGCACAGAACTGGCAGCAAATCCTTTTTGTAGGTAAGGTTGGGTATCTGTGGATACAGTGTTGCTGGAGAACAGTGCTGCCGAGAGAGTATGTAACACTGCTGAGGCGATATACTGGATGAGCGCTGAAGGATAAATGCTAGGAAAAGTTGTTCCTGCCAACAGGCATATCAGTGCGAACATATTTTGTGCTTGGCTGTCTTCATGATGCGCATTGTATTGAGGGTCATGTTTTAAGGAAAAGAATGCATTTGCAATCAGGATGGCATGAATGGCCATAGGCGAGAATGCCGATGCCATAAATGGAATGGCAATGAGGCATAATGCTGTTAGGAAGTAATGTGCTGATTCAAAGCCAAATCCTAAGACAATGGCTGCGATGATTGTTGCAGTGGTCGTATTAATGGATGTGGCGACATAATCTAGCAATGAAAGCAGTGGCCATGCGGCTCCCAAGTAAAAGAACGCAATGATTGGTGGTAAGAACAGGAGAAGCGGAATGGATTGCTCTAAGTCTTTCTGACTAACACTCAAGCCCCAGCGAGTAAGCTGTCTGCTAATATATGCACGAGAATGCAAGAGGGTTGTAATGCATGAGAACGTCGCAAAAGCATAAAACATAAGACTATAGGCTGATATGGAGACAAAAGGTAGGTAAAGCAATGCGGGTACACATAATATATAACTGGCCAGTTTGTATTCATAGCATAAGTATGTTGCTGCCATGAAAATGAGAGTTGGGGCAGCAATAGAAAAAAATCCGATAATAGCAGACCAAGATGGTATACCATCTGGTGAGAACATACTGAGTGTATTGATTATCCCAAGTGTCAAACCAATGAATATTGCTATGTAAAAAAGCACACTTTTATTGGGATTTCCCGGGTCTCGATTTGCAAAGTAATACATTGCGCCAAATGCGGCAATGGCGAATACCAATTCAAAGATTAAGATGGGGTAAGCTGGTGAGGCAAAGTAAATATTGTGGAGCATCACCTTAAGGATAAGGTACAGCGTGTGTAGAGGATAATACAATATATTGGTGATGATCTTTCCTGGAAAACTGGCAATCTTCCAAATAAAGCCAAATATTGTCATAATATAGTTTTGCATAGGTGTATTCACTTTTTTTTAATTATTATACAGTGTTTTAAAGGTTTGGTCAATCAATTTCCAGTGCCTCAGGTTGCTTGCTAGGAGGGGATATTTCACAATTTTCAATTTTAAAAAACCGTTTGGTAATCTTGGTAGAAGACTGCTGAATCAAATCAACGTCTTTGTGAGCTTGGCCAATATGCCGGGCCAATTGATCCATTCTTTTTTCAAATCGTTCAAAATCTTTTGCTAAAAAAGCAAGGTGTTGCTTGATGATATCTACTTGCTCACGGGTAGAGTAGTCTTTGATGACACTTAATGCTGTGTTTAAAACGGCAACCAGTGTGGTTGGTGATGTCAGCCATACTTTCTTCTTGTGTGCATAAGCTGTAATATCTGGATGATGGGCATGTATGTGTGCAAAAACTGCTTCCGCAGGAATGAACATCATGGCGCCCTGGGCAGTAAAGGATGGCACGATATACTTTTCATGAATATCATCAATGTGCTTTTTAACATCTTGCTTGAATTGGCTAAACGCAGACTTTTGAACAAGGGGATCGTTACTTTGTTGCTTTTGGTAGTTTTCTAATGGAAATTTGGCATCAATGACAATATGTCCAGAGTCTTTTGGCATGAGGAGTAAACAATCAGCTCTGCGACCATTCGGTAATTGTGCTTGAAGTTGATAGTGCTGTTGAGGGATGACATTGGCAATGAGTTGTTCTAATTGCACTTCACCAAAAGCACCACGAGAGGATTTATCGGTTAGGATGTCTTGAAGTGCGACGACATTTTCAGATAAAGATGTAATTTTTTCTTGGGCTTTGTCGATAAGAGACAGTCTTTTGATAACATTGTGAAAGACTTCTGAGTTTTTTTCAAAACTTTGATTAAGGGTTTTATTAACCTCTTGTGAAATGTTATGTAATTTTGAATGAACCGCTTCAGTTAAGTGTTTCTGATGCGTACTATTCTGATCATGCTGGTGTTTGAGTGTTTGGAGTAACGTGTCTAAGATATCAGCTTTTGTTTGTGTTTGTTGTTTTAATCCCTGCTCAAAAAAGTGTTCTTGTTGCTTACTAATAGCAGCAGTGATCGACTCTTGTAATGCCCTTTCATCCAAGGCCTTGTTCTTTAAAGCATGGTAGAGAGCATAGCCAAAACCTGATTGGAGGATGAGTAATACAATAATTGTTGTGATGTCCATTTATGGGTCCTTATTCTGCTGAGCACATGGCTGTATTGATCATGGGGAGGACAGCTTGAGCAATATTTTGGTGTCCTAGTGGGTTTGGGTGTAACGCATCATCCTGCATCAGATCAGGATTGTTTGGAAAATCGAGTTGCACCATTTCAATATTATGGATTTGCGCAACATGCGCATATGTTGTTTGTAAGCGCTGCCGGAAGAAACCACCATAGTTGGGAGGAAGGTCAATACCAATCAGCAGCACTCTACTGTCGTGTTCTTGCGCCATTGTAATGATTTCATTGAGGTTGCGGTAAAGTTGGGTTAAAGATTGCCCTCTAAGTGCATCATTACCACCCAGCTCAACAAGCAAATAGCGGCTTCTGTGTTTTTTGTAGAAGTTCTCTAGCTGTGTGATGCCATCTGAAGAGGTAGCGCCTTGAATACTCAGGTTTTGAATTTTTGAGCTGCAGTTCAATTTTGGCTTGATCAGTGATACCCAATTATCATCTGCAGGGACACCATAGCCAGAGCTAATACTATCACCAAGGATGGCCAAGTCATATTCTTTTGCTTGGCAGGCTGTTGCGAAAAGTAGTAAGATGTAAAACGTTATTAGTTTTGGAAGCGGCATGTCAGTCATCACAGTACACCAGTTATCAAAATCCGTCCATTCAGGAGACTCAGCTATTGATATCATGAATTGCCAGGCGTTGCAAGTTGCAGAGCATGAACATCTTGCGATTACTGGTCCTTCAGGTTCTGGTAAAACAACTTTGCTGAATATGATCAGTGGAATTGATGTGCCAACCCATGGTCATGTGACAGTTTTAGGACAAAATATCTCCCAGTTAACTGAAGAGCAGAGGGTTGCGTTTAGAGATCAATATGTTGGGCTTATTTTTCAGGATTTTTGTTTGTTTTCTGGATTAACCGCACTTGAAAATGTGGCGTTATTTAAGCCGGATCATAGCACTTTGGATGAGTGCTATAAGATGTTAGATGCAGTGGGCATGTCCCAGCGCTATGATGTTGAGGTCAGGCATTTATCTGGTGGAGAAAAACAGCGGGTTGGTATTGCCCGAGCGATGGTTAAGAAGCCAAAGATCTTATTGGCAGATGAGCCAACCGCTCAACTGGATACCAAAACGGCACAATCTGTAATGGATTTGCTGTTTCACTTAAGACAAACTCAGGCCATGACGATGGTGATGATTACCCATGATATCAGGGTGGCTGAGCGCTGTGATAGAATGGTCAGCATGGAGTCATTGTCTTCATGATTAAGCAGAATGCATCTCGATTATTTTGGGCTTTTTTATTGAGTTTTATGCTGTTGTTGGCCTTAGATGCGGTACCTTCACAATTGGTTGAGATGAAGTCTCGTTATGCATCAACATGGGCGGGGGGAGATTTGGTGGTCAAGTCCCCAAGACACCTTGATTTAGATCTAATGAGCCAATATCAGGTTTCAAAAAGTATCAAAATGAGTAGCATGATGTTGGCAGATGATACTGCACACTTGGTGCATCTACAATTTATTGAAGACAATTACCCTTTATATGGACAGTTAAAATCTAGTAGTGATGTGCCCATCCCACAGGGAGGTGTTTGGGTGTCAGAACGTTTTGCACAGCAAATTGGATTGAGGGAAGGAGACCAAGTTGCCATTGGTGATCAAGAGTGGTCTGTGGCAGGTTTCGTGACAAAACAAGATGAGCAAATCTTCGATTTTGAAGCATTTAGTCCGAGTGTTTTTATGCGTTATGATGATCAAGAATTAACGGGTCTTATCACACCCACATCCAGATTAAGTATTTATACCTATATTGCCGGGCCAGAGGTTATGGCGCTTTCTGCTAAATTAGAGGCAACGTTGTCGAAAGATGCAAGAATCATTAAGCCTCAGGAGTCTCTAGGCCGTATTGAGCGCATTATCTCTCAAGTTGTTGACTTACTATGGGCGGTGAGATTGGTCGGTTATTTGATGGCAGGTTTTTTGTTTCATCTGGCTCTTGAGGGGTATTTTCATTATTTGGCTCAAGACGTAGGAACTTTAATGGCTTTAGGGGTCAGGAAAGCAAAACGCCTTCGCTATATCACCCAACCCCTGTTACAAGTCAACTTATTGGTGGTAACGCTAGGTGTTGTATTGTCTATAGTGTCCATTTATGGGTTAAATCAGGCATTGGCATTGCTCCCCATGACATTGACGCTAGAAATGATGCCTCTGGTTATCAGAACCTTGGTGACTTATGTTCTAATGGCTTCGGCACTTGTTTTTCTCCATTGTAATAGTGTTCTTAATACGCCTGTGATCAACTTAATGCGGCAGCATCCTAGGAGTATTAATTATTTATTGATGTTTTTGGTTTGTAGTGGCATTGCAATTTACACACAGGTTGTATCGTGGGATATCACGGGGGTCTCCATTCAGATACTGTCGCTTGCTGTGATTTGTCTGTTTGTTTATATGCTAATCTATGGTTTGATCTATCTTTGCCGTTATGGGCTAAAGCTAGGTGGCACCAGGGCGTATATGTTATTAAATGGTTTGCGGTTGTATGGATATGAGTACACCTTTGTGGTGATGTTTCTCAGTGTCATATTGACATTGGGTGTCTTTGTTTGGCATGCGCAAACGCAGCTCATTAGCTCGTGGCAGGCAACGTTTCCAGACAATGCCTCAAATGGCTTTTTGATTGGGGTGCAAGAACGTGAAGTTAGTGGATTAAAGGCGCAATTTTCTTGGTTAAATGAAGCAGATTTTTATCCTATTATTAAGGGTAGGCTGATAGACATTAACGATCAGGACGCAAATAGCTATGAGCAGGGACGCTTGAAAGACCATGAGGCATTAAATCGTCAATTGAATTTAACCATGTTGTCGTACTTACCTCCTAATAATGAGATTATTGAAGGGACCTGGCCTTCGGAAGGCCTGTCAGCTGACTCAGGTATTATGAACCGGTTGGGTTTGAAGTTGGGCGATAGGTTAACTTTCCTGCTTTATGGTGAAGAAGTCAGCCTGCCGATTACCAGTGTTCGTCAGGTTGACTGGCGATCCATGCGGGCGAATTTTTACTTTATCTTTCCGGTATCTGCGCTAGAGCAGTATCCTGCCAGTTATATGGCCAGTGCCTATCTTCCGCCTGAGCATCGAGATGATTTGGCTTTAATGCAGCAAATATATCCTGGTGTTACGTATCTTGACGTCGCACTATTCATAGAAGAAGCACGCCAATTTGTGGATTATATTGCAGCATCAATGACGGGGATGATTGGCATTGTTTCCATCTTTGGCTTATTGGCATTTATGATGATCTTTCAGCGTCAGCATCAACAAAAGAAGCGTCAAATGAAAGCCATGAAGAAGTTAGGGCTGGATTTACGTCAATATCCCGTTGTGCAAGATGAAAGACGGTTTTTGACAGTTTTAGCAGCCATGCTGTCAATATTACTGAGCGTATTGATTATCTATATGATGAATGGATTATTAACTGTATCATGGTATTTTGACGTGAACAGTATTTTTGTTATGCTATTAATGTTGGTTACGGCATTGAGTATCGATGCTTTAAGGGCACGGCAATTGAAATAAATTGAGGGTGGTGGATTGTTCTCCTGGCTGAACAAATGTTTCAGATTCATTTTTGACTGGATGCTTTTGGCTTCGGTATTATTGTTATCCTATATGATATTCATATCATCAAGTGGTGTCCGATTATATCGACAATTGGGCGCTGCACAAAAAGAACAAGCCCAGCAGTTGGCGCATTTAAAAGAAAGGGTAGCAACGCTGACGTTTCAAAAAGAAGCCTTGTTATCAGATCCAATGTATTTGGAGTATGGTGTTAGAACCCAGTGGGAAATGGTTAAGCCTGGTGAAACGGTTCTTTGGTATCAAGATTTATAGTTCACCATTAGCCGCAGTAGCACAGTATCGTGCTACTGCAGTGATATCCAATATTCTTTGATGATCTTAAGATTTCTACCAAGATAACATTGCCGAAGAGCCTTGTTCTCCAGCACACTCCGAACCTTCTTCAGGCACTAACACTGGAGGAGGTAGTTGCATTGTGCAAGAAGCGCATGGAGAGTATACATGCTTGGCGATGACATAGCCTGTGAATAACCCTGTGAGATAGAAAAAAGCAGCTTGAAGTTGCGGTGGAGATATCCACCTTTCAAGTCCGAGACGCGAGACGATCCTTTCGGACATTGGTAATGCTCTATTATGCTTGGCAATAAGGCTCCTCATGTCATCTGGTGATTTGGGGCCAACAAATTTTTCGAGTATGTTACCATTTTTTAACAGTAGTGTTGTGGGTGTTCCGGTGGTGCCATATCTTTTTGCAACCTCAGGATTTTGGGTAATATCCAAGGTGTAAATATCCAGGTCATGACCATCATTGCTTATTGTATTAATATTCTTTTTTTGGGTCTCACATGGGGGGCAATGAGGCATTGAAAAGACCACCATGCTGAGAGTTTTGGGGTTAATGTCGGTATCAAAGGTGCTATCTGTCAGTTCTCCTTCAATTTTGGTATGTGAAAAAGGATTGGTAGGGATAGGCAGTTGTTTGTCATTCATCACCATAGGTTCTAATATTGCAATCAGTTGTTGTTGAGAATGATACAGTGCTTCTACATAAGGCATAATGGCTGCTATATAAGACGCTTCTAGATTTTGAACTGCTTGAAGGATTGGCTGGGCATCGATAGCCTCTTTACCGTTAGCCTCATTATAAGCATTCAGTTTTTGATAGAATTCTGCTATAGGCTTTACATCAGATGCGGTGTTAAATGTGGCGAGCAGATCCTCTTGGGAATGGTCTTGTAATGCCTGCCAATATATTTGTATCTCAGGATTAGAAGCATATAATGACCGTTTTCCTAGCCATTGAGTGATCAATGTCATGAGAGGCCAAGGTTTTATATCTAAGACAGGTTGGTACTTAACCTCTTTAGGTGCTTGCGTTACATTCATTATGAACTGTAAATAAAGTGGCTCTTTAGAGGCGTTTTGACCTGCTTGCTGGATTTGATCCTGAATATATTGTTGTGTGGTCAACATGCCAAATAATAATTCTCCTAATGCATCAAATTTTTCTGAAGATGGAAATAGTTCTGAAATAGGGGCCAAATAGCGTTTAATAGCATCCTGGCTGCTGTCAGTCTTTTTAAGATACTGATCGATATTCAGTGGCATATTTTCTCTCCTAAGGTCGTTTATTGCATTATGTGGATACGGCGGATGCTTTGTCAAGCTTATGGTAGGGGAAAAATAAGCATGCATACGTGCGCATGAGTTTAAAAGCATTCAGCAAGGATGGTATGGTGCCATTAAACCCCTGACTGCTGTTATTATATAGATAAAAACAGCTTGCTATTTAAGCCACAGTTCAGTCATGACTAGACATTAAAGGATTGGTCCTTCTTATGATCTAGTCTCACCTTGGTCTGGATGTTGGTCAGTAATGGATAAATACAGTGTTATTGGCAACATAGTGTTAGCGGGTATTAGAAGGAATTGGATAGTCGCAGCTAGTAACTCATATCCTGGAAATATGATAAAAGGGATATATAGCGCAGCCATGATGAGTGACGCCAGAAGTATATAGCCGATTACTCTAAAAAATCCTGCTTTTGTTACCAATTGACGAGATTGCTTGAGTGACTCTATAGGGCCTGCCTTGCCATCACATAATAAGTATAGAGCAGCGCACCAGGAAATAAATAAGTAAATTCCAGGAACGACAAAAAGAAGCATACCAGCCATAATACCAAATAAGTATGTAATAAAGAATACAATCGCTTTCCACCACATGCCGTTTTTGAAGCCAAAGGAGAGACAGTCTTTGAATTTTACTGCTTCAGAGCGGGCAATTCTCAACATCATTCTTCCAAAAACGATGAGAAGCACGGGTATTGATATCAGACCAGTTATTATAACCCCAGCCACTAAAAAATCGTTTGTCACAATCATCATAGATGAAAATATTAGCGCACATATTGGTATTATGCAGACGGCTGTGAAAGCTAAAATATAGCCCCATATTTTAAAGTAGTTTTTAAACGTAGAGGCCAGCCATTGCTTTAAGCAGTTTACTATATCTAATTTACACATTGTGACACCTCATCTTTGTTATGTAATGTTGTTTTTAGCATAAAAAAATTATTTGTCAGATATATTTACCATAAATAGCCTTGAAGGTTTTTTAAGTTGAGTCTGTATCAAAGGTTGTTTCATGTGGATATGGCAGATTCCTCGTGATGTTAAGAAGTGGAGAAAATAAGTTTGTGCATATTTGTTCAGTGGTTTATGATGTAGGGAGTGAGATCTAGGAGGGATATTGTGCGTTGGATGAATACTGAATCAGGTTATGGAGCTGTTGCCAGGTTTTTTCACTGGTTGGTTGCGGTATTGTTGCTGGGGCAATTGTCTGTTGGGGCTTGGATGGTAGGGCTACCAAATAGTGAAAAAGCCAGTATCTATGGTAACCATAAAACCTTTGGGTTGTTTATATTATTATTGGTCACGTTTCGGTTAGGTTGGAGAGTGGTTAATACATTGCCAAAGTTACCTGAAGGCACTCCTAAATGGAAGACTTGGGCGGCAAGGTCTTTACATCGAACATTTTATTTCTTAATGTTTGCCATGCCAATTACCGGTTGGATGATGTCGACTTCTGCAGGTTATTTACCCAGTTTTCCAGGCCTTGGTAAAGTTGCATTTCCATTCTTTTCAGAAGAGGGATTTTGTTTATCAGATAGCTGTTATAGTAAAGATTTTATTGGAGGCTTATCTCATGATGGGCATGCGATATTCTCTTGGATTATTGTAGGACTTTTGTTGGTACATATCAGTGTGGCATTATGGCACCTACATTTAAAAGATGGCGTTTTTGCTCGTATATTTGTCGATAGGACTTAAGGGCCTTTGGTCTGCTTTATAGGGCCATGCTCAAGTAACTGTTGTTTGTGGGTATATAGAATCTCAAGACAAGGTTGGTTATTTGTAGCTAGAGCCAGTAGCTCTGGTGTCCAGAGTGTATGGTTAGGTGGTTCACCATAGGTATGCATGATATGGTCGATATCAAGTTCGGGATGATCGATTAGATAGCAGCCAGACATACAGTAATTAACATGGTTGATAATGATTTCAAGGCATTGTGGTTGGTTTAAATATACGGCTAATAAAGCGAGTGAGTAGCCTTTGTCATTAGCAGTATTGACATCGGCACCATATTCAAGCAAAAGAGTTAAAGCATGGGTGTTGCCGTATTGTACGGCATGTTGCAATGCCTGTTTGGTTGTTGTTGATTGTGGTGAAATTTGTGCTAGCTGTGAGTGACCATACGCATCTAATAAAATTTTGCAGGCTAGGTGTTCATGTTCTGTAATGGCTGTTAGCAGATCAGTAGGATAGCTCGTTAATAATATGATTTTAATGTTATGGTTGTCAGGCTGAAGTAGGTGCCAGATCATGCGTATGTTAAAGTTGTGCGCAATGGTATCAGAATTGATTGGGTTAATGGCCTTGGTTGGGTCTAACGCCTTAAGGCTTTGGTGATCATTGAGAAGAGCGTGAACCTTTTTGTAGTTATAAGAGGCAATGGCTTGCAAAAATTGTTGTTCATCGATTGGTTGGTGTGTTTTTTTCATGCAGTACCTATGTAGCTTTGTCGTATTGTGTCGTATCTGATGAGAGGATGCAAGGCTGGTTTGGATTAAACGCTGCTACGGATATAAATAGGCTCAATAGCATTGAGAGCTGTTGCCTTAAGTGCTATGGACTGAGCCATATGAAGCATAGACTTTGCGTTTGTTGTGATGATTTGACTATGTGAAATGTTGCCATATAGGAGTGACGTGTCAGTTAAAGAGGACTGAGAGACCAGTTGGATATCACCAGGTTTCCCTTGAGAAAAAGCCTGTATATACGCTTCATCTTTTCTCGCATCAAGGGCAATGGTAAAGGAAGTATCCTGGATCTTGGAGGCCACAACCTCAAAACTTGATACGGCATAGAGAGGCACTTGTTTTGCTTGTGCCAGACCTTGAGCAAAGGCAATGCCTGAGCGCAGTCCACTGAATCGTCCTGGGCCGATATTAACCATAATACCGCTCAGATCATTCAAATTAACATCACAAAGCTGATCATAAAGTGAGATCTGAATGTCTTGCCATTCAATGAGTTGATCATTGAATGCAATAGAGTAGGTCATTTGGCTGGTATCGATCGCAAGTATCATGGTGTTATCAATATGAATTTGAATATATTATGAATCATATTTACCATATGTAAAGCAAAACATTCATTAGACAATCATCTATGATCAGATAAATAAGCTTTGGCAGTTCCCATCAATTTGGTCAGGTGCCGGGAATACAATGCCATTGGGTGCATTGGCTGCTATGGCTAAGACTTCAGGATCGTTCTGTAATCTTGGATGGGCGTATTGGAGGGCATCACTGGCACTGGCAACAGCAGTTTTCACCACCTCAATGTCATCTTTAAGTTCATCAGAAACATATTGCAGCTCAAGACCATGATCTTCTAAAATCATTAGTGCTTGGGCTTTATTGTTACGTTTTTCCTCTGATGCGAATTGCAATGAGCGTTGGTAAAAGTCGATACGAACGGTRGGCTGGACCAGCATGGTGCTTTCAACCGTCTGGTCAAAGTTGGTATCTTCTTCAGGTAACGGACGTTTGAGTTTTGGGATTTCTCTGTAAAGACGTTCCAGTACTCTTCTTCTTGATGGGGTATCTGTATAGAATATTAAATAAAGTGTGTGTCGCCAGTTAAACCCTAATTGTTCTGTAATAAGCTTATATATATTAAGATTTACTTGTTGTGTTCGGTGAAGGTAAAGTATTAAGACCTTGAGGTTTTCCAGGCAATACTGAAGGCCTTGCTGAGACCATGTTTGTGGGTCACGTTTGGTGCTGACTAAGCCGGACATCAAGCCTCTTGAAATAAGATTTAATCGTTTGATGTAATGACTCATGAAATGTATGCGCTGATATCTGAATCTTACAGGGTTTGAAGAGCCAGAGTGGCAATAAACGATTCCTCTTAAATGTTCAGCATGCTTGGCAAGCTCCTCCCATATGGTGGGATTGTCTTGATAAAAGTGCCGCAGCATGCTCTGGGTTTGCTGTTGTAGGATGGTTCTCTGGCTATTCTGCAATGGCCATGTATCATCATTGCTAAAGCTATAGGTGAGCATATCAATGCGATCTAGGAATAAATCAACGATGTCATAAGCATGTTTTGCCATAGCCATAGGATCTTCATCTCGTGAATATTGAATATTGATATGGCGAAGTGCTTGGCCAAACTTTTTTTGGCACTCAGAGAGTGGGATCTTGAACCTTGAGTGGTTCGTGGCAACCGTGATACAAATCTGGGATAGTCCATATAGCTCTTCAATATAGAGTTCTTGGATTGCCCCATCAGTTTTTTTGAGTGAGTCGATTTTACACTCTAAGATTTCACCTAATACTTCATCAGTTTGGTGAAATAGGGTGGTTAGCGCTTTGGTTAACGTTCTTGCTCGGGATGTATTATCGGGTTCTAGCTGAAATAAGTAGGACAACGATAGCATGTTATGGCGTTTGGGTTCATATTGGCGATTTCGGGTAAACTCTAATAGCTTCATTCCAAGTTCAGAGCGCTCTTTTCTTGGCCAGGATCTTAAGAAAGCCTCTTTTGTTGCTAAACAACAGTATGGCATTAAGTTATTTAAGGTTGGTGGGGTTTTTGGGGGTAGGGTAGCGCCTGTGGAGCCTGCTTTTTTTTCAGGTTTGGGGCTAGAAGAGGAGGGGGGGTGTGTGCGTTTCATAGGTCTCATTGGTTGTGGGTCTACACGGGTTGCTGGGTGTGTTTGTTGCTGAGCTAGCGGCGGCGGGTTTATGTTAGGAGCTGGTTGGGAAGGGTGCACATATTGTTGTGGTGAGGTGATGGGTAGGTGCTCGTGGCTGTTCGTGGGTAGGGAGAGCCTATGGTGTGGTGCCACATTGTGTTGCGCAGTTTGTCTAAAATATCGTGGTAGTACGCTAAGACCAATGAGTAAGATGGCACAAAGAATAAAAAGAATGGTTATCATTATTTCTATAGTCATATGCGTTCCTTTTGCTGCTGTTTAATTAGGTATAGCATGGTGCTTCTACTTCGTCAAATGCCATAGGGTATTTGTTACAATGTGGCTTGAATATCTGAGCTGAGATGATATGATGCTCTCTAAAGGATTAGAGGGAAAGAAATGATTATAGAAAGCATTGTATGTGTCGTATTCATCGGATTTGTAGGATGGTATTTCAATGTTGCGACGGTAGTGTCTAATTATTTTCAGAGAAGGAGGGCATTAAATAAAATAAAAAGTAGACCTGCTTCTCATACGCCGCTAAAGGAAGTTGTTGTTAACCCAAATATGGCGCTTAGTAAAGATATTTTGTGCCCTGTTCACACAGATATACCAAATAAAGATGAGGCAACTGGCTTAGATCATGTCGATGAAGAAACAGCAATTAACCTGTTGGTTCCTATGTATGGTCGGACCCTATCGCCAAAGTTGGTGGTGGATTTAAAACAGGCTATTCAAGAATTATGGTCGCGTTCTGAATTCCTAAAAGTTCATGAAGTACTAACCTATGTGGCTAGCAGATTTGATCAGCAAGCAGCAAGGGTCTTGATGCGTCAGCATAGTTCTAGAGAGAGGGTATCGGATCCACTGTTTCTAAATAGACAACGCTTCCAAGCAGTCACTGTACGATTTCAGGAGGAGCTTGGTAGTGTGCTACATACAGAGCGCCGTATCGGTTCTGAGGTGATGATTGATTTGTCTCGTGTGCAGGGAGAGATGCCGATATTAGATGAGTGGTTGCTGTTTACGGGAAGCGCGAAGGAATTTATAGCTTATCAGTATGGCTCAAGCTCTATTGCGAATGCTAAGATGCTTTGTCAGACGGTCATTAAAGAGATTTTAACTATCTATTCTGGTGATGTGATGCTTGCAAGAGGATCTGTGACGCTATTGGGGCATGCTGGAAAGCGTGTTAAAGCATTATTTGATGCAATCTGTTTAATCGACTATGGTGTTGAGCATATGGAGGATATTCCCACTCCAGCACCGATCAATGAATCTTTACGTCAGACAGGAAATTTTTTGAGTGGCTATAGCAATGGTTGGTTGCCACAGCTTAGAACGCACTCTTCCTATAGCCGCAAAGGTTATTCAAGTCATTATAAAGGGTGTGATCAATATGGTGTTGATTTTTCGGACAGCCTGTTTCCAGGAAAAACGCATTTACTCTTCGGATTGACTCAGGCTAATGTTGTCTGGTTTAAACTTGAGGAGCACGGGCTTGGGAGCGTGGCAGAAATAGCGTCCCATGGTGTTGATTATGTGTGTTCAAAGCTCAATGCGCCATCAATTGATGAGGCAGGGCCTAACGATGTGAGAGACACAAATGATATTATTGGTGAGATCAAAGAACGGCTTGCCAGTCCATGTGCTACTTTATAGTGTCGATATGATCTAATTGGGTTCAAGTCATAGTGATTCGCGCTATGTTTGTGTAAATTGGTTAGTATCATAGCTTCATGGTCCTTCTAAAAATAGCGTATGTTTCCTAATTAAGCGTATAGATAGCATGGATATTGCATTATTTGTAGAATAGTCATGACTGTGGTAAGTTGCTTTAAATCAAGATTATAATAGAGATTAATAATGAAGAGTAATTTTTTAAGGCTATGCGGAATGGTGATCTAAAGATGATTGATGAAGGTGCTAATATCAATCAAGCAGGTGAACAAGGCCAAACCCCACTATATATCGCTGGACGAGATGGTCACTTAGAGGTTGCTAATGCACTTCTTGTTAAAAGTACCTCTGTTGATCAGGCTAATGTTACTGTCATAACCCCACTAGATGCATTGTCATAAAGTGCTGATCTCTATATCCTTGATGAAGCATGTAACCATTTATTGTTACAGTCAGAGATTGCGTGTTATGAAGTATGATCAAATCAGCCAAAAAAGCTTATTATCATATTTGTGTCGCACCAACTGGGTGCCGTAGGCATTACTATGAATAACTGCCAGTCACAAATACGATAAGTATATCGAGGGCAAAGACACTCTCGAAATACAGGTAATGTTTTATTTAGGAGCAGCTTCCTTAGAAAGATGCTCTTGAACAAAAGATAAGATTTCATCTTTAGGTTTTAAGCCTGACATGCGCCCTATTTCTTTTTCCTTGAAGAACAGTGTCAATGTAGGCATGCTTCGTACACGTTGACTAGATACAATATCTCCTGCTTTATCTACATCAATTTTTACCACAGACAGAAATGATTGATGTGTCTTAGCGATATCATCAATAATAGGGCTTAGTGTGTTACATGGGCCACACCAAGCAGCCCAGAAATCAACCAATACAGGTTTTTCCATAGACGCTTCAATAACTGACTTTTGGAAATCAGCCAAACTTGTCACATCTTCTTTATCTTGTGGAAGATGAGCGAAAGCGTGCTCTGATGATAAAAGACTTTGTGGCCTTGGCCCCTTGCTCAGGTGTTTGGTAAGCGTTGCAACGACTTCTTGATAAGCCTCATATGCTTCTTGGATAAGTGGAGTAGAAAATACGGCGTGCTGTTGTTCAAACTCCCTATATACTCTGACTATGTCAGATTTAAATTCTTCTAGTGTTGTTTTAGGAGTCATTGGAAGTGTTGCACTTATCTCATCAAAGTCTTTTTGCAGGTCCATTGATAATAACTCATCTAATGCTGGTAGTTCACTATGTATTTGGAAAGAAGAACGAAAAGTCTTAAAAGAGAGCGTTGAGCAAGTTTCAGCAAGCGCTTCATGCCCTTGTGTTGCTTTTATCGCAACAATGTTTGTTAACCACTTACTGAGTTCTAAAGGTGTTTTTTTATCCTGTGTGATAGCTTGTGCACGTTCTGGGTAGCGAACAAGTATCTGTTGTAGCATCATGACTTTTAAATAATTGGTGATAGCAGGCGTTTCCTGCATTTCTTGCGCTGCAGCTATTGCTTCAGGACTCGTTCCCGCGCTCAGTTCTTCCATGTTCATAAGTACTGGATGCTTTTTTTGCAAAGCTGCAAGAGCCTCTGTAAATGAGTTTTGGCAAGCTGTTTGGTCATTGGTAAAAACACTTATCTGGTTTTTGAATAGGGTAAATACAGCATGACAAAGCGTATCGAAGTCTTCTCCTAAAGAGTCTTTCATCGGCGCAAGGTATTCGTGAATATAACCGATATCTTCAGCAGAGGCAGTGATGCTCAGCGGGCTTTGCTTTTGTCGTAGTTTGTTTATGAAGTACTGTCTAATGTTCATGTTTTCTTATTCCTAAATGTGTGTTCATATTATCTTAGTGCTAAAGTTAATTTTCTCAAACTTTTTGCTCTATTTCGTTAATATTAGGAATGATGGCTGGAGCCCGCTACATGCCGCTGTTATTGGTCCTTGGCTCATGCCTCAATGCTCCAAGCAGAGTCTAGCCAGGGGTATGTAGCACCTAGAAAAAGATCTAAATTAAAAAAAATATGTAGTGCTGAGGCTTGTGCGGATCATATGTTTCATATGAATAATATTTGGTTTATGTATAGAATAGGGTGTCTTCTAAGTTTGTGTATGTGGTATGGATTGATGTAGGTTTCCAATATCTATTGGTCATTGGCTTAGAGTCCATATTGTCATGATTGGTAAGGGTTGGTGAATGAGCTAAGGTGTTGGTTCGTTGTTCCAGCCACTGCATGGGATGTGGCTTTAGTGGTTTAATTTTATATATAATCATACTATACTTTTATTGAATTAGTTGGTAAGATCCTTTTATTTTTTGGTGGTGACAGTGAATCGGTATCATGTAACACAAATATTATCATTTATCAGTGTATTTTCTGCAGTAGTCTGGTGGTATATGTTTCCTGATAACATGCTCTATGCTGATGATGTGGTAGGGTATATGTTGATGGTGCTACAGCTTGCCATTATCCCCAATGCTTTTTTGAGTTTATTAACGGCCGTAATATTACTAAGAGCCGAGCAGTTAAAGTTAATGGCGGGTTGCTTTGTCAGGTCTGTGCTATTGCTTTGGGGGATTGCTGTTATCACATTACTAGCCCTATGGTTTGCTATTTCAAGTGGTGTGGGTAAGCCTTTTATGTTGCCAACATTTTCGGTTGAAGGAGCGAGTGTTGCATTGGCAGTGCCATTTGTGATGTTATCCGCAGTCATTTTAGGTGTGATCATCGCAAAAAATGAGAGGCTAAAAAGGTTTGTGCCATGTATTCAAAACATTCAAAAACAAGTCTCGATCGTGTTTGAATATATTTTTCTGTTGATTCCAGTATTGGTCTTCTTTGTTATTATCAAATTTTTAGGTTTTGCAGGGTTTGATCATTCATCGATGGCGATTGGCTACTTTATGTTGGCACTGCTGTTTGTAGCGGTGGTCAATGCCGTGATTTTTCCATTTTTGTATCGCCACTTCTTATCAGTCACATTGAAAGAGTATTTAGATTTGATTATGCCGGTGGCCTTAATGACTTTTCTGGCAGGGGATAGTATTGCTGCCATTCCGCTGATTGCTCGAGCATCACGTCACCATGGTCAAGAAGAGCAAGTTCAGGTTTCAAGAATTATTACCATGGTTGTGATTTGCTTTCCTTGGGTAGGGGAGCTTGGTAATCTTATCTTCCCAGTATACAGTGCAACTTTAGAAAGCTTTGGCTTGTCGAGCATCCTTTCTATCTTATCTGTTGGACCATTTTTTATGTTTACAGATCCTTATGTATCGGTACCTGCCTTGATGAAAACCTTTAACTTCCCTGAAGTCTATCGTGTGACTTACATGACGCTTGCACTGTTAACAGATCATATGTTTGAGGTTTGTGAATCTATTGCTGTTTTATTTGTGGTTTTAAGATTAAAGACGGTGCTATTTGATTCTAAGGATATTAAGAAAACAGCATAAATTGTAGAGAAGTCAATTCAACATGTTATAATGCTTTATAGATAAAAGCATGAGAAATAATAATGATAGATCCAGTATCTTTGATAGCAATGATTAAAGGCCGCGCTGTTGATGAATGGCAGCATGAATTGGTCAATCCTGAGTTGGCAAAGGATCCTCGGATATTCCAAGTATTATTTGATCAGGTCTGTCATGCGATAGTTGCTCAGAGTCAAGAGAAAGAGATGCTCGATGTATTTAAACACTGTCTTCAGCAAGGCGCTTGTCTGGATCTTTTGTATGGAGGTGAAACATCCGTTTTAGCGATGGTATATGATGAGTCATGGCCTCAGACTGTTCATGCACGAACATTTATGCAAATGCTCATCAATGCGGGTATCCGTAATGATTACTGGGAGCACCCTGCAAGCACAATCGCTCATGCAGCTGTTATTCAGGGTGATCCTGAGATGCTAGCATTACTTCAGAAGGCAGGGGTAGACATGACAATGGTAGATGGATTGGGTGAGACGCCTATTGATCTTGCGATAAAGTATGAGCCAAAACCAGAATGCCATGAGGTGTTGCAAAGAGCCATTATGCCGGAATGTCAATTGGCAGAATCTATCAAGTTGGGATTGATACCTAGGGTGATTCAGCGGCTTAGGTTATCTCCCTTGTTAGGTAGGATTCAAGCGCAGATTAAAACAATACTATGTGTTGATGCTAGGAGAGCGAATGGCGATCTTGTTAATTTACCATTAGAGATCTGGGCGTTCATTATTAATCATTATTGGTTGTCAACTCTTAGGTCGGTATGTGGTCTGAAACTAGTCGAAGGTGCTGAGGAATACGTATGTGAGCTGGCATTTCCTTTTGTGAGGAGTCAGTTAAGACTTATGTTTAATCTAGCTACGGATGGTGGTGTTGGCGCATTATCACTTGTATATTATGATGACGCCAAAAAGAAGGTATTCAATGATGTTTTTAAACAAGAGTGTATGAAGGTGTACTTGATTGAAGAATGTGACATGGCAATTCGTCGTCCTCAACGTGAATTATGAGCATAATATAAGATTATGTTGGTGTCAATTAAGATATATGTTATAATTAACAGTATATTATAGAAGAATCGAACAGGTAAGTTTATGGAATATTTATTAGAATGCATTGAGCAAAGCAGGTACGGTGAGGCTAAGGCCTTAATCTGTCAAAAATCAGGGGTAATTAACAACAGCGAGGTTTTTATTGCTGTTTGTGTGAGTGTAAGAGATCATGGTTATTCACCTGAGTCACTAGAGATACTTCGACTGTTATTGCTTAGAGGCGTCGATCTTTTTATAGAAAGCCCCATTAGAGGGGTGACCCTGAGAGCTTGGCATTATGTGGCTGTGTATGTTCTAGAGCCAAATAGGAGAGGTATTGAGCTGGCGTTATCTGCCACTAACCTAAGCTTTCCCCAAAAAGCTTTCACTGAGGCCAAAGAGAGGCAGCGCATTAAGTATAAAAAGTTGACCCCTTTAAGGCTTATGGATGCCGAGAGGATGCCTGTAGCGCCGCCAGCATGGTCATATGAATGGTTTGGGGAAAAAATTGATCAATATGCATCCGGCAACACAGGTGTTACACAGGTAACGATTGAAGGTGGTATAACGAGTGCTTTTTTAGCGTTGATCAATGCTTATCCATTTAAATTTAGTGAAGCAAAAGAGATGGTGAAGGCAAACCCAAGCCTGATTAGCAACAGTAGTAATTTTATTGCTTTGTGTGAAGAGGTAAGATTAAATCTATCTGCCGAGTCACTAGATTTGCTTGAGATGTTTTTAAATGGAGGTGCAGACCTTGATGCGACGGTACAGGCAGGACCGGGTGAAGAAAACACGCTCTTAGGTGTTCTTTCGTATTGGCCGGGCTATTATCAACCGGAAAAGCGCGGCGGGCACTTGGTCTTCTTGAGACTATTGATTGGCGCAGGAATGTTATGTGGGCGATATAGATTCAATGGTTTATTGGGCACCGAGTTGGCCAATACGGCGGTTCAAGAAAGGGATGTTAAGGCATTAGGTTTAATGATGCAGGCTGGGTTACCAATGGATACAATGACCGTTGAGCATGGCGATTTAAAGGTTGATGGCAGTATTTGGTCTAGCAGACCTGGTTGCGTAGCCGTTTTAGAAAGTGATGTGACACCAGAGTGGCCTTTACAAGAATGTATCAAACTGGGTTTGAAGTCTAGAGTGATTAAGCGACTTAAGCAGTCTTCTTTCTTAAGAAATCTTAACGAAATTATCAAAACAGTATTTTGCATTGATGCTAGGCGAGAGGGCGACGATTCACTTATTAATTTGCCATTAGAGCTATGGGCAGTGATCCTTAATCAATATTTTCTAAGTACCAAGGTTCTTGGTGGTTTGACATTGGCTCAGGATGATTATTGTGAATTAGCAGCACCAGCCATTGCTGACCAGCTATCATTAAAATATTCTCCACCATATTCCCAAAAAACAAGTCGTTTGAGTTTTTGTGCCACAGTAAACGGAAAAATCCAGCACTGGGATATCTTTGCATCAAAGGACTTTAAAGGCTTAGAGAAGTAATTTAAGCACGCAAGTGCAGATAATCTTTGCTCATGTGTTAGGGAATCTCCCGCCTTTGGGCGGGAGAGCCGCAATTAGTCTTCGTGATAAGTACTGACCCAGTGGTTGAGAAGCATCACACCATAACCTGATGCACCTTTAGGGGTGTATGCTGTTGCGCTTTCAGCCCAGGCCATGCCAGCGATATCCAAGTGTGCCCATGGGGTATCATTTTCAATAAAACGAGCAATGAATTGTGCTGCGGTGATTGATCCTGCCCAACGTTTACCGATGTTTTGCATATCAGCGATATCGGAGTCGATTTGTTTATCATACTCAGGGCCAATGGGTAGCTGCCATAGACGTTCTTTGGTTTCTTGACCTGAGTGGATGAGGTGTTGGGCAAGTTGGGTGTTGTTGCAGAATAAGCCGCCATATTCATGCCCTAAGCTGACCACAATCGCACCAGTTAAAGTTGCAAGGTCAACAATCTCTTTTGGTTTGAACGTCTGTTGGACATAGGTTAGGGCGTCTGCCAATACCAATCTGCCTTCTGCATCAGTGTTTAATACCTCAATGGTTTGTCCAGACATAGATTTGACAACATCACCTGGGTTTTGTGCATTACCATCTGGCATGTTCTCAACCAACCCAACAATACCAACGACATTGGCTTTCGCACGTCTGGCTGCCAAAGTGTAGAGAAGTCCAGTTACAGCACCAGCACCGCCCATATCATATTTCATTTCGTGCATATTGGCAGATGGCTTTATAGAGATGCCTCCGGTATCAAAGCAAACCCCTTTACCAACTACTGCAACAGGGTCTTTTTCAGAGCCTTTCCAGTGCATCGCTACTAAGAAGGGCGGTTTAGAAGAACCTCTTGCGACACCATGTAGTGCATTCATGCCATGCTTGATGATGGCTTCTTCATCGAGTACGGTGACCTCAACGCCTAGGGGCCGCAGTTGTTTGACAATACGGTCCTTGAACTCTTCTGGTGATAGGGTATTGCTAGGTTCTGATACCAAGTCACGACAGAAAGAGACACCTTTTGCGATATGTTGGGTTGTTGCATAAGCTTCTTCCGCATGACAACAATCATAAATGCTGACAGCTTTAGGCGCTATATTTTTAGGCTCGGAATAATAGTGGTTAAAGCGGTATGCGCTGAGTTCGACGCCAAGGACGAAGTCTGCAATTTTTTCTTTACAGTCACATGGAGGAATAATTAAGGCATTATCAATTTTATGTTGTGCGACGGCTGATAGGATTGTACCACCGAGCTCTTTATGGGTTTGGTCTTTTTTGCGTTTTAATAGAAGGTATGTGGTATCACTGTGATAGAGCATGGATCCTTCAAATGCGGGTATGTCAAATCTGATGTCAAGGTCTTCAGGGATATCTAAGCTGTTATCATTAACATATAGGCAAATGATTTTATCTGGAGCGATAGATTTGGTGAAAGTCATATTCATAGGGGTATTCCTTGAGTAATTGATTAATATATAGTATATTATGCTATCGTGGCATTGAAGGCAATGCCTTTATTGGATAAGATTTAAAGATTATGACTCAATTTATTGTAGATGTTGCTCAAGATGAGGAAGAGAGCAAAAAAGGACATCCTATATCATCGCGGGAAAAAATATATGCGGCTCTCGAGCAGCCGGTGCATTTTGACGACTTATTTGCGGCACTAAAAGACCCCCTTTGGGCAAAGAGTGCGGTTTATAAAAGGGTTGCTGCTATGGTTCGTGATCAACAGTTGATTGTGGAACAGGAAATCGTTAGCCACGCTTGTGTGACGAAAAAGGTTGTGGCTAAAGTCATCGTAAAGAATGCATTACTCACCATCACAATTGATGGTGTCGATTTACCATTATCAGAGCGGCACTCTCAGGGTGTTTTTCCGGATGATGAGATTGTGGTTAGGGTGCCTGAATCGGTTGATTCACGCTCAATTCCAGTATTGGTAAAAATTAATACAGTGGATGCAAAGCAGTTGTATTGTGTTGTAAAGTATCACAAGCATAAGGTGCGTATCCTACCTTTTGATCAAAGAATTAAACAAATGCTTGTTTTGGATAAGCATCAATCCTTCCAGGAGGGAACGGTACTATTGGTGAAGCGTCATGAGAAGCAATCATCCAAGCGGGTCTTAAAAGTAACAGTTGTAAATATTTTAGGAGATATTGCAGAAAACGGCCTTGAAAGGCGGGTTGCTCGGCAAGTTTATAGTTTATCTGATGATTGGCCAGATGATTATGCCATCACAGGCGCTGATCAAGACACAATTGATCGCGTGTCAGAGCGTCGGGAGTCATGGGAACATCTGCCGTTGGTGACTATTGATGGTGCTGATGCCAAAGATTATGATGATGCGGTGTATGCAGAGAAGACAGACAAAGGCTATCGCCTGTATGTCGCTATTGCTGATGTATCACATTATGTTGAGCAGGGCACAGAGTTGGATGTTGAAGCAGCAAAACGCGCAAATTCAGTGTATTTGCCAGGTTATGTTATCCCTATGTTGCCAGAAGTGTTGTCGAATAATGCGTGTTCATTATTGCCTAATGTAAAACGTTTGGCGATGGGATGTGTGGTTGATATTGACAAAAATGGGCGGCGAGTGGGTACTCGGCTGGCTAGAGTGGTGATTAAATCACATGCGCGTTTGGTCTACGAGGACGTCCATGCGATGATTCAAAAAGAGCAGGATACGCCAGATTGGTTGCAGCAACCATTAAGTCATTTAGATCAGCTGGCAAAATGCTTACGGGAACGGCGTATTGCAGATGGAACCATTATCATCCGCAGTCATGAAACAAAGTTTGGTTTTGATACGTCAGGAACGTTATCTTCTGTACAGGAAGTCGAAAGGGTATGGCCGCATCAATTGATTGAGGAGTGTATGTTATGTGCGAATACAGCTGTTGGGCAGTTAATGCATCAAGAGCGTGTGCCTTTAATCTATCGATGTCACAATGAGCCAAGTTCTGAAAAAGTCGAAGCCTTTCAGGATTATTTAAGATTTCACCAGATTCAGCTGCCGGATCATCCAACTCCAGCTGACTTGCAAGCTGTGATTGATCAATGTCAGGGTAAGGTTGATAGCCATGCGGTTGAAATGATGGTCTTAAGAACACTGTCACAGGCTTATTACTGTGCAGATGGCGTGTCACATTTTGCGCTTTCTACCGATTATTACACACATTTTACCTCTCCCATTCGTCGTTATGTGGATTTAACCGTTCACCGAGCCATTGGTGCATGGTTGGATAAAAAGCCATGTTCTGATGAAGGGCTAGAGAAGGTTGCCAGTCAGTGCTCAACCAATGAGCGTCGCGCAGATGAGGCGGGATGGTTTACCCAGGCTTGGTTAAAAGCCAAGTGGATGTTGCCATCTATAGGGAAAAAATATTCTGCAAAAGTGGTCAGTGTGACCCATTTTGGATTGTTTGTGGCGTTAAAAGAAGCCCCTATTGAAGGGTTGGTGCATATTTCTGCTCTGGGTAAAGAGTTTTATAGTTATCATGCAGACACCATGACATTGCAAGGGAAATCATCAGGCAAAGTCTATGGTCTCGGGCAATCATTAACCGTACGGTTAACAACGGTAGATTTGGCGTTACAACGAGTTGATTTTGTTGTAGATTAGCTAGAGTGTTTGACAGCGGCAAAGGATGGTGTTTAAATAGAGGGGTAAACATCAAGGACTGATTATGGCCAAAACCATCTTATTTGAAAAATCTTTTCAAGTGCTTATAGGCTCCCCGCAGATGCAGCAAGTTGCTCAGTGTGAAGCGTTGTTAAAGGGAAAATCTCAAAAAGAAAGACAAGAAAGGGTGAAGGTGTGGAAAATGTCATTAGAGAGAGCTCTATCAACCCCAGAAGCATTTAAGGTACACAGCAGAGATGGGGTTTTTTACGATGAATCAGAGCAAGACTCGTTGCCCATTCAGACTCTTGCTCTACAGATTTTCATTGCAGAAAAATGGATGAATCGTGTCGTTCGTACCAAGGAGCTTGCGAAAATGCTTGAAGCGTTTAACGCACTAGATAGCACATTTCTTCAGAATGTTTCTAGGGAAGTTGATGATCTTTACGAAGCAATATTTAGATTTTGGGAAAGTATACGATTATTCGAAGGCCAAATCGCAGCGCTTGAAGATAGATTGGTATTGATTCAAGCTCTGAATTTGAATGGAGTCTGTAAACAAGTAGAACAGCTCAATGGTGAGGTACAAATGCGTTATGGCGAGCATGATGCGCTTATTGCTAAAATATTAAAAAGCAGTTTAAAGTCAAAAGATTCAGAGGCGCTTACTCTAGCAGGACAATACCAAGATGGCAAGCAATCCTTTCTTGCTAATTTAACAAAGTTAAAACAGCGGGTTACTGGATTAAATCAGCAAGATACATTATGGTCTGATTGTGCAAAAAATATGATTGATTCATCAGATAGCCATGATATTGATGTGAGTGGGGCTTATAGCGTGCTATCTAAAAAGCTCTCAGTGGCGTGTGGTTTTGCTGAACCAAAGAGCTATGATTTGATTCAATGGGACATGTTTGCACAACATTCATTACTGCATCAAGATCGCATTCAGTCAAGACGAAATGCTAAGAGCCTGCTGTTTAACCGCCTCTTGATATTGCTTTTTGCAGTCTTATTATTAACAGGTATTGCACTTCTGGGCTACTACGCTTATGCTGCTAAAGTGGCAGTGTCACATTTGGCTGTTGGATTGTCATTGGCTTCAATATCTGCAGCAGCTATTTTTGGTGTGAACGTTTGGCAAAGTCGAGAGCTTGAGAGGCGGTTCAATGAGGGCCAGAAAAGCCTTAACTCGTCACCAGTATCAAGCGATGGTTTTGATGAAACGCCTATTCATGGCGGTGCACCTGCTGAATTTAGTGCGGAGCTCAATAATGCTCATCTTCCAATAGCTGGGCTGTAATAAGCTGCCCACTAACGGGGTTTCCTTGATGGGTTCTCAGTGTGGTTGGCAAGCTTTCAATAATATGGAATTGTTGTCTTTTAAGCAGTGATTCTACCCAGATGACATTGTGTTGGAAGCGGGCGTTTTCTGTTAAATGAAAAGAGGCTTCCTTTGAGGTTTCAATGCTGAAGATAATCATTCCTTTGTGATTTAATGCGTGCTGCATGGCTTGAACCAGTAGGGTAAGGTCGCCAATATAAGGCATCAGTTCAGCGGCGATGATTATGTCAATATTGCTTTGCGACTTTAGAAAATTCACACAATCTTCTTGGTGTAAACTGCAATAGAGATTGGTTGTTTGTGCTTTATTCAGCATGTTGGCAGACAGGTCAACGCCAATGAGCTCTTTTGCAAAAGGTTTGAGGATATGTCCCATGAGCCCAGTGCCGCAACCAAGGTCTATGATTCTGTTGCTAGGGTCTGTTGAGCGTTGCTCATGAAGGGCTAATTGAATTTTTTCAGGTAATTGGTATTTGAGCATGCCCAGTAAATGCTGGTCATAGTAGCTGGCATATTGATCAAAAAGGTTTGATACATAGTGGCTAGGTGATTGCGTGATCTTATGTTGGGTTTGTTCAATCGCTGAGAGAATATATTGTATTTCCTGATTGCTAGGATCCAATTCAAGGGCTTTTTTATAATGGATGATGGCATGTTGCCGTTGATGGTTTTGGAGAGCAATGGCTGCGATATTCATATGGGATTCTTTATGATTTGGGTCTTGTAAGAGTACTTGTTGGAAGTATTCAAGTGCTTCTTCATGCCGGTTGGAATAATGGTATGCCACGCCAATATTGTATTGTAATTGTATGATGTTGGTTTCGTCTTTGGGCGCCTTGCTCCAGTATTCAATGGCATTGGCATGCATGCCTTTCACATGGTAGTAGGCTGCAATGTTTTCCATTAAGTGGGGTATTGTTGGGTCTATTTTTTGGGCTTGAATGAAGTGATGAAGTGCCTCTTCATCGTCATTGAGGGCCAGTAAGGTACGGCCCAAGCCATGATGTGTATCTGCATGATTGGGGCGATGCTCAAGGCTTTGTAAATAGTAAGTTTTGGCATTTTCTAACTCTTCAAGGCTTTCATAGGTTAATGCAATTTGGTAGGGTGCTTTTTCATGCCCAAGGCTGGCAGATTTTTTAAGAGAGGGGATGGCTTTAGGGTTATTACGGTTGAGCAGTACCAGACCTAGGTTAAAGTAGGCATCTGCATATTTTGGTTGTAAACAGATGGCTTTCTTTAAGTAATCTATAGCTCTTGTGTGGTCATCTTGAGTCATGTACAGGCTAGCAAGATTATTCATGGTGACACATTGGTAAGGGTTATGTTTTAAGATGTTCAAGTAGAGCTTACAGGCTTTTTTGTATTGGTGTGTTTTTTTATAGCAGGTTGCTAGATTGTTTTGGATGCTAATGGCCTTTGGTGTGTAAGACAGTGCTTGTTTAAATGCAGTGATGGCTGCTTGATACTGTTGTAGTTGCCCATAAGCAATCCCTAAGAGTTCAGAGCATTGGCTTTTGAGTTGTGTATCATCGGTTTCAGTGAACAGAATTTGGTATTGCCTAATCGCATCGTCAACTTGGCCATTTTGATGGCGCTTAAATATCGGAAGAAGCTGCGGCGCGGATATTGTCATGTATTGCCTCGGATAGAAGTAAGATATTTATAACATAATGTGGCCTACTGTTGTAGGTTCTTATAGCATCAAAGTTTGAGTATGTTAACCAATAGTCAGAAGTATCATCATTTAACGTGAAGCGGTATATATGGCGTGCATCTTGATGATGGTTTGTTTGAATAGAGTGCTGTGCTTTTAAAGCAGCAGCTTCTTCTGTGGTGGGTGTATATGGTATGGCAACTTTTCCAGTGTTCCAATTGCCTCGATCAATCAGATATTTGGCAATTGAGAATATGGCATCGTCAGCATTAAATAAGTCAGGTACCGCCCCCTGTTCAGAGGTTGCATGTTGGAGATACGATGTTGGCATAAATTGTGGTAGGCCAATGCCACCGTCCCAGGATCCTTTTACTGTGCTAATGTCAATGACTTTTTTAAGGTCAAGTTCAATGAGCGCTTTCAGTTCATTAATGAAAAAGGCTTTTCGATTCATTTGGTAGAAGTTAACGCCTTCTTCTGAAGCGCCAGAGGTTGAAATGGTCAGTGCGGTTTTGGTATTGGCAATCACGGTGGCCAAAGCGTCTTTGATTAAATGAGATCCCGTAAAGCTACCATAGTTGCTCTCAGCACCAATAATGGCTGTGATAATGAATGGATCAACATGGTATTTTTCCTCTGCGGCTTTTAAAGCCGTATAATGCTTTTGATAAAACGCAGCGCCTTTTTTGATACGGTAAGGGTCCACTAGGTTCTTTTTAAACTGACAAAAGGGTGATTTGACCTTAGGCGCAGCTGTCGTTCTTTTTTGAGTGTATTGATTATTGGAGATACATGATAAGATCTCTTGTGAGGCGTGAGTTGATAGGTGGGTGCTATGCGCAATATCCATGCTAATGCTTTTTAAGTCACTGTTGGTATGCGGATCTAAAATATCGGGTCGTAGATAGCAGTCTGATGCAGGTGGAATGAGGGTGTTTAGAAAAGATAGCAATAAGAGCATGATTCACCATAAGTGTTGACGTTTAGGATTAACGTGGCCCAATTTTAAAATGATAGAAAGGCTCACCAGTGTGGCAACAAAACTGGTACCACCGTAACTCAATAGCGGTAGAGGGACGCCCACAACGGGAATGATTCCTGAGACCATGGCCATATTAATCCATGCATTTAACATAAAGCCACATCCGAGCGCAATACAAACCAGTTTATTGAATACTTGGGGTTGTTTGTAGCCTAAATAGATACTTCGAAATCCAATGGATAGGATCACCATTAGCCAAACAATATTCCCAAAAAAACCAAACTCTTCACTGAGCACGGTGAAAATAAAATCCGTTTTATGCTCTGGAATATAACCCAATTGGACTTGTTCACCGTTGCCATAGCCTTTTCCCCATAGGCCGCCGGAGCCAATGGCTATTTTTGATTGATGAATATGATAGCCATGGTGCTTTAAATCCTCGTTTTCAGAAAAAAGCGTGATGATGCGTTGTTGTTGGTATGCATGCAGTTGGTGCCAAAGAATGGGAATGGTGGCAAAGGTTGCGATAATGGTTATCAGAATAATTTTACGGCTCAAGCCTGCAATAAACAATGTAATACTGCCGATAAAAAGGATAATGAGCGCGGTACCTAGATCAGGTTGCTTCAAGACGAGAAAGAAGGGAACAAGAAGCATCGTAATGGCTGTGATGAGAGGCCACCCTTGAATGGGTATCCCATGCTTATGAATATGAGATGCCAATGATAATGGTAACGTAATTTTAACAAGCTCTGAGGGCTCAAACTTGACAATCCCTAAGTTTAGCCAACGCTGTGCGCCTTTTGTCGTATCGCCATAGTAGAGGACGATTAATAATAAAATTAAGCTAAAGATGAATAAAGGGAAAGAGCTGTCTCTTATGGTACGGTCATCTGTCATGGCTAAAGCCCCAAAAAAGATGATCGCAAGGCTCCCTTTGGTTAATTGTTTTAAGGGCAGTGCCCATTCAAAATGATTGGCACTGAATAGTAATATGATACCAATAAAAACCCCTATGGTAATGAGGCCCAGCAATGTTAGATCGATATTTCCTTGTCTTGATGAGAACATTTTGACTCCTAATCGATTAATTTTACAAGGAAATATTCCAGTCTTCAAGACATTTAGTGCTTGTTTATGCTAAAATTATTGCTGTTTTTGAAAAAATACATGATTTTTCCTAAGATTTGGTTATAATGCGTTGATAATTAAATTGAGAAAATGATGAGAAGAAATGAGAATCCAAAACCTAAGAGCAGCCCAAGTTCAGCTAGTAAACTTACGGTAAAAAAACCCTCCAAGCATAAGAAATCTTCAGTTGCTGGTAAGCTTTTTGGTAAGGAAAATAGCCCAAGTAAAGTTAAGCTAGGTGATCTATTGGCGAATCATGCCTTGTTAAAACGGTTAATCGAACAAGCTGTGCCTGGAGATGTTGCTGCCAATCTACGTCTGGATAGTCTTCTTCCAGACTCTGAAGGTATTGAAGGTGTTAGTGGTTTTAATGTAGACGAAGCTTCTGTCGCTGAGGGTGCGCTTATCGCCCCGTCTGTATTGGGTGCTAAGTTAGATGCTCTTTGTCAAGAGTTTGTGGACAATAGAAGTTCGTCTGATGCTGCTACGTCAGCTGTAGGTTGTTCTATTTTTGAATTGTGTGAGGAAGGACGGCCTGTTGTTTCTCCTGAGCTGCAAGGTATTTGTGCATATCCCAGAGGGCTTTCTGTAAGTCATCGAGCAATTGTAGGACTGGGTTGGGACAAACTGGTATCTTTGAATTCGCCATCTTCGAGCCCATCAAAGGGTCGCTAGAGGATATAATTGTGCTTGTGGCACCAGTCTAAGATATTTTGAGCAACTCTAAGGGCTTCGTGTTGGTGTTCTATCACAACAACGATGACAATGCTTGGGTGGTCAACTGGTGCAAAGCCCACAAATAAGTGGTGATCCTTTTGGTGTTTGGGTAAATGCTGATAGTCGCTTTTATTCTCTAGTGTGGCTACTTGCGCAGACCCTGTTTTTGCAGCGAGGGTGTAGGTTTTTTTGCCAATGGATCGAGCGGTTCCCGATAGGGCAACATCCTCCATCGCAGCAATAATGGTATCTCTGTGGTGCTTGGAAAACTGCATTGATGATGGCATGGGCAAATAATACCCTTTTGTCATATGGAGTGGGTAGTCATATCCATTATTTGCTAAAAGCATGACAGCTCTTGCTAGCTGTAAGGGCGTGGCAAGGATGTCTCCTTGGCCGATACCTGAAATAATGGTTTGGCCATCATACCATTTTTTGTAATGCTTTTTTCGGTACTGTTTTGTTGGAAGAACACCTTGTGCTTCATAAGGTAAGTCTATGTGGGTTTTCTCTCCAAATTTAAATTGTTTTAGGTATGATACAATATTATCAATACCGATATTATGGGCTAAGTGGTAGAAATAGGTATCATTGGATAGTTGGATGGCTTTATTCAGGTTGACCTCCCCATGGCCATTTCGATTATAGTTATGAAACGCTCTACTCTTATCATTAAGTTTAAAGGATCCGGAGTCATTGATGATGGTTTCACTGGTGATGTGGCCATCCTCTAATGCGCATAAGCCTATGAAGGGTTTTACAATGGATGCTGGAGGGTAGAGAGCTTGGGTGAAGCGTGTGAACATTGGTTTCTGTGATCGCTCAGTATTGGAGACTCTTTTGCTGCTAAGGTCAATGGTGTTCGGATTATAGCTTGGGCTGCTTGCAGCGGCTAAAACCTCTCCTGATTGGGGGTCTATCACCAAAACAGAGCCTGTAAGGCTGGCTAATTGATCAAAGGCGTAGCTTTGTAATTTGCTGTCAATGGTCAGCTGTAATGGCATTGCACGTGATGGCTGTTGGGCAATGTTTTCTGAAACAATCTCTCTCTTTGCATTTAGTGTATTATGTTTACTGCCAGCTTGGCCTTTGAGATAGCTGTTGTGGTGCTTTTCAATACCACTTTTTCCAGACTGAAAAGGAATGTTGCTATCAGGAAGCTCACAAGATTCTGATGCTTTATCGTGCCCCACATAGCCAATAATATGTGCTGAAGCGTGACCAATAGGATAGTGTCTTTTTGTCATACTTGAGAGGTATTGATGAATACTTGTGCTTGTTAAAAAGGCGTACTGACTGGGCAATAAGTAAATTCTTTTATCGGAAAAAGGAGGAGCAATAGCAATATTTTTTAAGAGTGCTAAATGATCAGATGATAAGCTTTGGGTGTCTAGCGCAAAAGTCGTTCTATAAAGTGCCATGGGTAATGCGTATCTGTCTATAATATCCGCTCGATATGGCATAAGGGTAAATGATTGCTTGTTATTATTCTTAGCCAGTTTTGCATAGTGCGAAAACTGAGTAATTTGTAAACGATAGATACGGTAGGTGAGCCCGCAAAATATCAGGGCAAAAAATCCGGAGATAAGCAGCAACCGGTATAAAGTAATTTGTGATTCCTTCCGATGATTCCTGAGTTTTTGCATTATCTATGATAGGGGTGGTTTAGTGCTAAGGTGATAGACCGGTAGATCTGTTCACAAAGTAGCATATGAGCCATTTCGTGTTGTAAGGTCATATGAGATAACGATATTTGGCGATACTTTTCTAAGATATCAGGTGACAAACCATAAGCAGGGCCAATGACAAAGGTGATGTTAGGAGCGGTAATCTTATCTTTTTGGAGTAACTCTGAGAATGCATTGCTGGTATAGTGCTTGCCGCGCTCGTGGCATAGGTAAACAGTTGACTGCTTCGGGATTTTGGATTCAATTTGGGCGATATCGAGAAGCATCATCTCTGCAATGGGTCTTTGAACTTTATGAGGTTTAATGACGATGGACTGAATTTTTTCAAAGCGTGCTATTCGTTTTTCATACAGTGAAATGGCTTCTCGAGCCCAGCTGAAGCCTTGGTGGCTACAAGTGATGATGGTAAGGCTCATTCTCTATTTGACCAAAGTGACTCAAGATCAATGTTAATCCTGGCATCAGGTGTCATGATATGGATCATAATATCGCCAAGGTCAATGAGCATCCATTCTTCTTCAGGTGCATTTTCTGTATATTGGCGTTTTTCGCCAGATTCTTTTAATAAGGTGTTGGCAATAAATCGCATTTGCCGGTGGCTGGTCACAGTTGCCAAAATCATGTGGTCACACAGGATGGTTTTGTCTGCGGTGTGAAGAATAACAATAGATTGAGCATGAAGCTCATCTAAGCGGTCTTTTATTTGGTTAACGTTCATATATGTTGCTTGATTACTATTGATTTTATTATGCCATAGTTTTATGATGAATGCGATAAATATTTATTAAAGGGGCACGATGTGACAAATGAAGTTTGGGTATGGTTAGATTTAGAGATGACAGGATTAAATGTTGAGGTTGACCAGATACTGGAGGTGTCTTGTATTTTGACGACAACAGACTTATCGGTATATTCCGGTGTGGCTTTTTCTGAAGTGGTTCACTATGGAGAGGATGTGCTTGAGGGTATGTCTGATTGGTGTATAGAGCATCATGGCAATTCAGGCTTGAGTCAAGCCGTTCGTGAGAGCCACAAAAGTCTTGCAGAGGTCGAAAAAAAGCTGATCGAGTACATACAATCGCAAACGCTGCCGACGAATGTACTATATTTGGCGGGAAACTCTATTCATACTGACAGAGCATTTGTTAAGCGCTATATGCCTGGGTTAGAATCAATCCTGCATTACCGCATGTTGGATGTTACCGCTATTGCTATGTTTGCGTATAGTATGGGGATCCCAGCATTTGAAAAACGTTCTTCGCATCGTGCATTGGATGATATTAAGGATTCTATTCAAGAGTTGAGGCATTATAAAGATCGCTTGGGTCGTGCTGAATGAAGCAGCAAAAGCTAATTCTTCAAGATTTAGAGGACATGTACCGTTTTGCATCTATGGTGGCAGAGAGTGCCAGGGTGTTTGATGGTCCATGTATGATTCATCTTTCCGGTGATTTGGGGGCTGGTAAGACAACGTTCTGTCAGTATTTTATTGAGACCTTTGGCTACCAGGGGCATGTATCAAGCCCAAGTTACGCCCTAGTAAATACTTACGCCACACAAGAGTGTAACATTGCTCATGCTGACTTTTATCGGTTGGACGAAGAAGACTCACTAGATTTGATTGGATGGGATATGGTTTGTGAAGAGTCTGATATATTGTTGATTGAGTGGCCAGTGGCAACCATGTCTGAGCCAGACATGCTCATCCAGTTTGCATTCAGCGAGTCCATTAGGTCAGTAACGTGGATACAATATTCTTAATCATCTAATCTATCAGTGCTCACCATTGCCGCATCAGGCTTGGTATGCCTTTGGCTGTTAGGGTTTCTTCGCACGTTGTTGTTTGCGGTTGATGCACTTTTCGTGCGATTATTTGACCGACTTCTACGTCTTGGGCGTTTAATGTTCCCTGGGCTGGTGCCATCCCGTCGGTTTTGATTCTGATTATTGCGGCTTGTTGGCTTAGATTTCGTTTCCGCAGCAGTATACACTTTTGGTTGAGACTCTTTTCCTGGCAAAATGATATTCATAAACCTTTGAATGGCATTGCCTGTTGTTTGTTGCTTAGGATGTTCTTTATAGAGATCCTGCGGAACAATCGGTTGTGCCTGTCCTGGATATTGGTGCAGCTTGGTTTGAGGTTCGCTAATTTCTTTTTGTTCATAGCTTGGTGTCGTGCCACCATTGCTGCGTTTAAAAGTGTATTTGCTATCGATATATTGCTCATTGGCAACAATAATAATCTTGTTTTGATACATGCGTTCTATTTGATTGATGTGCTCTCTCTTTTCGTTCAAGATATAGCATGCAACATTAGGAGATGTTTGGATGGTAATGTCTTTGTTTTTCTCCATGACCGAATTGTCTTCGGCTTTATGTAGTATGGTATTGGCAATAGATAGTATTGAGCGGTTAAAGCCAAGGCCATTACAAGACTTACACTCCACATAGTGCTGGTCAGTAATGGATGGCCCAGGCCTTTGTCGGGAAATGTACATACAGCCAGTTAATGCAGAAATAGGTTCAAAACGCATTTTGGCACGTTCGGCGTTGATGTATCCTTCGAATATTTGTTCAACTTTATCACGACTATCTGCTGCGGTCATGTCAATAAAGTCAATGACAATAATGCCGCCAATACCGCGTAGCGATAATTGCTTGATGGTTTCTTTTGCAGCCTCAAGGTTGGTTTCAAGGGCAGTATCTTCAATGTTTTTTGCATTGGTTGACTTGGAGGAGTTGACATCAATGACCGTCATTGCTTCAGTGTAATCAATCACTATAGATCCACCAGATTTCAAGTGGACTTTTCTTAAAAATAGTGAGTTAATGTCTTCTTGCACCCCAAAATGCGTAAAGATGGGGACTTTGTTGGTATAAAGGGTTAGTCGATCAGCAAACTCTGGTCTGGTTAATTCTAGAAAGACTTTGAGCTTGGAATAGGTCGGCTCGTGATCAACCACAATGGATGTGATGTTTTTTCTGAGCCTGTCTCTTACGGATCGAATCAGTGTGTCAGCTTCTTGGTGGATCAAGGACGGGTTGGGGGCAGTTTCAAGTGCTTCTTGCATTTTTTTCCAATGGTGCAATAAGCATTCTAAATCCCAGGCAAGTTCATCTTTGCTTCGGTTAATGCCTTCAGTTCGTACAATGACTGACAGCCCTTCAGGAATATCTAGTTGAGACAAGACCTCTTTTAGTTTTGCACGCTCATTTTGATCAGCTTTTTTGGAGATGCCGTTGTTTTTAGAGTTGTTAGGCATAAGAACCATATAGGCGCCTGCCAGTGCTAAAAAGGTCGTTAATGCCGCACCTTTATTGCTTTTTTCTTCGCGATTTACCTGGACAAGAACTTTTGTCCCGGTTGTGACTTTTTTGGTTGTTTCACCATTTTTGTCAACAGTTTCAATGAAGTGCTCGGGAAGAATTTCCTTGAAAGGTAGGAACCCATGTCGTTGTGAGCCAAAATCAACAAAGACAGCATCGATACCTGGTTGTACGCTTGTAATGGTGCCAAGGTAGATGTTTCCACATGAGCGATTCAAATCATTTTCCTGCGTTTCAAGAGAGAGCAGGGTTTGATTCTCGATGATTGCAACACGCGGCTCAGTGGGCTGCTTCGCGTTAACGCACATAAATTTACTTGTCATTTCAATAACCTAAAATTTTTAAACAGTATAGCTTTAGTAAGACACAGGCTGTTGGTTGCTCGGTAATTTGCTTTAAAACTTCATGCTTAAGCTGAATTTAAGCCTCTTTGTTGCTTAACCCAGAGCTGAGTGGTATCTTGCAGCTATATAACTTATCTTTAAACTATCACAAATATCTGCTATCATCAATAAATTTTTTAATTTTGTTATATTTAACCAATTTGAGAGGGCTGTAATGGAGAGAATAATAATAGACCAGAGAGAAGGTCAGCGTTTGGATAATTTTTTATTTCAGATATACAAATCAACGCCAAATTCTCATGTATATCGTATGCTAAGAAAGGGAAGGATTCGTGTTAATGGTAAAGTATGTCGAGATAATTGTTATCGGTTGGTGAAAAATGATGTGCTTTCCATGCCAACCCCTATTAATGATGCGTCGCGCTTAATACCTAATGATGCATTGGTAGATAAAGTGCGCCATATGATTGTGCAAGAGTCAGAAGATTTTTGGTTGCTGAACAAGCCCCCAAGGATATGTGTCCATCAATCTGAGCGTGATGTCTTTGGGGTGGTTGAGGTGATGCGGCATATATTTGGTGAAGCACACTTGGTTCATCGGATCGATCGAAACACTTCAGGTTGTTTGATGATAGCAAAACATTATTCTAGTTTGGCAAAATGGCAAGCTATTTGGCGTGATAGAGGTGTTGAGAAAAAGTATATATTGTTGGCTGAGGGACCTTGGCGTTCAAATAGTGAGGTGTTGGTTGTCGAGAAGCCACTGTTGCGGCAAAATAATGACCAGGGGGGAGCGAAGGTTGTGGTCTCGTCTAAAGGCAAGCCTTCAAAGACAGTGTTTCGATTGAAGAAACGTTACGGACGATATTTGCTTCTGGAGGCAGAAATCATCACAGGAAGAACACATCAAATTCGGGTTCATGCAGCCAGTATGGGGTTTCCTATTGTGGGTGATGGGCGTTATGGCGTTGCAAATAATCCGGTCATAGATTGTATGTTTTTGCATGCAGAGTCACTGACATTCCCTGCTGAAAATAATTTGCAGTTGACTTGTGAAATGACTGCGTCTCAAAAAGCATGTTTGCAAAGGTTATAAGCTTGCTATTTTTGCGAAAGGGCGGTAAATTATTGCAAGGAGAAAAAGGACTTTAAATATGCCAAATGCATCACACAACACACCGAAGTTAATTTGCTTTGATTGGGATGGTACGTTGATTGACTCTTTTGAAAAGATAGCAGTTTGTGTCTTTGAGGCAGCGAAAGAAAAGGGGTTTATAAAAGTTTCTAAATCTCGAATTAAAAGTAAGATCGGCTTATCATTTGAGCAACTATTGTATGAATTGTATGGTGAGATTGATTGCGAAGGTTTTATTGAGTGTTACCATCGGATTTATCATCAAATGGCTCCGCCGTTGCTATTTCCTCGGGCAAAGGATGTCTTGAAAATATCACAAGAAAGTGGCATACAAGTTGCTATTGTCACCAATAAGTCAAGAGTGTCTGTTGAAGAGGAGCTTAAGCTGACACAAATGAGTCGCTACATTGACTCTATCTGGGTTGCAGAAGAGTATGCAGCAAAGCCATCACCCATTATGTTGCATCACGCCATGACATCGCATCAATTGACCGCAAATGATGTGTGGATGGTAGGTGATAGCTTGCCAGATGCGTATGCTGGTTGTGCTGCAGGGATGAAAGTTATTTTAATTGGTAGCGCTATAGACCCCTCATGGGCGGGTGATGTTGAGACTGTCTCCAGCATTGAAGATGTGCTCACGTTTGTTGCGGCAGCAGCTTATCAAGAATAGGCGGCTTAATTCTAGATTCTAACTCTTGCAATGTCAGTCTTTGTTGGTTATAATCAGGAAATTAACCAATGAGGAGCAAAAATGGCTGTTCAAAAAAGCAGAAAATCGAAATCGAAAGCAAAAAGCCGTCGTACTAAAAAGTTGGCATTTGCAAATGTTATATCTGATCCTGTCACAGGGGAAAAAGTGCTCAGACATCATGTCTCGCCAGAAGGTTTTTACAAGGGTAAAAGCGTTTTAGCAAGCGCAAACTCAGATGAGTAAACCGTTAAAAATTGCAGTGGACTTAATGGGCGGAGATTATGCGCCCTTGTCCACGGCCCAAGCAGTTATTGCTGTGGCATTGGAAAGCCCTGATATTGTTTTTCAAGTGATTGCTGTGCCGCATATTATTTCGCAGTATTTTGCAACCAAACCGTCAAATATTGTCGTATTTCCTGTTGAGTCAGCAGTCACTATGTCAATGACGGCTGCTGAAGCAGCAAAGTTACGTCAATCTTCATCAATGGGGAAAATGATAGAGCTTGTTCAGACGGGTGATGCAGACGTGGGAGTCAGTGCGGGCAATACTGCTGCTTTAATGTCATTGTCATACTTGATGTTAAAGATGCGTGATGGTGTCAGGCGTCCCGCCATCCTGTCATCCTACTCATATAAGGGTAAAAAAGCCTATATTACGGATTTGGGTGCCAATATATCACCAAAACCTGAAGATTTTGTGAGTAATGCATTCATGGCTGTTGAAGAATCAGGGAAAGACCAGCCAACTATTGGCTTGATGAATGTGGGGGTAGAGGAAACTAAAGGAACTGAGACGATCAAGCTGGCAGCAAACTTGTTAGAAGCATCTGAACTAAATTATGTGGGATTTATTGAGGGGTGTGATATTTTACCATCTCCTGTGGATATTGTCTTATGTGATGGCTTTGTCGGCAATTGTATGACCAAGCTTCTTGAGTCTATGATTTCAGAAGCTAAGGGATGGGGTAGTGATCCTTTATGTGTTCCAGTATTACATTCTGCTGCACTCTTTACAGGATTAAACGGCTACATTTATAAAGCGCATGGGTCATGTAAAACAGATAGATTCAGAGATGTTCTTTTGGATGTTATTATCCATGCAAAAAAGCGTATTTTTGCGTAATTCTCTTGGCAGTTTCCATATTATCTAATACAATGGTGCCAAACTTAACTGTTAGGAATATACTATGGATAATATAGACGAAACTGTTCAAAAGATCATCGCTACTGTACTAGGTGTTGATGAAGAGAAAGTGGTCCCTGAGGCATCTTTCCAAGAAGATCTTGGGGCTGATTCATTAGATGTGGTAGAGGTTGTTATTGCTCTTGAGCAAGAGTTTGGGATTGATATCCCAGATGATCAGGCAGAGAAAATTGTAACGATACAAAATGCCATTGATAGTATCAATGATATTATTGCGATGAATCAGTAAATAACTGCTACTATGGCATATACCTATGAATCAAGATGGTCTTTTTATTACGTTAGAAGGGATAGAAGGGGTTGGAAAAACAACGCTTGCCAAAGAGGTGATTGCTTATCTTAAGGGGATAGGGCATAAAACCCTATTAACTCGAGAACCAGGTGGAACCGATCTTGCAGAAAAAATTCGAAGTATACTTAAAGACCCAGATCATGTGGTTGACGCATCTACAGAGCTATTATTGATGTTTGCTTCTCGGTCACATCATGTGAGTCAAGTCATTGCGCCTGCATTGGCTACGGGTACGTCTGTGGTAAGTGATCGTTATGTTGATGCCAGTTATGCGTATCAAGGTGGCGGTCGTGGAATCCCTGAGGAAACATTAGACTATTTTTCTGAAGTAGCATGTCAGTCAGTAAGTGCTGATATAACAATCTTGGTAACATGCCCTGTGAATATAGCAATGGGTCGTGTTTTGAGTCGACAAGAACGTATTGATCGAATTGAGCAGGAGCGCTATGAGTTCTTTGAGCGCGTTCAAGATGCCTATATTGCAAGAGCACAGCGAAGCAGTCATTATATTATGATTGATGGTTCTCAGGATGTCTCTAAGGTAAAATCGGATTTATTAGAATCTTTGACCAAAAAGTTGGCCGGCTAATGCATTGTATATTGAGTCGTCTTAAAAATATTCAAGCAAGTGGTCGGTTAGGCCATGCTTATATCTTTGAAGGCATTCCAGATAGTGGGAGACAGTCATTGACGCAGTCCTTGGCCGAGATCATTGAGGCTTCAATTGCAGACACCCATCACATAGTGCCCAATGGGCATGCAATAAAAGTCGATCAAATAAGAGCGCTGCAAAATAGGTTGTCCCGTAAGCCTGCAAAAAACTATCATGTCGTCGCCATATCTCCTGCCGATGAGATGAATACTGCAGCATCAAATGCAATCTTAAAGCTACTTGAGGAGCCACCAGGTGCAACGTGCTTTATGTTGTTTGTGATGAACCGAAGACATCTGTTACCGACTATTCGTTCTAGAGCACAGTTATTGCAGTATACGCCTGATCACTTGTTAGAGTGGGAGCTCCATCCCTCATTTCATGAAATTTCATCTATCTATGGTATGAATCAAGCGTTATTGTCATCTTACGATTCAGAGCCACTGGGTTTGCGCTTATACCAGGAGGTGTTTTGTAATAGTGATCCTGTCGAGGCGATACAAAGTTTTTCAGGCAGCGCTGTGAAAGATGTGCTGGCTGTTGCTGTCATGTTAATGGCTCACATTGTACGAAATCACGCTAGAGTAGAGTTATGGTCTATCTATGATGAGCTGTGTACGCTAAATCGTGTGTACTCATACTCTCAAAACTTAAATACAGCAAACACTCTAGATCAAATAGCCTTTACCTTTATTAAAGTAAAGACTTTGATTCCAGAAAACCCGCTCTAGAGTGAGCTAGTTACAGTTTGGTTAAGGCAAAAATCTTCAGAGACTTTGTTAGTAGCTGCAAGCGTTGTGGCAGCAAGTAGTGGCGCTTGAACGATAGCGCTGGTTAGTAACTTGGCACCACTGATGAATAGGGGTCTACCTAATGAAAGACCAATAATCATACAGCTAGCCTCAAGTAAATGCAAGAGAATAGAAAGCGTCCCTAGACCATAGTAAAGGCAGTCACTGTTGGTTGACTCGTTACTCCAGGTCATTGATATATTGTTAAAAGCGGATTTAGCAAAGTAGAATAGTGGGATGACTGATCCCGCGTAAGCAGCAGCAGCGAATATGGGTGCTGTTAGGATGAGCCCTGCTGCATAATTTGTAACGACTGCAAATGCTACTGAGGTCACCAAGGGTGTCAACTTCAAGTATCCATATAATGGCGCATCAAAAAATGAGGACAGGCAAGCAAGCATTATCATTAGCACTAGATAGGATTTTCCAATCATATACAATGCAATAGGAGCGGTTATCGTACTGCTGGATATTGAGACAAGTCCTAAAATACCGCCACCAGGAATCATATAGATTAGCCCAACTGTGCCTACTGCAATACCAATTAACTCGTATGCATCCACAAGGGATTTCCAAATAAGTTCTGGCAACAGACGAACGAAAAAGTTTGTAAAGCCTTTTAGTTGAGGGTGAAACTTGGCTTTTTTTCGCGTTAGGATGTTGATAAAGTAAAATTCATATAGTGATATAGAGCGAAGGCTCATGCCGACAATAGATTGCAAGGGATTCATCACAGCGCCTATAACCATTAATAGAAGGCCTGCTGCAAAAACTAAGTTTTTGGTTTTAATTAATATATTTTGAAATGTTGAGGATACTATTTTCAATTTTGTGCTCCAAATGTTTTGCATTATATTATAATGCATAGCTTGAGAAGTCAAGTATGGTGCTATACGAGCACACCTTTTAAAAAGTGCCTATTGGCACTTAGAATCCTAACAGGAAGAATTTTACCAATTAAAGAAGAGTCTCCTGGAGCATTAACGTAGCGGCAATTCTCAGTACGACCACAAACTTCACCAGAAGATTTTTTAGAAATATTTTCAAATAGCACATATTCAGTTTTTCCAATCATCCCCTGGCTGATTTCATCGGCTTGATCCTGAATGAGTGATTGTACAATTTTGAGACGTTCTTTTTTTTCTTCTTCAGAAATAGGGTCGGGTAGGTCAGCAGCAGGTGTTCCTGGGCGTTTTGAGTAGATGAAGCTAAACGAGTGGTCAAATTTGATTCTTTTGATTAGAGACACTGTTTCCATAAAGTCTTCATGCGACTCCCCAGGAAAGCCAATAATCAAGTCAGTTGAAATACAGATATTGGGGCGAATGGCGCGTAGTTTCGCGACTTGTTCCTCAAATAATTCTACTTCATAACCTCGCTTCATTTCCCGAAGTATCCTGTTTGACCCGCTTTGAACGGGTAAGTGTAGGTGAGAGGTTAGTTCAGGAACGTGCTCATAAGCATCTATGAGATCTTGAGAGAAGGCCTGTGGGTGCGAGGTGGTGTAGCGAATCCGCTCAATGCCGTCTAAGGAAGCAACATATTGGATTAAATCTGCCAAGCGAATGGTGTTGCCTTGAAAGCTTGATTGGTAGTCATTAACATTTTGTCCAAGGAAATTGATTTCTTTCACACCTTTTTTTGCAAGCAGTTGACATTCTTTGATAACAAGCTCAAATGCTTTACTAAACTCGTCTCCACGAGTATAGGGTACAATGCAAAAAGAGCAGTATTTGCTACAGCCTTCCATAATCGATACAAAAGCTGCTGGGCTTCGGCTTTGTCTACTGGGTGCTTGGTCAAACTTTTCATGTTCTGGGAATGAGATGTCAATAATAGGCTGATTGCTATGGCAATGTGATGCGATGAGCTTAGGAAGTCTATGCAGTGTTTGTGGGCCAAAGATGATATCAACATACGGGGCTCTTTTAATAATATTTTCGCCTTCTTGGCTAGCAACACATCCGCCAACAGCGATAATAACGCCAGGCCTTTTTTCCTTTACTGCCCGCCATCTGCCAAGTTCAGAAAATACTTTTTCTTGAGGTTTTTCTCGTACTGAGCAGGTATTCATAACCATAATGTCAGATTCATCAGGGTTGGATGTTTCCGTAATATCGAATGATTCTCTTAACGAGTCTACGATGGTTTGAGAATCAGCCACATTCATTTGACAGCCATGGGTTTCGATATAGAGTTTTTTAGTCATGGCTAGGAAGGTCTTTTAATAAAAATGTTAAAAAGAATGCCAATAAGCAAGTAATGGGCATTATAAGAAAGGCATGATTGAAACCTTCTGCACTAAATAGCGCCCCATCGGTAGACATGCTTTCAATTAAGCTGCCAATAAATGGCTGGATTGCACCACCAAGCATAATAATCATATTGGTGACAGCAACAGCAGTTCCAGCTTGTGAGCGTTTGGAGGAGCTTGCTGCGATATCAAAAACTAGAATTTGCACAGAGCTAAAAACTCCCATAAAGAACATGGCAGGAATGATATGATTGAGCTGAGTCATGGGCATGTAGAGCAGCAGCGCCAGTGTTGAAAATGTTAAAAACGAACCAGTAATTAAGATCATGCGTCTGTTTTTGACATAGTCACAAAGAATACCAACCAATGGACCTCCTACCAACCATCCCCATAGAATTAACGGAGACACTTTCAAAGCAGTTGCTCGTGACATATCGTGGACATGCTCAAAATAAGGGATTCCCCATAAGCCAAAAATTTGGGTAGGGAGGTATAATGCAAGGCCAATTGTACCTGCTAACCATATTTGTGGATTAGAAAGAACATTGGACAGTGTTTGTTCAACAATCTTAATACGTTTTTTTGTATGAGACCGGCGTGCTCTAGATTTTTTATCGTATACACATAAATAGGTAATGGCGAAGATGGCAAAACCGATGCCAAGTGTGATTTGTAGCGTGGTTTCAATATCGAATATATTAATTAATATGCTAATTCCAGAGATGCCAGAAATAGCGCCAAGCATGCCCATGGACGTTGCGATGCCCACAGCAAGAGGGAACAGTCTTTTTGGGAGCCACAATGTGGCAGTTTTAAGAACAGCCACAAAGCCAAATGATGAGCCGAACCCTATGAGCATCCTACCAAGCAGAACTAAAGTCAAACTATGGGGTAAGCTGTATAAGAAAGTTCCTGCAATACAAGACAAAACAGCGAGGAACATGGGTTTTCTAACACCTAGGATATCCATAATGGTGCCAACAAGGATCTGCATGGGGATATATGCCCAATAGTATGCACTGTCAATCAGTCCAATTTGGTATGCTGTCGCATGGAACTGGGTTGCAAAGTAGTCATACATAGGGGATGGTGCAAGCCGCAGCAGGTACTCATAAGCATAAAACAAAATAACAGCGGTAGTGACAATCCATCCAATAACTATAGGAGCTGGGGATTGCTTTTTTGCGTGTGATTTAATCATAGAGTGACCGGCAGTTGGTTTCAGGAATGTGCCTTAATAAGGGAAGTGTAGAAAGAATAATTAAAGGTAGTGATAAAAAGGCATAAAAGTAGATGTCTTGTGAAGTAAGGCTTGGATACAGGTTGGGGAGCGCCTCCATGAGTTGTCCAATAATCGGGACGATGATAATTCCCCCTAACATATTAATACTATTCATCATACCCAAGCCAGTGGAGACGACATGGGATGAGTGGGTTTCTTTAAAGACACTGTAGGATAGTAGGAATCCCCAGGTCATGGCGCTAAAGACGATGCACAGAAGTGCCGTTATAAGGATAGAATAATCACCCGCAAGCAAATCAACACGAAATAAAATCATGAGTAGGCAGACCAAAACAATAATAGGTGCAAGAACAATAATGGGTCGCCGCTTTCCTGAGCGGTCACTAATCCAGCCCAGCAAAGGAGCAGCAATGGCACTGGTAATGAGGATCGCACTTAGGATGTCTGCAGTATTGTTGGCATCATAACCAAAGTAGGTTTTGAAAAAAATCGCGCCATACGTTTCATTAAGAATGAGCATCGGGGTGTAAACCAGCATGGCATAAAAAATAAGAACCAAGCTTTTCTTATTGCAGCTGATTTCTGAAATGTCATTGAGAAGCTGCTTTGTTCTTAAGGGTTTGGCTTTGATGGGTTCAAAGTTCTTGATAAAAACAAAGGCAGCAAAGGCTAAGAGGATACCAAAGATGCCAAGGCCAAAAAATATTTCTTGAATTGAGTAAATTGAGCTAAGGTACAATACAGGTTTGTTCCCTAACACACCAGTTAAGAATCCTAAAGTCACTGTCAAGCCGGATAGGGTTGCAAACATATTGCTATCAAACCATTCTGCACATACCTTAAAGGCGCCAAGGACAGACGCAGCTGCTGAAATCCCCATGATAAATCTTAGCATGAGTATCACAAGATAGTGGTTTGTGAGTGACAGGCAAAAGCAGCAAACAGCAAAAGTTCCAATGGCCGAGGTCATCATTTTTTTAAGAGAAAAGTGATCAAGTCCGATTCCAACAGGGATTTGCATCGCTGCATATCCAATCGCATATGCTGTGGTGACCATGGCGAACTGTGATAGCCCGATACTATAATCCGCCATCATCTGATCTGACAGCGTCACAACCATGGCTTTAATGGCTGCTTGATACCCATAAAAAGCAGAAGCAATAAACCAGCCTAGCCCACCCAGTAATGAGTTTTTTTGGTGTCTAAGCATTGAGCTTGTCCTTTAAAATTTTGTTTAGTAATGCTGGATTGGCTTGTCCTTTGGTTGCTTTCATGGCTTGCCCAACAAAAAATCCAAAGAGTTTATCTTTGCCGTTACGATATGCGTCAACTTGTGAAGGGTTATTTTGGATAATGTCCATAATAATTCCAGCAATCTCGTCCTCATTGGTCAATTGTTTGAGACCTTTCTCTTCAATAATGGTAGCAGCACTTTTCTGCTCTGTCCACATAAAGCCGAAGACCTCTTTTGCCATTTTAGAAGAGACGATATCGTCACGTAGGGCTGTTAAAAGTTCAGCAAGTTCTTTTGCAGAAATGGGTAAGGCATTAAAAAGCAGTCCTTCTTTGTTGGCGTGCTCAGATACTGGGCCAAGAAGCCAGTTGCTGGCTAATTTTGGATCCAGGTCCTGTTGGATTAAGTATGCGAGATAATCTCCCATAGGTTTGTTGTAAGCGATAATTGTAGCCTCTGTCTTTGGTACCCCCAATGAGACGTACTGTTCCAGTCGGTCAGTGGGTGATTCAGGAAGCCTAGCAACAGCTTCTGCGATAAATGCATCATCAATCCAAACAGCAGGTATGTCTGGGTCTTTAAAATAGCGATAATCTTGAGCGGTTTCTTTGTCCCTCATGCTTTCGGTTTTACCTGTTTTTTCGTTATATTGTCTAGTCTCCTGAACAATCTTCTTGCCGTCTTCCAAAAGATCTGTTTGGCGACTAATTTCAAACTCTAGTGCTTTTTGGATAAATTTAAACGAGTTCATGTTTTTGAGCTCAACGCGGGTTCCAAGTGGTGCATGTTCATCTTTTCGAATAGAAACATTGACATCACAACGGAATGAACCTTCCTGCATGTTGCCATCACAAATGCCAAGATAGGTGACAATGCTATGCATTCTTTTGAGGAACGCAATGATTTCATCAATATTGTTCAAGCAAGGTTCTGTTACAATTTCTAGCAAAGGTTGACCGGCTCTATTTAAATCGACGCCACTGATGCCATGCTTGTATCCATGTACTGACTTTCCGGCATCTTCTTCTAAGTGAGCATGGTGTAGCTCACAGCGCTTTGTCTCACCCTTAACCTCATACTCTAAGTATCCACCGGTAAGAATAGGGTTTTCATCTTGTGTGATTTGGTAACCTTTAGGCAGGTCAGGATAAAAATAGTGCTTACGAGCAAAGGTATTTAGGGCATTAATCTTGCTGTTTAACCAAGTGCCCAGCATGATTGCTTGAGACAACATTTCTTTATTCACAACAGGAAGCGTACCGGGCATACCGATATCAATAGCGGATGCTCGCTCATTGGGAGAACCGCCAAAGCCAATAGGGCTTGCAGAAAATGCTTTTGTCTTTGTCTGTAGTTGGATATGGATTTCTATGCCTGCAACAATTTGCATGTTGAGCTCCTTTATTTAAAGCTATCAGGGTATTGCGTATGCCAATCTGTTACTTGTTGGTAGGCATGTGTAATACGGAGGATGGTATCTTCACAAAATCGTTTTCCAATGAGCTGTGCCCCGATGGGCAATCCATTTTGAGAAAAACCAACAGGGAAAGAGATACCGGGAAGACCCGCAAGATTAACCGATACAGTATATATATCAGATAAGTACATCTGTTGAGGGGTCATGATGTTGTTGGTCATATTGAATGCAGTAGATGTTGTCGTGGGGGTTAAGATCACATCGACATCAAGAAACGCTTTTTTATAATCATTGCGAATGATGTTCTTCGCTTGCAGGGCTTTTTTATAATATTCATCAGAGTATGAACCAGATGACGCAAATGTCCCAACTAAGATACGACGTTTTACTTCATCTCCAAAGCTGTTTTCACGACTTAACTCATACATGTCTTGAATATTGTTTGTTTGGTCCTCACGGTAGCCATAGTGTACACCATCAAATCGAGCTAAGTTTGAAGCACACTCAATAGGCGCTAGCAAATAATATGTGGGTATGGCGTACTTGAGGTTTTCCAGGTGGATCGGGACAATCTCCGCTCCTAGTTTTTGCAATGCAGAAATAGCAGATTGTATTTTTTCTTCACATTCAGCATCGAGACCTGAACCAAAATATTCTTCAGGAATACCAATTTTTAAGCCGGTTATGGGTTGAGATATTGATGCTGTAAAGTCTGGACAGGGTACGTTAGATGTTGTCATGTCATGAGGGTCTTGTCCACACATAGCGTTAAGAAGCATGGCAGCATCATATGCAGTTTGCGTCATGGGGCCTGCTTGATCTAAGCTTGATGCAAAAGCAATCATGCCATAACGTGATATGCGCCCATAAGAAGGCTTGATACCAGTAATGCCCGTGAATGCAGCAGGCTGGCGAATGGACCCACCAGTATCCGTGCCGGTGGCGCAAGGCGCAAGTCTGGCTGCAACAGCAGCGGCGGAACCACCTGATGAGCCCCCAGGACAGTGTTCAGGGTTCCAGGGGTTTTGAACAGCACCCCAGGCACTGGTTTGGTTGGTGGATCCCATGGCAAATTCATCCATATTGAGTTTGCCCAATGTGATCAAGCCATGTTCACGACTTTTTGTGATAACAGTCGCATCATAAGTTGCAACAAAGTCTTTTAAAACTTTAGAACCACAAGTGGTGGGCATGTCGTGTGTACAGAAGATATCTTTGTGACCAATGGGGATTCCTGTTAGAGGAGAACTGTTTCCTGAAGCAAGGGCTTCCTCAGCAAGTTTGGCCTGCTGTAATGAGATCTCTTTGTTGGTATGCACAAAAGCATTGATATCTTGATCATAGTGCTCAATTCTTTCATGAAAAGTATTCACAAGTTCAGTAGGTGTTACTTTTTTAGATTGCACCAAGTCGGACAACTCCTGAACAGTATGGTTGTGTAACGGTTTATTCATTATCGTACTCAATAAATTGTGGAACGTCGAAGTATTTCGTCTCTGAATTAAAATGTGGAGAGGCTTTGGATAGCTGAGACATATCCGTTAGCTCTGGTGAATCAGAGCGGCAATCCTGAGCATTGGTTAATAGCCTGTTCGTTGTGCTGCTTAATGTCATATCAAGATCGTCAAGTTCATGAAACAAATTAATGAGTTCCGTGAAGTTTTCTTGATAATCAGTAGCCTCTTGGGCGGTGAGTCTTAGTCTTGCAAGTTTAGCGATTTTTGTGACCATGTCATTACATATATTTTGATCTGTGCTATTCAGTTCTGTCATAATAAGTGCCCATTACATATGTACCTTTATAATAGTCATATTAATGTTTGTGTCAACTCAATATTTGATATAGATTAGGGTTAAGATGGATCGAAGTGGAGAAGGAAATGCAACGTTTTCGATTTTGGAACATGCCCTGGGAAACCCCCAGGAAGACCTATTCTGTTGATTTGGGAACATACAACACCCTATTGGTTTGTGCAAAAACAGGAGACGTTCTCTTAAATGAACCATCTGTTGTCGCGGTAAAATCAACTGCCTACACTGGGGAGAAGAAAGTTTGCGCTGTTGGTACAGCCGCTAAAAGAATGGTTGGTAGGACGCCTGTGGGTATGGATGTTAAGCGGCCACTACAGCATGGTGTTATTGCAGATTTTCAAGTGACCGAAGAAATGCTGAAATACTTTTTACAACAGGTCATGCCAACCCAATTTCCCGCTAGATGGTTTCGTCCAGAGGTCGTTATATGCGTGCCTTATGGTGCAACACAGGTTGAGCGACGGGCGATAAAAGAGTCAGCTATTGGTGCCGGGGCAGGGAATGTCTATTTGGTTGATGAGCCGATGGCAGCAGCCATTGGTGCTAACTTACCCGTTGAATCTGCCAGTGGGTCTATGGTAGTTGATATTGGTGGCGGTACATCCGAGATCGCGATTATTTCATTAAATGGTATTGTATATGCCCAAAGTGTTCGCATTGGCGGTGACAAGTTTGATGAGATGATTATTAGTTATGTGAGAAAGAAGTTTGCTTGCCTCATTGGTGAGATTACTGCCGAAAAGATAAAAAGAACCATTGGAACAGCTTTTCCTGTTGATGATATCAAAGAACTGCAGGTTTCAGGGAGAAGTATGACTGAGTGTGTCCCATGCAGCTTTGTGATCAATAGTACGCATGTTTTAGAGGCACTACAAGAGCCTTTGGCTGGTATCATTGATGCCATACGTGCAGCATTAGAGCAAGCCCCCCCTGAACTGTCTGCTGATATTGAAGAACGCGGATTGATGCTCACAGGTGGTGGCGCATTATTGCGCGATATTGACCGTTTGATCGCTGAAGAAACAGGTTTGCCTGTGATGTTGGCAGATGACCCATTAACATGTGTCGCAAGAGGTGGTGCTAAGATTATCGATATGTTACATGAGTATGGTACGGATATTTTGACAACGGAGTAGGCCATTGTTTAAACGCCGTCGTTTATCGCTACGTAAAAAAGTACTGTTGTTGATGGTGGTATGCTCCGTGATGTTATTGGTAGTGAGGCCAATGGTCTATATGCACAAATCGGCTGAAAATAATAGCTCTGACGTACCCGTTGTGCAGAAAAGTGAGTCAGGGATTACGAAGGACATGCTGGTTTCGGTTGCTGTTGACAATCGTTATTACTATTTGGCTAAAAAGATATCAGATACCACGTATGGACTCTGTTTTGTAGACCCCTATCACCAATTAAAACGTTGTCAATCGGTGTATACAACGGGGATTGATAAACTCTGTGATGCAGATATTAAATTGGGTGTGATTACTCAAGTAGGATATAATACAGACGATCTCTACGCAACCATACTCGTAGAAGATGCAGAGTGTGTCACATAGTTAATTTACCGTGGGTAAGATTGTCACTCGCTTTCCAGCTGATCTGAAAGTATTAAAGGCATGTTCAGAGTCTCCTGCAGGAGGCTGGAGTTTTGCGGTGGGTGCAGCATGCTCCCATGATAACAATCCATTCTCCCGTGTATATGTATCCAATGCTATAGACTTGCCTTCAGCAGTCAATGCCTTTGCTCGCGTAAACAAGCTACAAATACACCACAGGGCGTCTGTTTTTGTTGTGCGTTGGACGCTTAAAATGATGTCTAATAAGCTATGGCCAATATCGACCGAATAGCCGCTAGCTTTGCTATTGGCAATGGCTTTGGAGAGGCTTGATACAAAATGTCTCTGAAAACCAATACCCTCATGGTATGTGTTATAGAGCTTTTTCTGATGCTTTGTAATAAGCACGTTTAGTTCGGTGATTAATGTTTGAACCATTTCAGATGGACTGTCATCAAAACATGTTATTAGTGGCAGTGTGCCCAATATTGTTTCCAGATCTTCTTGTGTCACGTTACTTTGAGGCTTTGCTTTTTCTATGATATTTGAAATAGCATCATGTAAGATTTGAAATGTTTTTCTATCACCTTTAAGCGCCCAGTATGCACTAAAAGTGCTAGAAATTCCGGCAGCCTCCTCAGAGATAAATGCCTTATTACATAAAGATGGTACCTCAATTGTCAGCGTTTTCTCGATATATTCTATGGCTTCTTGGGGGTCTGGGATAGGGTCCCAGCCACTGTTGGTGCTGAGTTTGTGAGTTAGCTGTACTGCATGACGCTGTGCAAGAAACCTTTTGAAGTTTTTGTTAAATAAATAAAGGGTAAGTGCGGCAGATTGTGTGCTACTGTGCGCTCTTTTGAATGATGCGCTTGCATTAATAGCCTGTATGATAACGTCATTGAGCTCCTTCATTGTCTCTTCTTGATCACGCAGCAATCTTCTGGGTATCAATTTTTTAATATCTGCTTTTTGTCCAGCTGTGTCTGTATGGCCTTTGAAATTAAGGTATTGTGCATGTGTGGGAAATGTTGCCGGGTTTTTTTTAATTTTTTCATATTCGTGAGCAGAGTCAGTGCCTTGTTTAATGAGCATCTGAACATGTCCGCCACTTTGAATATAAAAGATATAGTTTTTATAAATACTTGCATCAACTTTTTGAAATGCAAGGTGTGTGGCGTATGAGCTGGCAGCAGGGTGGATCTTTATCGGGCTTTCCCAAGTCCATAAAAGATCATCGCATACTATTTTGTGTAAAGCTCTCTTTCCAGAAAGGGCATTGGGGGAGCGCTCACACGAAGATTTTGACAGGATACTCACTTGTTTTAATACTTGTTGATTGAGTAAAGGGTCTTCGCGTAAGATCCAGGCAATTTGAGCATATTGTTGGGGGGCAAACTCTGCTTCAGTGGATAACGCGTGGAAATAAATATAGTGGCTGAGTAAGAACTTAAATGTTTTTGCAAAATCTGATACAACAGCATGAAGGCTTTTGTCTAAAGTAGGGTTTTGAAAAACATATTGACTACGGTCTTTTTTCCAAACAACAATTTGGATTTTTTCATCAAGAAATTTTTGTAGAATACTCAATTCACTTTCTGTTAATATCTTGGCTAGATCCATCCCTTTAATGGGGGTTGTTAGTTGGGTAGGTCTAGGAGAGTCATTTCTCATATAGGAAACAGTTTCATCTTTCCTACTGAACGTAAGATTAGCAGGAGAGGTTAAGTTAAGCTCTGTACTATCTTTAATGACAGTATAGATAATCGCTTCAATAATACTTTGATAAGTTGAGCCAAATCCTAAATAACTAGCCAGATTGCTTTTTACCGTTTCAATTTCCATATTGCTCTCTATCCTAACCTGGTTTGATCTTATCAGTGCTACTTTTATGTTGCAAGCCGAAAGATCATGATATTACTTGGTCATGAGTCGGTTAATGATATTGCAAGCTTGAGATATGTCATCCTCGGTTGTTGTAACTCCCAGAGAAAATCGAATACTGCGCAGGATATGATGTAGTGGTATTCTCCGTGCAGTCAATACATGTGAGGCGGCCCCTTTAAAGCACGCTGAGCTGGTTTGGCACGCAATGTGCTTTTGAATATGATTTACTGCATCTGCCGTGGCATTTGGAAAACAAATGTTAATAATATGGGGGGCACCATGTTGTTCATGAGCATAAAATTCAACAGATAATTGAGACAAAAATAATTGTCTTAAATGATTAATATACTCCTGGTTAGTAACATAATCTCGTTTTGCTATGGCATATGATGCACCCATTAATGTGGTAAGCGCATGAGATATGGTCCCACTTCTAACTGGGTGGCTTCCATGGATTATGGGCTGCACATGCCTGTTTTCCGCAAGATACAGTGCGCCAACGCCTTGTGGTCCATAAGATTTATGGGCCGATAAACTCATGAAGTCTATAGGAGTCTTTCTGAGATCAAGCTCAGATTTTCCAATACTCTGGCATGCATCTAGGTGAAGCATGACCCCGGTTTCTTGTCTTATTGCTTGTAAGGGGGTTAGATTATGTATCAATCCTGTTTCATTACATAGATGGTTGAGTGAAATGAGTGTCGTATCAGGCCGAATCTCCTGTTTTAAACGCGTGATATCAATCTCACCATGGGGAAGTACAGGTAGAATACTAATCTCAAACCCTTGGGTCTTTAGGTAATGAAATGTTTTTAAAACAGCTTGGTGCTCTGTTTCAAAGGTGATCAGGTGTTTTCCACTTCGTGAATAAAAGTTGGCAGCACCAATAAGGGCAGTATTGATGGATTCTGTGGCACCAGATGTCATAAAGAGTCGATCAGGGTTGCCATGAAAGTATTGACAAATTTTTTGTTTTGCCTCAATAATCTTTTGGTGGATCTGATTCATTTGCTGAGATTGTGCATTCCCGGTTTTTAAAAACACATCAGGCAGCATGTCCTGAAGCTCAGGATGCAAAGGGGTTGATGCAGCATAATCTAAATAAATCATAGGTTAAAATGAAACCATTATAGTATTAAATTTATTGGTTTTCAATACCATGATGTAATTTTTGACGGGTTTGTTCTTGGACTTTCTATGAACAGATTGCCGGATCCTAGTTAATATAAGTCAGACAACAAAAGTAGAGAAGTATGACACTTGATGAATTTATTCGTTACTTAAATGAAAACCAAGTTTTCTCAAAAATTGGTACCGGCGGCAATATGCGTCATTATGCCATTGGTTTCAATGCATCAAAGTGGTTGCGCATATTTTGGATAAGTTTAATGCTCTTTATGATAGGAGGTTGTCTGGTAACGTCAGTTATTCTCCATATAATCTCAACTATTTTGTAGATTTCATCAATTATCAGAATGAAGAGGGGAACATGATACCATTAATGTATGCTGTTGCTGTAGGGCATCATCATACTGTTAGGAGGTTGGTCGAACATGGTGCATAATTGGATATTTCCTCTAAGAAAAAGGGGATCACGGCCTTACAAATAGCTGTTCAAAAGCCAAACATTAATATTATTTATGAGTTAGTGAGGCAGGGTGCAGATATTGATGCTAACGCCAAGCAGCTATTGCAAGTTTTTCTCTAAAAAACGGATCAGCGTGAGGGATTCAAAAAGGTATTAACTGAGGCGTAACTTAGATATTTAGACTACCGAGCTTCTCCTGCGCCCAGGACTTTAGCTTTTTGAGGCTGACACAAGACTATAAAGGAGCCTAAGCTCTTCTGGAGTCAGTTTGGCTTTGTTGGTGATGTTTTGAATGCGTGTTAGCGTATGTGGTAATAAAAAGTCGGTATCTTGGTGGTATTGTTCTAGCCAGGCTAAGAATTTGAGCCTATCTGATAGTGTTGCGTATACATCCTCAGAGGTTTGCACAGGTGTTTGTGATAGCTCATAACAAATAATTTGGACGGCATGAGATAAGTTAAGAGAGTTGCCTTTTGTTGCAGGTATCTCAATAATTGCTTGGCATAGGTGTAAAAGCTCATTACTTAAGCCATTGGTCTCATTGCCAAAGAGTATCGCTACATTTAAATGTGCTTCTTGGCCTATCATGGGCCCAATTGCCCTTGAGGAGTAAACAGGTAGGTGTAATGATCGATGGCGACTTGTGGTGCCATAGATTGCATGATAGTGCCCCAGCTCCTTGGCAGAGCTGATAATGGTGGCTTGTTCTAAAATAGCCTTACCACTGCGGGCACGAACATAAGCCTCTTCAGTTATCTCGCAGGGGTTGAGTAAGGTGAGGTGCTCAATTCCCATCGTGTGCATGGCTCTAGCGCATGCGCCAATATTGCCAGGATGAGACGTGTGTTCTAGAACAATGGTAATAGGCATGGCTTAAACTTGCTTTTTTAATGATAATGTTGAGGTATATAAGTATGCATCATCCAATTGATAATCTTCTTTTGCCTCATTGTATAGAACCAATCCAGCCTCTTTTGCAATGAGAAGTCCTGCAGCGATATCCCATAAGTGAGGTTTCTCACAAACACTCAGGTCAAAGCGACCACAAGCAGCGTAGCATAGTGTCAGCGATGTACAGCCAAGCTTTCTGGTTGTTCTAACCTGGCTTTCAATATTTTGGTGATGCCCTGAGCGGCCTTCAATACCACAAACAGCCTCTGAGAGCTCTTTACAATGACTGCTGTATATTCTGCGTTGATTAAGTAGAGCGCCTTTACCTTCGATAGCAGTAAATAATTCATCATTTATAGGGTCATAAACCAAAGCTGCTTTGGCTTCACCTTGTGAGTAGTAACAAATTGAGACTGCAAAGAATGGAATGTGGTGCATATAGTTATTGCTACCATCAATAGGATCAATAACCCACACATTGTCATGCTCGGGTAGTTGTTGCGATGCTTCAGAACTGGGCTCTTCAGCGACAAATTTATGCGTAGGGTAGTATTCTTTTAGTTGGCTGATCAGCACATGCTGGACATCGGCATCGATAGATGAAATGAATTGTTCTCTATCCTCTTTTGAGGGTTTGGCCGAATTTAGTCGATCGTACCCTTGCAAAATGTGTTGGCAACATTGCCTAACCTCTTTAAACGCAGTATTCAGTAAGGCATGGTGGTTCATAATAATTCTCCAGTTTCAGCAGGTTGTTGTATCAAATCATCTCTTTTTAGCCCAAGTTTCACAGCCATTGAGCCAGCAATGTAGATTGATGAGTAGGTACCAATAATAATTCCAATGGCTAATGACAGTGAGAAGCCGTGTAAATAGTCACCACCAAAGCAGTAAAGTGCCATCACAACAGCAAGTGTCAAGCAAGATGTGAGCACGGTTCGAGATAATGTTTGGTTAATAGCATCATTGATGACTTCTTCTGTACTCAGATTTAAGCTGGTCATAAAGCTTTCCCTCACTCTGTCGTAGACCACGATCGTATCGTTAATGGAGTATCCCAGTATGGTGAGCATGGCTGCCAGTGCAATGAGATTAAATTCAATCTGTGTTAGCGAGAATATGCCCAATATTAAGATAGGATCATGAATAAGGGAGACAATGGCACTCATTGCAAAACGGTACTCAAAGCGCATGGCAACATATAACATGGTGACCCCTAGGGCTACCAAAACGGCTATGACACTATTTGTAAGCATCGATGATCCTACCTGCGGACCAATAAATTCAGCTTGTAGCACGTTACTTCCGGGTAGTAGTTGGGTTAGTTTCTCTGCAGTGCTTGAAACAGCAGACTCAGAGTGCCCAATTTTTATCATATACGTTTGGCTAGAGCCATAGGTTTGAACTTGAGACTGCTCTGCACCAATAATAGAGAGTGCGTGTCTCACATCTTCCGCCGTTGTTTGATCATTTGTTGTTAAAGTTAGCTGCTGACCACCAGTAAAGTCTAAGCCAAGGTGGATGCCTTTTAATGGCAAAATCATTAAACAAGAGATAAGCAATACGGTAGAAAAGCCAAAAGCCTGTCGGCTTAGCCCCATGAAATCAATTCTAGGTACATGTTTGAACCAGTCATGAGACAATGAAACGTTTTGAATCCAGCCCAGTTTTATAAAACTATCAGTAAACGCTTGGGTAACAATAACAGAGGTAAAGATAGATGATAAGATCCCCATGCAGGTTGTGATGGCAAATCCTTTCACCGCGCCTGATCCTAGGCTAAATAAAACCAAGGTAACAAGTAGTGTTGTAATGTTAGCATCAACAATGGCAGATAGGGCTTTGTCATACCCTGTTTTAACTGCTTCGCGCAGTCCAAGTCCGGCACTGTGCTCCTCTCGAATACGTTCGTTAATGAGGACATTGGCATCAACAGCCATCCCAACCGATAAGACAATACCAGCAATACCGGGAAGGGTTAATGTTGCCCCCATTAGTGATAAAATAGCCACAATCATCACAATGTTCAGAACCAGGGCCATATTCGCAATTAGACCAAATACCCTATAATAGTAAGCCATGAAGATAAAGATGATACTACTGCCAACGGCCAAAGATACAATACCTTTGGTTATATTGTCATTTCCGAGTGAGGGCCCAATGGTTGTTTCTTCAACAAACTTCACAGGAGCAGCAAGAGCACCTGAGCGCAGTAGTAACGCAAGGTCTTTCGCCTCTTGGATAGAACCGGATCCTTGAATGACAAAGTTGTCAGCCAAGGGCTGCTTAATCACAGGCGCACTGATCACTTTCTCAATTAATGCATCATTTTGGGTTTCGCTATAAATGACTGCCAAGCGATCACCCACACGCTCTGTGGTTGTTTGATAAAAGTCATCGGCTTGGCCATCAAGACGAATTTCTACCAGAGGTTGGCCTTCTGATATCTTAGCATGTGCAAATGAAATTGATTGCCCTGATAGGACAATATTGGGCTCAAGGGGGATTGGTATGCCTTCGCTATTTGGAATGCTCTGTTCTCCTGTCGATTGGTTTGCAACCATTTGAAATCTTAAAGTTGCAGTTTTCCCAATGATTTTCTTTGCATAGACAATGTCTTGGACCCCTGGAAGGTCAATGCTGATATGGTGGGTTCCTTGTCTTTGTATGGTGGCTTCACTGATACCAAGTTCATTGATTCGTTTTTCAAGCGAGTGGATGGTTTGATTGACGGCATAACTTGCTGCATCATCATCTAGTTTGTGCTTTGTGAGTGATAATGTTTTTGATTGCGGCTCTTCTAGATGGTAGCGTTCACTATAGACATTAAGTGCCTCTAAAGCTTTTGCGGCATGAGATTCATTTAAAAATTGAATCTCAAGTGTGCCACTATCCAACTCAGTCATCTCGGTATAACGAATCTTGTGTGTTTTGAGATGGTCTTTTATTTGCTGGTGAGTGCTATTGTCTTTGTTTTTTTCAATATGTGATGTATCAACTTCCAATAAAAAGTGTATACCCCCTTGTAAATCCAGTCCAAGCTTCATGGCATGAGCGCCCAAGCTCTGTAGCCAGCTTGGGGTATTCTTCTCAAGGTTAAGTGTCAGCTCAGTATCAGGAGCAACGAAGTTGTTCAGATAATCTCTTGCCTTCATTTGTTCATCAACACTGGTAAATTGTACATGCTGTGTTGATGCCCAAGTATGGGCGATGTTGCCCTCTAGTAGATGTTGTTCAATCCGCTGTAGTTCTGTTGCATCACTATTATTGATAATGATAGTCGGTATATCAGGAAACAAATTTGGGAGTGCAAAGAAAAAAGAGATAATGATGGCACAAACAATTCCAAAAAGTCTTGTATTGATTATTCTTTGCTGCATTCAACTCTCCGATGGCTATGGTAGAACATAGTATTTAAATTACCGGAGGTCGGACTCGAACCGACACAGGGAAAACCCTACAAGATTTTGAGTCTAGCGCGTCTACCAATTTCGCCACTCCGGCAAATAAAACTAAATATATCAGAACCATATTTATTGTGCAAGGGAATTTCATGATATTATTGAAAATTTACCGGTGCTCCTGAGTGGATTCGTTATTCACGATGGCTGGTAGATAGCTCTCAAGGTTTGTCGTCTCAAAATGCATTCTTGTGCTGTCTTTTGAGGCCATGTTTAGAGTTCTCAGCATCCTGCTTGGGGACTGAATGCTTTTTAGGATCCTAGGGATTTTTCAAAGATTAAGGCGAAAGGCGCTGTTCCCAATTCAAAATTATTTACGGATGCCTGTCAGGTGGATGAGCTCTCAGGCGGAAATTTAAAATCCTTTAATGCCCAAATGCCAGCAGTGGCTAATCAGTTTACTGGGATGTACCTTTTAGACACTGCGTCTGAAAAATCTTACAGCGATTTAAAGATTTTCACATTAGATCTATGCAGTGTGGTAGAAACACACTCATTAGAGTGGTTGTGGCAGAATATCTGGGGTAAAGAGATTGTTGCTGAAAGTATAACGTCAGGACTGATAGCTGCCCAGATTTTGGCGGCAAGTAAACGAGAATTGCTACAATTCTGGACAAAGATGACATTTGGCCAATGTTTGGAGGATGAAAAGAGACATCCTAGCTTAGCGGATTTAAAGTTGGCTCCGAAGCAAACATTGGCTTCAGGTTTTCAGTGTAAAGCCGTTGGTTCAGTGGATTTCTCATCTAATTTTATCAGCAGATCAGAATCGGGCAAGTTTCAGTGTTGGTCAAAAATATCATTAAGGAAGCCTATGCTGAGTTTTACACCTTTAGGCCTTCGGGTTTTAAGGAAGCTCAAGCTTCGAGGGCGAAAGAGGCTAAAACTAAATCACAGAAGACATTGGCAGCGGACTAACAAAGTTTTTCTCAGGATAATTTGATGATTGATAGCCTCTGGTTATGCTGAACCAGGGGCTTTAATCATCAGATGTGATATCGTCTAAGAATGTTGATAGCTTTTCGGATCGGGTCGGGTGCTTTAATTTTCGGAGTGCTTTCGCTTCAATCTGCCTGATCCTCTCTCGGGTGACGTCAAACTGTTTTCCGACTTCCTCTAATGTATGGTCAGTATTCATGTTGATGCCAAAACGCATACGTAGAACCTTTGCTTCTCGCGGGGTTAATCCTTCAAGCATGTCGGTAATGGCTTCTTTCAATGCGGACTTCATGGATTTATCTATTGGGGATTCTGTTTTGTCCTCAATAAACTCACTTAAAAATGATCCACCATCTTCTTTGTTGTCGCCAATAGGTGTTTCAGTTGAAACAGGTTCTGTGATCTTCAGGATTTTAATAATCTTGTCGACAGGGATATCCATCTGTTTGCTTAATTCCTCAAGAGATGCTTCTTTACCAGATTTTTGCATGATTTCCCGCTGGAGACGGTGTAGTTTATTTATTGTTTCGATCATATGGACTGGAATTCTAATGGTTCTAGCCTGGTCTGCAATGGCTCTTGTAATCGCCTGTTTGATCCACCAGGTAGCATAAGTAGAAAATTTAAACCCACGACGGTACTCAAACTTGTCAACAGCTTTCATAAGGCCAATATTGCCTTCTTGAATTAAATCAAGAAACTGCAGTCCTCTGTTGGTGTATTTCTTTGCCAGAGAGATCACAAGTCTTAGATTGGCTTGAATCATGTCATCTTTGGCTTTACTGGTTTGAAGCTCTCCTTGGGTGATGACTTTGATGGTTTTTTTGATCTCAGTAACGGATTCATTATATTGTCTTTGAATGCGCTTGTAGCCTTTGTATACACGCTGAATACTGTGTTGATGCTCTTCAAAGTCATTTTGATATTTGGGATGTTCAATTAGAAAGGCATCAACCCAGTTTGCTTGTTCTGCATTATCCTTTAAATAAGGCAAAAATAGCTTTTTCGGTACTTTTATCTGCTTTGACAAGATATGTAGTAATTTTTGATCAAGTTCTTTGATTTTGCTTTGGGTCTCTTTAACTTGTCGGATACTGCTTCGAATCACTCTATTGGAAAATTTTATTTTGGTAAAGGCTTTTGAAAGCTCGGTTTTTCTTTTAGAGATATCCTCTTCACTGCCTTTATTATGCATGGCTTCAATGAGGTCATGGTAGCAGTTCTTGAGGTGATTCATATGTTTATGGACAGCTTCAAGATCCAGTCCAAGAAATAGCGAGTTATCATCAGAGTCTTCAGGTAAGTCTTCCCTGGGCTGGGCTTCTTGACTGTCTTCAGCTTGCATTGAAAGGCCACTAATTAAATAATTAATATCATTACGCTGGTCATTCTCTTCGTCAATAATTTCATCATAAATGGCTAGAATATTTGCGGTAACAAAAGGAAACCGGCTCAGTGCAGACATGACTTTATGAGTTGCAATCTCAATCTCTTTGGCAATCTTGATTTCAGTTTCTCGATCAAGTAAAGATATTTGACCCATGGCATGCATATATTGCCATACCACGTCATCGCCTCGGTCAGTTACTCGAGATTGTACTTGTTTGTCGTCAATTTCAGGCGGCTGTTCTTCAAAAGAGGGTGACTCACCGAGGTGCTCTGCCTCCTTGTCAAAGATGTAATTGCTATCGCTTACCTTATTCCCATCTATATTACTCATATATCCCATGAAGTTGAAATGTAACTGAATTGAAGCATGAAATATCTCCCCTGGCTAGTAAAATATCATTTTTTTACAATAGCGCCGGTAAATAAATACATTGTTCAAACAGTCAAAGCAGTGAGTAATAAAGAATGTCTAACAACAATATAGCGGCTTTATGTTTCAGATTCAATCTCTTCTAAGAATTCGGCCAGTTTGTCTGAACGACTTGGATGTTTTAGTTTGCTGAGCGCTTTTGCTTCGATTTGACGAATACGTTCTCTTGTGACGTCGAACTGTTTTCCGACTTCTTCTAATGTGTGGTCACTATTCATATTGAGCCCAAAGCGCATCTTTAATACGTGTGCTTCTCGGTCAGGAAGGTGGCTCAGCATATCTGTAATCGTAGCATTTAGTGCTGTGCGCATGGATTGATCCATGGGGGTATCCGACTTATCTTCAATAAAGTTTAAGCGAGATGCGCCATCATCATTGTCTTCTCCTATCGGAGTATCTGCGGACACTGGATCAGATATTTTAAGGATACTGATAATTTTTGAAACAGGCAGATCCATATGTTTGCTAATATTTTCGAGCGTTGCCTCTCGACCTGTTTTTTGTAAACTGTCTTGTTGAAATCGATTGATTTTATTGATGGTTTCAATCATGTGTACAGGGACCCTAATGGTTCTCGCTTGATCTGCAATGGCTCGGGTTATTGCCTGCTTAATCCACCAAGTTGCATAAGTTGAGAATTTGAATCCACGGCGGTATTCAAATTTATCAACTGCTTTCATTAAACCTATATTTCCTTCTTGAATCAGGTCTAAGAATTGTAGTCCACGGTTTGTATATTTTTTAGCACGTGAAATGACCAAGCGTAAGTTTGCTTGGATCATTTGGTTCTTTGCATTAGAGGCAGCAATTTCTCCTTGAGTAATGGTGGCAATGGTGTTTTTTATATCGCCAATAGATTCATTATATTCATGAGTGATTCTACGGTATTGTTTGCAGATTCTCTTTAGCGTGTGTTGGTGCGCCTCAAAGCCAGCAGCATACTCGGGATGTGCTTCAATTAAAGCAGCATACCAGGTTGAATTGCTTTCGTTTCCTTTGAAAAAAGGTAGAAAAACTTTTTTGGGTACTTTGATGTTTTTAGCCAATACCTGCAATAACTTTTGATCCAGTTCTCGAATGATTTTTTGAGTGTCTTTTACCTGGTTGATGGCATGTCTGATAATTCTGCCGGAGAATTTTATCTTTATAAATGTTTGCGAAAGATCGTTTTTTTTCTGGTTAATAATCGCAGGAGATTTTTTCTGTTCCATGGCTTTAGTTAAAGCAGTATGGCTTTCCCTAATTGCCGTCATACACTCATGTACCGTCTCTGTATTCAGTTCAACGAAAAATGGGGGAGGTGATTCGCTTTCTTCTTCTATATCATCGTTACTGTCTTCATTAAGTGCTTCAGAGTCAGGATCAATAAGCAACTCTTCAGCTTCTTCTTCTTCATTAATCTCCGTGCTGTACTGTTCCGGATAAATATTCAAGCCACTTATTAAGTACGACAAGTCACTTTTTGTATCACAATCTTCATCAACGATTTCGTCATATATGGCTAGAATTCTAGTTGTAACAAAGGGGAACTGACTTAATGCTAACATAACCTTGTTGGTTGCCGTCTCTATTTCTTTTGCTATGGTAATTTCAGATTCTTTCGTTAGCAAAGGAACTTGGCCCATTGAGTGAAGGTACTGCCAGACGGTATCGTCGCTTTTTTCAGCTGGTACCAATCTCGCTTTAGGGGTAATTGATTTTTTATCTATACTCATATAATGATATTGTTTTTTTCTATATGAATATTATCACAAATCTTCTGATTTTGCCAGTAATGATTTCTTTTTTATTAAGCCATGCTTAACGATAAGAAGTTTTTGTAGAATTTCACTCGATTCTTTGGCGTTGATATTTTGTTCGATCATGGCCATATGCTCTTGAATCTTTTGTTCTACGGCAATCATTTGATAATGTGTCAGTAAGCCAGATATTTCATGAAGTGCCATTTGCTCAGTCATATCATGAGCCTGGTTCACAGCATGAGTGTTTTGAGTAAAGGAAATGTTTTCTTCAGTTAAAAACCCTGCAAGTGAAGTTTGAGGGTTTGATAAAACCCGTTGGATTGCCAGTTGAACAGTGGAGGGTAAGATGGCTAGATACTGCTTTAAAGAATCTTTTTGGGAGATGATTAGCTCAGGGTAGGAGAATGCAAGCTCAATAAACCTCATGTTATGATTAGGTTTCTCAGAGGATTTTGAGGCCCTTATAGGCTTATGGTTGTTTGAAAGCTGGGGGATTTGTTCTATAATTAGCCGCTTTAAAATAGAGTTAGGCATGTGGTTTAAAAGTTTTTGCAAATGGTCATATTGCTGAGCCTTCTCTTCAAGCGATGGGTTGCTGGATAGTGGGTAGTGTTCTAATAAGTGGGTTGAAAAAGGTCTTGCTGCTGTGAGTTTTGCTCTAAATGCCTCAATGCCATTGTTCTTAATAAAGCTATCAGGGTCTTCACCACGAGGCATGGTTAAGAAATAGCAGCTAATTTGGTCACGTACCAGAGGCAAGATGGTATGGAACGTTTTATCTGCCGCTTTTTGCCCGGCTTCGTCACCATCAAAGCAAAAGACAATGCTCTCGGCATACTTAGCAGCAAGCTGGAAGTGTGATGCTGTAAATGCGGTACCTAAAGAGGCAACTGCGCCAGTAAAGCCTGCTTGATGAAGGCTAATAACGTCCATATAGCCTTCTACCAAAATTAACTGTTTTTGCTGATTTTGGAGTGCTTGATTTAGACCAAACAATATTCGGCTTTTATTGTATAGAGCACTTTCAGAGGAGTTAATGTATTTGGGTTTTTCATCACCAAGAGATCGCCCGCCAAAGCCTACCAAGCTGCCATGGTGAGTGTATATGGGAAACATGATCCGATGCCTAAACCTGTCATATCCACCTTTTGCATTATCAATAATTAGCCCCAGTTCTTTGGCATGCTTGCTATTGATCTGCTTCAAACCAGCCAGGTTTTGCCACCCATTAGGAGCATAACCAATCTTAAACGCTTGAATCGAGCCTGCTGTAAGATCTCTACTTTGGAGATAATTTTGCGCTTCTATGCTTTGTTTTAAGGTATTTTGATAAAGATGCAGGGCGGTCTCTAATACTTGATAGTGCGACTGATGGTCTATAAATGACCCAGAGAGTTTGATGTTATAGTCTTTACCCAACGCCTCTATTGCATCAGCATTACTTAATCCTTGTATTTTTGCTCTAAAGTTGATGACATTACCACCTGCTTGGCAGCCAAAGCAGTAAAACAACCTTTTCTGAGGGTTGACATAGAAAGAAGGGGTGTCTTCTGTGTGAAAGGGACATAAACCCAATAATTCGTTTTTACTGGGTTTGAGTTTGACAAATTTTGATATTTCTTCCGCAATGTCAACACCATCAATGACCGATGTCGCATGTGACGAAGTTTTTGACATTGCGTATTAAGCGCCGTAGATTTTCTTTAAGATCTGTTTTACAGAAAGGTTACGATAGCGGCGTGTTGTGGATAGCAAGTTCTTAGCATCGTTAATCTTTTTCTTCTCTTCACGTTTACGAGCAGCAATTTTTCTCTTTCGACGTTTTTCAGTCGGCTTGACATGTCTATCAGAGAATTTTGCTGTTGCGCTACCACCTTGTTTATCAAGAGTACGCTTTAGCTTTTTTAGAGCAGCAAGTGGATTTCCTGCTTTTGATACATCTATTGTTGCCATTGATTATAAAACCTTTTCATAAAAACTTACGTCTATGTTACCACTTATTTAATGAATCGCAAGCATTTTTTATATTAAAAGTTAGTTTTTGTTTTGCTTCTTTCAAACGCATTTAAAAGCACCTCCTTTTTGGGCCCATGCAGCCAACATCACTCTCCCAGTGGTAAACCCGTTATAGAGGCAGGGAGTTGGCTATGAATTATTTTCTGGCAGCAGTACGGTCAATACGTTATGATTAAGCCATGATTGCTATTTTTTCACCAAAACATTATATACCAATATGTCAAAAGATTGTTAGATATGGTTTACCCATCATGACGCTAATGACAATTTTTATTACATCATGGATTTGTTGGTTTGTGCCAGCTGATGAAACCCAAGGTGAAGTTTTCCGTTTAATCTACCTACATGTTCCAATGGCCATAGGCGCATTGTTGTTATATCTGGTGGTAGCAGGCTGCAGCATCATGCATTGGGTCTTACGCATCAAAGTAGCAGATTGGATTGCATCAGCATCTGCAAAAATGGGTGCTACTTGTTGTGCACTAGCCCTCATGACTGGCTCAGTTTGGGGTTACTATACTTGGGGGACATGGTGGGTGTGGGATGCTCGATTAACCTCTTTTTTGATGCTGTTTTTTTTATATTTGGCATACATCGCAGTCGACCGTGCCAGTCAGAAACACCTGGTATCTAAGCAAGTCTTAATGATTGTATCGTTGATTGGCGTTGTAGATATTCCATTGATTCACTACTCAGTCACCTGGTGGCAATCATTACACCAAGGGTCCACATTGCTACGTTTATCTGATAATACCATGCCTTGGGACATGCTGTGGCCATTGTTAATGACAATTGTTCTTTCAGCACTGATTGTCACATCGTTTATTGCCCGTAGTGTATTGCATAGGTCTGGTCATGAACCTGTATCATTATAAGCGAATGCGCCAGGTACTGGTAATCATGTCTGGTATGCTGGTAGCCGGTTGGCTCATGTTAGATGCTGTTTCTGAAGGCATGCATTTATATATGACGCCATCTGAAGTGGTAACACGGCCAGATTCACAGGTGTATATGGGGGGTGTCGTTGTTTCAGGGTCACTGGCTCAACATCAGGGGGTCTACGCTTTTAAGGTCGCTGATGATAAGATTGATATTGATGTTCAGTATATTGGTGCATTACCCACTATGTTTAAAGAGGGCCAGGATGCTGTGGTAGTTGGGTATTATGACAATCAAGTGTTTCATGCAAAGCAGGTCATGGCTAAGCATGATGAATATTACCGTCCAAAAGGAAAGAATGGTGCTCAGTGAGATAGGTCAGATTATATTGGTATTGTCCTATGTGCTCATGGTGCCTATTTTTTCTACCAATGAACAGGTTAAATATCGGGCATTTTACGCGCATTGGGCGACGCTAATTTTATCATTAAGTATATTGGTCTTAGCGTTTGTCATACAAGATCTCTCAATAGACTATGTGGTTCAGCACAGTCATGGGCAATTGCCTTTTTACTATAGGGTTGCTGCAGTATATGCAGGTCATAGTGGCTCCCTATTGTTGTTTATGGCGGCAATGAGCACCTGGGTTTTTTATGCCGTTATCTGCCATCGATCATTGATTGATCTGAAACGTTATGCTTTTGTGATTGGAGGATTATTGACAGTATTGCTACTCTCAAGCAATCCTTTTACTCACTCGACGACAGTCATGCCCTCGCAAGGCTTAAATCCATTATTACAAGATATTGGTATGATGATTCATCCACCGATGTTATATCTCGGTTATGTGGCCTCAATTGTCCCATTTTTATATGTATTATCATGCGATAAGAGTATAGATAATGAAGCGCTGTTAAAGCGTATTTTAAGCGCTTCACTGGTTATATTAACGATGGCTATTGTTTTGGGGAGTTGGTGGGCATATAGAATCTTAGGTTGGGGCGGCTATTGGGGATGGGACCCTGTTGAGAATGCTTCGTTATTACCTTGGATAATGCAGTTAGGCCTATATCATGCAGTCATAGCAAAGCAAAAAAGATGGATATATATATTGTCATTAATGGGTTTTATGGCAACCATCTTTTCAACCATGATGGTGAGAGGGGGTATGTTGGCATCGGTGCATAGTTTTGCCGAAAGCCCTCCCGTATTTTATGGGCTTGGAGCCTATTGGCTTTTGATTATGGGCATGGTGCTGTATCATATGTATCGCCATATCCCACTGAGATCACAAGAGGCCTTCGCCATTCGATTAAACTGTTTGTTGGCAGTAGGGATAACACTCTTTCTTAGCGCAACATTGCTATTGCCTTGGATGCTGTCACTGTTTAATCTTCCTCCTTTGGTACTCTCTGAAGTCTTTTTCACAAAGGTGATGTTACCAATGGTGTTTGTGGTGTTTTATGGATTGGTTAGCTATTTGTCGGTAAGCCGAACTGCAATGGGTCTCGGTGTTGTATTGATGCTGGTGGCATATATGCTGTCTGATCATTTACTGTTGGCTATAGCCATTGGGGCAGGTGCTCTTGTGTTATATACATACTATCGTAGCAAGCATTGGAATCTATCACATATGGCATTTGTTTTAATGGTATTGCTGATGTTAATCAATGGCCATTTAACTTCCTATGAAGACATTGTGATTAAAATGGGTGATTCTTTGACTCTGATGGGAGATACGGTTGTAATGGAGTCAGTTGAAAGTACAAAATCTCCTACGTATTTAGAAAAAAAAGCAACGTTGAATATAGCCGGGACATATTATTATCCTGCTATTCGGTATTTTCCTCTAAACGACATGGCTATTGCAATATCAGATACCCGAATAAGTTGGTTTAAGGAAAGCTATGTGGTGATGTCAGCTGAAGTAGAGGATGGTTGGTCAATGCGTATATATCATCAGTATGGTGTTCGTTGGATTTGGGGATGTGCCATGCTAATGGCGCTTGGTTTTATCAAAAGGAGAAAGGTGTGAGAAAAATTGGATTAGGGCTTGGGGGGATTATATTGGTTATGGTCCTTGCATATTGGATGGTGGCTAATGGAGCGACGGATGCCAAATACCTTCCTAGTTTTTCACTTGAGTCGATGGCAGGTTCAAACATGAATGAAACAGTACTACAAGATGGAGGCGTTATCACTTTCTTCCGTTCAACATGTGGCTATTGCTTACTAGAGTACCCCATGTGGAAAAAGATACGACAAAAGTACCCAAATATTAAGATGGTTATGGTATTACACAAACAATCACTCTCAAAAATCAAACCATTCTTTAATGTTCATGGGAACCCTTTTAATCATGTTCTCGCAGATGATGAGAATCAATTATGGGATGCACTAGATGCCACTTATACCCCAGAGACATTCGTATATGATAAATCAGGCACATTGGTTGGTCATTTTGGTTATATTCGAGATGATGGTAAAGCGCTTGATAATACACTTAAGAGTTTAACCTAACGTATGAATTTTTGACATAATATCATAAAGAAATTATAGTTAACCAACTTAATTAATATGAAATCAGCTATGAGACAAGAAAGAAAGATTAAAAGTATTGATGGTCATTCAGCTGTTGGGGCAATCGTCATTGAAAAAGGTGAAGTAATAGCGTTTAGGAGCGTAGCGGGCCAAGATGAGGTGGCCTTTAGGATTCCAGAAGATGACCTTGAGGGTGTGACGAGTATTGGTGAGGGTGCATTTTGGGGCTGCACAGGTATTACAGAGTTAACGATTCCAAATAGTGTGATGAGTATTGGTAAACAGGCATTTAAGGGGTGCACAGGCTTAACATCCGTTACGATCCCGAATAGTGTGACAAGTATTAGTCGTTATGCATTTTATGGCTGCTCAGGCTTAACATCAGTTACCATCCCAAATAGTGTGACCAATATTGGTGACTGGGCATTTGCACTCTGCTCAGGCTTAACATCCGTTACGATCCCAAATAGTGTGACGAGTATTGGTGATGAGGCATTTTTTGAGTGCTCAGGCTTAGCATCCGTTATTATTCCAGATAGTGTGACGAGTATTGGAGAGGGGGCATTTGATGGCTGCACAGCCTTAAATGATCTATCAATATCTGTGCCAAATAAAACATTGGCTGCTCTCACTGGTAAAAAGCATTTAGCACCGAGTGAGATTGTCTCTTATAAAGACTCTGTGCTCTCTTATCTGAAAGAACTAGAAACTTATAAGTTGATGGATAAGAGTGTAAAAAATATGTTCTTAATTATGAAACATGTTAGACCAAAAGAAGTAATGAGTATTGATAATTTGCGCTATGTTGGATTAACGAAGGAACATGTTAAAACATTTTTGCTTTGTATGGAGAGGCTGAGTAAAATCTATTATGTTGAAGCACTTAAGAACCGGCTGATTCCAGCAGAAGTGGACATGGTCCCACCTATTGAAGCATCGGATCTGCTTTGTCATATATTTGATTTTAGAGTATATGAAAGTCAGCGTTATGTCATTGATGAAAAGCAAGGACTTTTAGAAGCAGGCGTTAAAAAAACAACTATGCATACACTTAGCTTAACAATAATAAAAGACAGGCAAGATGCGTGAATTCAAGGCCTATCTAGATTTGATTGTTTGTAAACTTCTATACAACATGTTGCTGTAATTGCATCATATATAATGATATAGGTTATGCCTGCATTTACAATAAGAGGGTGTTGCTTAATCTTTTTGACATGGATTGTAATTTTGTCATGCTTCTGACGCAGTTCTTTTTCAATTGTTGCAATATAATTAGATGTTGTAGAGACACTTCCAGATTCTTAGTGGTAGGTTAATTGCTGAGTTTTTGCTCTTAGGCTGAAATACAAGATCTGAGCCTTGGCTGTTATATTTATCTTGACGAACCATATTTTTAGTTACGCTAATTGTTAAAGACCCACTGACAATAGTAATATCTCAACGAAGGTTGTTAATGATATTCTATTTGTTTGCGCTCTTGCTATAATGTGTGGCGATAGCACTAATAACAAACTAGCGATAATTGCTTTTATTTTCATATTTATTGCCATAACACTATTATTACACAGTGTCATAGGTTTTAAAAAAGTCTATTGTTCAGTGTTTTACATGGATTATGCGAAGGTTTTATATTTAACTTATTGCTCGGTTTTGCCCTAGTTCTAACATATCTGTCCTTATGATAAAAAATTTGGAAATATATCGTTATTCTGCATGTTTGGTTATGTTAAGAATGCTGGCAAGCGCTAGGTGGAGTGCTTAAGTTATTTATTTAGCCGATAAACTATCAACAAATGCAGAGACAGGGCGTATAGTTCTTGTAGGGCTAGTAGGAAATAATGACCCTTAGGTGGAAGGATTTTAAGTTACTATAGCGGCAGGCGTGGCTGTCGAAGTTGTGCTATAAATCACGTGATTTATATTCCTTTTTTAGTTATAATTTATTTAATGAATAACCATGCGAAGATCGTGAAAAAAAATAAATTCTTTAGTTTATCCACAAGCCTTCTCGGCCAATTGCTTTTATACTGCCACATTATTTATGAGAACATAGCTTATTTTATTACCTATCTCTTTTATCGGCCAGAATTTGAGATTAGTGATATGGGTGAATTACAACAGTATAATTGGACTCATCTTAAACGTGCGCATGTTAAAATACCCAATAATGTGACGAGTATTGGTGCTGGGGCATTTCAGGACTGCACAGGCTTAACATCAGTCACTATCCCAAATAGTGTGACAAGCATTGGTTTTTCGGCATTTAGAGGCTGCACAAGTTTAGCATCAATTGTGATTCCAGAGGGTGTGACGAGTATTGGTAGTTGGGCATTTCAGGGCTGCTCAGGCTTAACATCAGTTACTATTCCAGATAGTGTGACGAGTATTGGTGGTTATGCATTTCAGGGCTGCTCAGGCTTAACATCTGTTACCATCCCAGAAAGTGTGACGAGTATTGGTTATGAAGTATTTTTTCGCTGCACAGGCTTAACATCAGTTACTATTCCAGATAGTGTGACGAGTATTGAGGGAGCGGCATTTGCTCGCTGCGAAGGCTTAACATCCGTTACGATCCCAAATAGTGTGACGAGTATTGGTAGTTATGCCTTTAGTGACTGCACAGGCTTAGCATCAGTTACTATCCCAGAGAGTGTGATGAGTATTGGTAAAAGGGCATTTTATAGATGCACAGGCTTAACATCTATTATTATTCCAGATAGTGTGACGAGTATTGGTCCTTTGGCATTTCAGGATTGCTCAGGCTTAACATCCGTTATTATTTCAGGTAGTGTGACGAGTATTGTTCCTTCGGCATTTTGGGGGTGCTCAGGCTTAGCATCCGTTATTATTCCAGATAGTGTGACGAGCATTGGTGATAACGCATTTTGGAATTGCTCAGGCTTAACATCAGTTACTATTCCAGATAGTGTGACGAGTATTGGTTCTGGGGCATTTTGGTATTGCTCAGGCTTAACTCAAATTACGATTCCAGAAAGTGTGACGCGTATTGGTGCTGAGGCATTTTATGGCTGCAGAAATATTACTGCTATAAAATTAGCTGCTCGATTGGATTTGTTTCAATTAAGACGGGCATTACCAGGAGTAAATCCTTCCGTGACAAGGGATAAATTATATTTTCAGCCAGGTGGCGCTCCAAAAGTTATTCGAGCTAAGGAGCCAATGCACAGAGGTTTTGCTAAGTTGGTCCACCTTTGCTTTGAAAGATTATACAGTTTGAGTAAGGCTGTGGAAGATCCTAATGCAGAAATGCTCCCTTTCTTACCTGTAGAGATTCAGAGGCATATTTTGAGTTGGGTTTACAAGGAGTATGTAGGCGAAAGAGTAGCTCCCCTGGAATCTTATTCATTGATGCTTACAGCAGATGAGACTGCTCGGATTATAGAATATAATACATTTAAAGCCTCCTATTCAAATTTTGTTCAATCTTCAGCAGCATCATCTACAGTACAACTAGATGGCTAAGGAAATGTTTGATGAGTGGGGTGATGATGTAGAGGAATATCTCGCGCCAGCAGATGAAGTGCTTAAGCCGTTTATTTAAATTAAAAAAATCTTGATGAAATATAAGATTTCTATAAAATTAAGTAAATTAATTGATATGAGATAGCTATGAAACAAGAAAAAGAGATTAAAAGTATTGATGGTTCTTCCGTTGTTGGACATTTAATCATTGAGGGTGGTGAATTAAAATCGTATGAGCCAGTAGCTGGCCAAGAAAGTATTGCCTTTAGGATTACAAAAGATGACCTTGTGGATGTGACAAGTATTGGTGCTGAAGTATTTAGGGGCTGCAGAGGTATTACACAGTTAACGATTCCAGAGGGGGTAACAATTGGTCAGGCTGCATTTCTGGACTGCACAGGTATTTCATATTTAACGATCCCAGAAGGGGCGATAGTCGGTAGATATGCATTTACAGGCTGCACAGGAATCACAGAGTTAAAGATTGAAGAAGGGGTAACCATTGGTCAGGCTGCATTTTATGGCTGCACAGGTATTACAGAGCTGACGATTGCAAAAGGGGTGATAAGTATTGGTGAGGAGGTATTTAAGGGGTGCACAGGCTTAGCATCGATTACGATACCAGATAGTGTGACGAGTATTGGTTATGGGGCATTTCATGGCTGCACAGGTATTACAGAGTTAACGATTCCACAAGGGGCGATAGTTGGTCGAAATGCATTTTATGGCTGCACGAATCTTGCAGAATTAGCGATTCCAGAAGAGGTGACAATTGGTAGGTGTGCATTTGGGAACTGCCGTGGCATCACACAGGTAACGATTCCAGAAGGGGTGGAAATTGGTTATGGTGCATTTTCTTACTGCACGGGTATTAAACAGTTAATAATTCCTGAAGGGGGGACTATTGGTGTGAGTGCATTTTATGGCTGCACAGGTATTACAGCGTTAACGGTTCCAGAAGGGGTGACTATTGGTGATCGTGCATTTGGGGGCTGCACAAGTCTTAATGAAGTACAGATTGCTACTGGATTGAATATATCTCGATTAAGATTGGCATTGCCAGGAGTAAATCCTACAGTGACACGGGAGAAAATATATTTTGGAATAGGGGGAACTCCTGCTTGTCCTAGGTTTAGAGGAGTGATGCAAATAGGTTTTGCTAACCTGGTGTTACTCTGCGCGGAAAGGATACATACAATGCATGGGGAAGGTAAAGCTATCTTGCCTGAATTGCCTCCTGAATTGCTCCGGTATATTATGTTTTTTGTAAGTATTGATTGTTTGCCTGAAAAAGCAGCACGTCTAGATTCAGATTCATTGATGCTGAGAGAGAATGAGAGAGAAGCAGTTGAAGCATATAATGACCTTAAGGGATTGTATGAAAGATTTGTTCCCTCTAAGCCAAACTCATTATAGCAGGGATATCCTCAATCATAGTACTAAACCTTATTGAAGGTAGTTTATAAAATTCAATAATGTTCGGGGGAAGGCTTGATTTATTTCTGAAGAACTGCTAATTAATAAATTATAATAAATGGGAAGTAGTATATGTCTTACGTGTTGTGGATTGCAATGATTGCGCTTTTTGCGGTATTTTTATTATTGATTGTAAATATTGATATAAAAGCCCATATAAGAGCATTAAAAAAGTCGTATGATCGTTACAAGAGCTTTAAAATCCGCAATGGTTTTTTAGAGAGATACTATGGTCATGACCCGATTGTTGTGATTCCAGATGGTGTGATAAGTATTGGTGAGGAGGTATTTAAGGGGTGCACAGGCTTAGCATCGATTACGATACCAGATAGTGTGACGAGTATTGGTTATGGGGCATTTCATGGCTGCACGGGTGTAAGACATTTAACAATTGCAGAAGGGGTGGTAGTTGGTCATCATGCATTTAGGGGCTGCAAGGGTATTACACAGCTAACGATTGCAGAAGGGGAGACTATTGGTGATCGTGCATTTTATGGCTGCACGGGTATTACACAGCTAACGATTGCAGAAGGGGGGGTAGTTGGTTATCATGCATTTTATGGCTGCACGGGTCTTACAGAATTAGCAATTCCAGAAGGGGTGACAATTGGTGATCATGCATTTCAGGGCTGCACAGGTATTACAGAGTTAACGATTCCAGATAGTGTGACGCGTATTGGTTATGGTGCATTTGCTGACTGCACGGGTGTAAGGCATTTAACAATTGCAGAAGGGGTAACAATTGGTGCGCGTGCATTTTTGCGCTGCACAGGTATTACACAGTTAACGATTTCAGAAGGAGGGAGGATCGGTTCAGAAGCATTTGGGGGCTGCACAGGCATTACAAAGGTAACGATTCCAGAAGAGGTGGAAATTAGTATTGAGGTATTTAAAAACTGCACAGGTATTACTGCTTTAGAAATTTCAGAAGATGTATATATTGGCTGGGGTGCATTTAATGGCTGCACGGGTCTTACAGAATTAGCGATTGCAAAATGGGTGACAATTGGTGAGGATGGATTTTACCAATGCACAAGTCTTGGTGAAGTACACATTGCTGCTGGATTGGATTTATTTAAATTAAGACGGGCATTTCCAAGAGAGAATCCTTCCGTGACAAGGGATAAAATATATTTTCAGCCAGGTGGCGCTCCAAAAGTTATTCGAGCTAAGGAAGCAATGCACAGAGGCTTTGTTACGCTGATATTCCTTTGCTTGAAAAGATTCTCAAGAATGATTGATCCTGAGGGAAACACGGACGTATTGCCAGAGGAGATGGTGTTATCTATTATGAATTTGGTCTATAAGGAGTATGTAGGCGAAAGAGTAGCCCCCCTGAGATCTAATTTATTGATGCTTACAGCAGATGAGATTGCCGGGGTTATAAAATATAATGAACTTAAAGAACTCTATTCAGGTTTTGTTCAACATACAGCAGTATCATCTTCAGTACAACTAGATGGCTAAGGAAATGTTTGATGCATGGGGTGATGATGTAGAGGAATATCTCGCGCCAACAGATGAAATGCTTAAGCGGTTTGTTTAAATTATCCTTGATTACAGATAAAGTTTCCTGCAGGATTAAACAATTCAATTAATATGATGTTAGCTATGAGACTTGAAAGAGAGAGAGATTAAAAGTATTGATGGTCATTCTGTTGTTGGGACAATCGTCATTGAAAAAGGTGAGGTAAAAGAGCTTAAGAGAGCAGCGGGCTAAGATAGTGTAACCGGTATCGGTGATAGTACGTTTATCAATAGTAGTTTAACGGTTACGGGCTCAGGAGTATCAGCGACTTAGATTAACCGTAGGTGCCTGTTTTAATAGTTTATAGTTGGGTGGTTTTACTATGCAAGATCAACTGAATATTGATTAGGTGATGATGTAGAGAGATTGTTAGAGGATAAGTAATTATGTTTTGACAAAAAGAAATCTTTTTGTTATGAATTTAATTATTAAAAAAACATAATGCCAAAGTTTAACATACATAAAAATTTTTTAAAGAGTGTGAATTTATATCCAAATGATGAAAGTGTGGTGATTCCAGACAGCGTCACTAAGATTGGATCGCGTGCATTCGAATCATGCAGAAGTTTAAAATGGGTGACAATTCCAGGTCGTATAACAGTTATTGATCCTGAAGCATTTTGGGGATGTCAAAGTTTAGAGTATGTTGTTGCTACATCAGGGTTAACGAGTATAGGTGCGGGTGCATTTTACGGTTGTGAAAGTTTAAAAAAATTACCCTTTACTGGTGTAATGAAAATAGGTGCAAGGGCTTTTATGGGCTGCAGAAGTTTAAAATCTATTTTTCTCCCATATGGTTTACAATATATTGCTGAGGGAGCGTTTGAGGGATGTGGCGGATTGGAAACAGTGACACTTTCTAATAGTATTAGCAGTATTGGTGAGGGAGCATTTAATGATTGCAAAAGTTTAACTTCAGTTGTTGTGACAGGAGAAGGGCCGCTATTAGCAACCGTAAGAACTAGAGGTCATGCTAAAAAAGCTATTAGTGCTACGGCATTTTCAGGATGCACCAATTTAAGGAGATTGGAAATACCTGCTGGTGTGACGAGTATTGAGGATAGTTCATTTAGAGGCTTTAGGGTCTTAACCTTTGTGACCATTCCAGATAGTGTGACGGATATTGGTAATGATGTATTTGCGGGCTGCACAAACTTAAGATCTATTGCGCTACCAGCTTGTTTAACGATTATCAGAAGTAGGGTGTTTATGTTCTGTGTAGGCTTAACTCAAGTCACGATCCCAAATAGTGTAACAAGTATTGGTGATTCGGCATTTTACGACTGCATCAGATTGACAACTATGACTATCCCAGATACTGTAGGGTTGATTGGGGCAGAAGCATTTTCAGGTTGTAGAAGCTTAACCCATATAAAGGTTCCTAATGGCTTACAGACCATTAAAAGAAGCGCATTTAATGGCTGCATTGGCTTAATAACTACAACAATACCAAATAATGTAACGAGTATTGAAGATTATGCTTTTAGGGGCTGTACAGGCTTAACCTCGGTGACACTCCCTGATAGTGTAACAAGTATGGGTAATCTGGTATTTATGGGCTGCAGAGCCTTACAGAGCTTCTTTATATCTAAAACTATAAATCAGCTAGCAGAAAAGATATCGCAACCAGTGAGTCATCTATCTGATATCAACAAATACCCTTTAGAGGTGTTTTCTTGGTTTTCGCAGCTAGAGTTGTATCGGTCTTTATCTGCATTAAGACCTAATGGTGTGGCTCTTGTCATACTGCAACACCATGTGAAGAGCATGATTGATTTGCCTTTTGGCTACCCCATGACGCAGCTTAGGAAATTGATGCATACATTTTTACTTTGTATGAATCGCCTTGATGATAAAGGTGGGCCAGCTATTCACGCTAAAGATGTTGGTGGAGAAATTTTTCAATTATCTGGGACTAAGGCGTTAGAGTGTGCTATTGATACAGAAAAGCAAAAAATTTTTCCAGTAAGGATCGCAAGTATTCCAATAACCTCTGGGCTAGGGATTGCCTAAAGTCAATCAAAGGAAAGAGACAATCCTCAGGTGAAGCATTTATGATGCAGTCTGTAGTTTTTGTCTACTGGTTTTATGAGAGCGTGAAGTTTTCTTGTAGTTGGCTGTTGAACTTGTTACATTAATAGAATCATAAAATGAGTGTTATTCAATGGGAAGCGTCCGTATTCAAAGTGGTCAGTATAGAAACCGCCAAGTCGCGTTTCTAGATGATGTAGGCATTAGACCTACTGGATCTAGAGTTAGAAAAATATTGTTTGATTGGTTGCGGATGAATCTTGATGGGAAAAAGTGTCTCGATTTGTTTTCTGGCTCTGGTATATTGGCTTTCGAGGCTGTGTCTGAAGGGGCGAAATCTATTTTGTGTATCGAACAAAATCAGTTATCATGCCAATATATTAATAAGGCAGCCAGTAAGCTAGGTGACGTGAATATTAGGGTGATGTGTCATTCTATACCATGTGATATTGATGAAACGTTTGATGTCTGTTTTATGGATCCTCCTTTTGGGGATGAGGCATTAAGACAGCAGAGTATTCAGTGGTTAATAAATCGTCAGGTTTTGGCAGTTGGTGGATTGCTTTATATAGAGTCTGGAACAATGTTAGAAGATATTGAAGGTTTTTCCCAGATAAAGTGTAAGCGTGTTGGGCAGGTCTGGATGCATCTATACAAGAGAGAGTTATGAATCATTTTTTAAAACAACATATCGAAGCCATGGGAATTCCTTATCACGATAATCAAATTGAGCAATTAGATAGCATGCTGGATTTTTTAGGAGAATGGAACCAAAAGCATAATTTAACAAGACTTAAGAAAAAGAGAGATCAGGAGATTTATCATGTGTTGGATGCCTTATCGGCTGATCCATATTTTAAAGAGAGTCATGTGATTCTTGATGTGGGGACTGGTGCAGGGTTTCCCGGTATTCCTTTGGCTATTATGAACCCAGATAAACAGTATCACTTAGTGGATTCAAATGGCAAGAAGGTGGCTTATCTCCGGGCACTAGTACAGCACTTAGGTCTTAATAATGTGACTGTTTACCATAATAGGGTAGAGCAGCTTCCTTTAGCAGAAGTAGATGCAGTGACAGCAAGAGCTGTGGCTGACCCGGAAGTAGTGATGTCACTAACTAAGCATTTAAACCCTAACGTTTATATATTATATGTTGGTCGTCACTGTCCAGATACTGCTGGTGCTAAGATGATAGCGCTTAGTGTGCCAGAGTCCGATCGTGAGCATTGGTTGTGCTATAAAGAAAATAAGTAGTTAATGTTTAAATGAGTTTTACAGTTAAGATGGCGATTTTGAAAGGCTGAAAAAACATATGCTTAAAGGTGTTTTTGCATTGGCAGTGTGGTGGTTATTTGGTAAAATTTGTGTAACTCATATAAAAATGGGATTGAACATGCACCAAGCATTATCTAACGCAACGAGCACTAATGATTTGACTCCGGAAGGAAAGGCAAAAGTACAGCGTTTTTGTTATTTGAAATAAGGAGGGTAGGACCATCGAACCGGCGTCTCTTGTCCTAAGTTAGGTGTTTCACCTGTAACTGCTTGCATGTTAACAACATCTTTGTGGCCACATTCTTCAGCGATATCTGGTGGAGTTTTGCCAGCATCTATTCTTGCTTGATTAACATTAGCACCTGCTTGTATCAGTGCTAGAGTGACTGCTTTGTTGTCATCGTATGCTGCTAAATTGAGTGAGCTATCTTCCTGAGGTGAGTGTTCCATGCTTTTTATTCCTGCTTTAGCTATGAAATATATCCTAGCTTACATAATCTAATTGATCAAATGTTATCTATCTCGCTATATTGTCGAGCAGGATAAAAGGTGGTAGTTTACTGTAATGGATGAGGAAAGATCGATGATTGGTTTATTTCGACATGGTAAAGCAGAAAGTGTTGGTGATGAAATGGCAAGACCGCTTACGGCTGAAGGTATTCAAGCGATGCATAAAATGGCTCAAGAGTTAGCAATGAATTGGGATCTTCTTATCACATCACCTGCAGAAAGGGCCCAGCAAACAGGAATAATACTAACCAATTTAATGCCTCAAATAGAAGAGACGCTTTATGTTAGTAGTACACCTTCAGAGCGCCATATAATAGATATCAAACGGTTTTTGATGCCGATTGTAGAAAATAAGCAAGCTGTTTTAGTGATTACTCATGAGCCAGTGATGTTGCCGCTACTTCAGGTATTGGTGGGGGATCATACCATAGAGCATGGCTTTAAAGCAGGCGAGGGAGTCATCATTGATGGTGGAACGTATCAATTGATCACACGGGGTGAGTGAGATGTCTGTATATGATATACCAATTAGTCAATCGTTTGGAACATTGGAGAAGTATCAAGGTAGCTTTATCCTTGTTGTGAATATAGCAGACCAGTGTGGTTTTTCCCCACAGTTAAAAGACCTTGAGGTATTGCATTCTCACCCAGATAATCTTTGTCAGGTTATGGCATTTCCCAGTGATCAATTCAATCAACAATCAAAAGACGATGCGCAAATGCAGTCATGGTGCCAGGTGCAAAAGTTATCTTTTTTTGTATCACCTGTGGTTGGTGTCAATGGAGAATGTACCCATCCACTATTTGCATATTTGAAAAAAGAAGCAAAAGGGTGGTTTGGTCAGGAAAGAATTATGTGGAATTATACCAAGTTCTTGATCTGTCCAAATGAGGAACGGATTATTCGTTTTGCACCAATGACTAAAATAGACACGATCATCGATGAAATTGAAAAGAAGATGAGTGGCGTCCCCTAGGGGATTCGAACCCCTGTTGCCGCCGTGAAAGGGCGGTGTCCTAGGCCTCTAGACGAAGGGGACATTCAGATTAAACAGATAATGCCGTAAAAACGGTCCGTTTGCAAGAAAAAAGTAAGATTATTTTGTTGGGTTTGTGTTACAATAGATGACTAACTATTTCGAGATTATAATGCATGATACGTTTATTCGTCTTCAGGTTTCAAATTTGGCTAAGATGAGTGCTTATTATCAATCAACACTGTTGGCAGAGGTTGTTGATGAATCAGAAATTGCGCTATTGCTTCAAGTGGGGGAAGATCATATTGAGCTTGTTTCTACAGCAGGGGGGCGAAACCAGCAGGTTGCTATCCAGTATAGCGAACGAAAAGATTTTGATGCAATCTGTCAGCACCTGTTCATAAATACAGAAATAAAGCCAACGTTACGTCAGACTAATAATGCTCACATGATGAGTTTTTATGATGCTGAAAATAATTATATTGAGTTGTCGTACTATCAATTTATTTTACCTAACATAGCGCATATAGAAGAAGAATAGTTTTATGCCGGATACTTGTGTTTGGTTGATGATTTAAGGTATAATGATGGAATAATATGATGGGTTATAGAGTGATAATATGATGGATGATAAAGTATCTGCAAGTATTGATGAGCGTAAAGCGCTAAATGCTGCACTACTTCGTTGCTTGCCCAAAATAATCTATCAGTTAGAAGAGGAAACTGTTACCGATAAAGAGGGAGACAGATATTTTGGTGCTAGATCAAAGCTTGAAAAAAAGCAGGACCTTTCAGCACTTGAGGGGTTTCCTTTAAATAAAGTTGAGGGGTATTATATAAAACTGAAAGGTGACCGAATCGCTCAAGCTTATTCTCCATCGGCAATACCTGGTGCTTGGATGAAAGCGATTGATGCCTTCTCAGAAAAGGTTGTACGACTCACGCACTCAGGATCATCATCACATGATAATGCATTCGCTTATTTAAGCGACACCATGCAACAAGATCAGCATGATGAAATTAAGATGCTGTCTCAATATGGCTGGAATATCTGTCATATAAATTTTGATTTTTTAGCACAGTATCCTGTTATGTCTCAGATAATGGTAAGACCTGAGTCACATTTTTTCCGAATGGCTGAAGATGAGGTCATTGAAGTTCGGGTATACGATGGTACTGAAAATGGCATCAGTGGTGATGATAAAACGGCGTTTAAGGCAATTACTCTTAGAGCCTGTTTGGGCAATAAGGATGTGAATCGTGCATTAAAGAGCTTGGCTGTTGCAAAGGCTCTTGAATACTATAAATTAAGTAGAGACGTTGTTGTTTCTATGAACACATTGCCGCAAGGTATTATTCATTGCTCATTATATTTTCAATACCTTATGCAAACACTGCCTTTCAGGATTTTTGTTGGCATCATCCCACCAAATCAAGTCCTGAGTTATTCGGAGAGAATACGCTATGAAGATAAAAGAAACCCCGTCTTAGAAGGAGCGGATGAGCCCTTTTATGGGATCTTAAAGATATTCTCAGGCTATTTTTTTAAAATATATATGAATGGTGTGGCGGAAAAGCTAGACAAAGAATTGCCTTATGGCGTATCTGCTTTAATGAATATTTATAAAAAAAATTATTTAAGTTATATCCGCTTTGATGAGCTGAAGGATAAAATAGGAAAATTTGATTTCTATTGGTTGATGGCGGGAATCTCGGTTTTGATAACAAATAGTGCGTTATTAATGGGCGTTCCTGTGCTTCTGTCACTTTCTATAGGAGTAGTAGCGCTATTATTGCTGTTAAAATTCTCAGAGCGCATCATTTTAATTGGCAATGCGATATTAGATATAGCAGTAACGGAACTAGGGCTGTTTTTTAACTCGATGCTTATTCCTCTTGCTATTGGACTTCAAGCGGTATTGTTTCCATTTATTGCTACAAGATTTTTCTTATGTAAAAAAATGATCTCTCATGCCTTAAATAGCAAGTATCGGATAATTGCACTGGTTTTTGACTGGGGGTTGGCCCTTTCTGAGTTTGTATACTTATGGGCATTAGGGGTCTCTATTTTGGCACACCTTAATGTATTTTATGCCTTTTGCCATATTGCCATTGCAGCTTATGTGCCCTATAGGGCTTATAATGTCTTTAATGAGGCTGCAAATAATAGAGTAGCGTCTGTTAATTTTAAAAACTATTTAAGTTTTCACAATCTGCCATCACTCCCTAGTCTCCCGAGGAGGTTGTCATCAACCATTATTGAATTTGCAACCAGTTTTAATAGAAATAGCATGGATAGTTAGATTGCAGTGCTTTAGTGCCAATGACTTAATCTTTCGGTGTAGTTGTATTCGGGGCAAATTCGAGCAATTTGAAATAGTGATATTTAAATACGCATTTCCATGCTGGTAGGGTTGGTGGTTTTTGTGTTTGTGGCTGTCATCACTAATGCTAACGAATTTTAAGCAAAGTTTTGTTTGGATGATTGATGTAAGTTCATCAAGATTAAGAGGCTTCATGTTTGACAACTTTTGATTCAATATGGATAAAAATAGGCATCAAGATTGTCATGATGCCTAATAAGCTATAAATTTTATATTGTACCCAGATATCTAGGCCAAAAGTTTTGTAAACAAATAAATTTGCAATAGCCAGTAATGAAAACAGGAGAGCCAAGCCGTAGTCAAGGTTTTTCCATGGGTAGTCCTGGACGCAGATGTTTACCAATTTCAAAGATCGCTCAATCAAACTGGTTTGGTAGAATATCCGGCCAGTAAGGACAGCACCTGAGGTAGCCAGATACATAATGGTTGGTTTCCATACTAAAAATAAAGGATTTTTTGTAAGAAGCGTCAGAGATCCCAGAAAAATAATGAGAAGTGGGCTGGTATATGCTTTAAGGGGTTGAGGTTTTTGGGCGTAACTGACGATGGTCGTCACAACGGTTCCAGCAACCAAAACCCCAGTGGCAATCATAAGTCCATATAAATAGTAACATGCAAAAAATAAAAATAGTGTTATGAAATCATATGATTGCTTCATATTGCTTCCAAATTATAAATCTTAACTAGTATGGCATAATATGAGTGAAAAAAAAATCTCTAATTCATGTTAACATAGACTAATGAGTTGATCTCAGTTACCATGGCTAAAATGCTAGGAAATGTGATGTCATGGATTGACGATACTGAAAAAAATCCGCCAAAAAGTGTTTGGGTAAATATCAATCAGCGCTCCGTACATGCACATTACTGGTCGTATAGTGATTGTGTGACGATTGTGTTTATCCATGGCGCTATTGCCAACAATGTGTGGTGGCAACATATTGCTTCGAAGTTACATGTTGGTAGGGTGCTGTCAATTAGCTTAAGTGGCCATGGTCGAAGTAGTCACCACCCGCCATATTCACTTCATCAGCATGCGTGTGAGGTGCAAGAGTTATTGGAAATATATGGCCAAGGTCCTATTATTCTGATTGGGCATAGTTATGGTGGTGCGGTTGCTGCTTTGGTTGCTGCAAATGTAGAGATACAACAGGTTGTTATGGTGGATACACCATTTGATGTCGCATTAGAAAGCAAGCCTCCCAGTTCGCGTTTATATCAAAAGCCGGTATACACAACACTAAAGGAAGCTCTTAAGCACTTTAAGCCACTGCCGCATCAACCAGTAAAGGATGCGGAGCTCTTAGCATGGGTAGGGCAGCAGTCAGTCGTAAAAACAGATAATGGGTATACCTGGCAGTTTGATCCGTTGTTTCACCAAAGGGAAGTCCTTGATAATGATATAGAGCAAGTCAAACAAGTGTTACCTACAGCTCAATATTGGTATGGTGAATTGTCACCTTTTGCCAGCAATGCTGCATTAGGGCTTGCAAAGACAATGGGGATGTCATTACTTGAAATACCTAAGGCTTATCATGCAGTGACATTAGACAATCCAAGATTTCTTCTAGAAAATATTCAGCGCTTGCTAGATGATTTCAAATAACTATGTTATTATATGATAATTATATACATTGTTAGCAATGTAAGCAAAAAGACAATAACGGGGAGGTAATGGTGAGAATACATGTATGGTTGGCAAAGCAAATTGATATTTCGCGAAGAAAAGCAGAAAAGTTGGTTCAAGAACAGCAGGTATTGGTTGATAATAAGGTTGCAGAAGTTGGGCAAATTGTTCAGGGTAGCGAAAATATCATGGTGGAAGGGCGTCGTGTCTATCCATCACAAGTAGATACTCAAATAATTGCGTTACACAAACCTACTGGCTATGCATGCTCCAGAGTATCGCAAAATGGCCAAAGATCAGTTTTTGAGCTATTACCGCCATTATCTGCTGGAAAATGGGTTCTTGTTGGACGTTTGGATATTAATACGTCAGGCTTGCTTCTTGCAACCACCAATGGCACTCTTGCCAATACTTTAGCACATCCATCTCGTGGTTTTCAGCGGGAGTACTTGGTTCGTGTGAGTGATTTTTTAACAGACGTTCAAATTAGACAGCTAAAAAAAGGAGTCGCCTTAAAAGAAGGCATGGCACGGGTAAAGAGCATTGCCTCTCATGGAAAAGCGACCAAAGGTAGAAATGCGTGGTATCGGATGACGTTACTAGAGGGTCGTAATAGAATGGTGAGACGGTTAATGGAAGAAATGGGTGTTCAGGTGAGCCGGTTGATTCGTATTAGGTTTGGACCAATTAAGCTTGAGAAGCAGCTGGGGCAAGGAAAGTTTCAGAAAATTGATTACCAATGGCTTAAAAATCATCTTACCCAATGACCGTTCTATTGGCCATAGGGGGGCTTGTCTCTCTAATATTTCGCTATGTACTTTGCTGGCAAGGTCATAAAAAAAACTATGTATGCTTTGTATTCATGTGGATGATGGTAATTTCAGGCTATATCCTACTTGGGTGTCCAGAGATCCTTTATAATAAAGGCGCAGTCTCAGTGAAGCAGCAATTATCAATAAAGTGTCAAACAAATCCAGGTGCTTGTTTCTTGCTATCAAAGCTTGCCTGGTCAGATAAAGCGTATTTGGAAGCGAAAGATTATTGCAAGTTGGGTTTGCTATTGGACCCAAATATGGATGCTTTATTACAACTTGATCTAATGATTGATCATAGGCAGTATGGTTTTATTGGTAATATTCAGGATAGAATGGATGCGTGGCTGAAGGTTCATCCTGATGATCACATGATTCGTCAAATTTATGCGGAAGCACTATTGATGAATCAGCAGGAGGAAAGGGCGCTTGAGGAATATGGTTATTTGTTATTGATTCATTCTGATAGTGCATTGCAGAAAGAAGTTCGTCAGCGAATACAAGATATCAGCACTAAAGTCAATCAAAATAAGTGACAAAATCGCTTTAAAAAAGATATGCACACAAACTGTGGATAACTCTGTGGATAACTTCCGTTTCACAAAAAAAAGTTTAATAAAATAAAGCACAATTAGCACTACTGTTTAAAAAATGAACAGTGTAGTAGCTTGATAATTATGCTAAAAATTAAATGTTACTTTTTTCAACGTTTAAAAGGACTCTTTGAAGGCAGATGTTGATAAGTGCTTGAAAGATCTCAGGAGAAACCGTGAAACAATGGTTGTTTTAAGTGAGAGGATTATTAATGAATCGCAACAATATGTTTATTCGCTAAAAGCAAATATAAAGCAATATGGAACTTGCTAAATGCTTCGCGACACAATATCTTGTGTTTATGGGTTTTGTTTTAACTATATGTTGAGGATTTAATATGACAGTAGATACGGACGTATCAGAAAAATTAGCGGTATTACCAGAGTATTTGTTAGCCAGCCTTCCAAAAGGAGACAACGCTGCAATCACCAATCTTAGGTTGCAGGTGACCTGTGCATTGGATGCGTGTGATAATCAGAATAAAAAAATATTGGCGAATGCTTTGGATGCCTTAAAAGGTATGCTGAATGATGAGGGCTACAGCCAGAGTCATGATTTTATATACAATGTCTTATTGTATTTTTGTAATCGAGCCCCACTGGCAACGTATCCCAGTCAGCACTTGATACCCACTGATTATTTGCTACTGACAATTGACCAACATTGTTTTGATATTCGATCACTAGCACATGATATTACTATGGAAGGGAAGCGTTTGATCAACCCGATTAGTCAGCAGCCATTTCACCAAAGAGACCAGCAGCGTATTTTTAATCTCATGCAAGAAAAGTCATTGATGCTTGCAGCAACAGGGGATCAATCTGAAGAATTGGCAGGCTTTAAGCAAGATGCCTATGTCGTCATCAAGAGAAATGGTGATGCTGTTGACTTTTCTCGTTCTCGAATTGAATCTGTTGTTAGAAAAGCCATGTTAGCGTCGGATGTTCATGCAAATGAGTTGGACGAGAAAGTTACCCATGTGACTTACCAAACATTACAGGTAATACAGGAAGTGTGTCCTAACGGCGGTGTTATTCATATTGAGTCTATTCAAAACTGTGTTGAAAAATCATTAATGCTTACAGGGGAACATGACGTTGCCCATGCCTACATTCTATATCGAGAAAAACGCAGCCAATCAAGGCAGTCTCAGGCCAGTGAATTCGTCCCTTCTATTCGAATAAAGGCACTAGATGGTAGTTTCAAAGATCTGGATAAAGAGGGGCTGTTACATTTCTTGAAACTTTTGGCAAAAGGACTAAAAGACGTCAACCCAGTAGAGATTATGGACGAAGCCTATAAGAACTTATATGATGGCATATCGTACCATGACCTAAACTTAGCGTTGATTATGGTAACGCGTCCTATGGTAGAGAAAAATCCGGATTATTCATTTTTTGCGGCCAGGCTGCTAAAGCACCGTTTGTGTGAAGAGGCTTTGACACTCTTTCAGGGTAAAGCCATTCAGTTAAAGGACCCACATTTTGATTATAGTAAACTATTGTCCCAATATATTCATAAAGGAGTTGAATATGGTTATTTGGATTCAAAGTTACTTGAGTACAATTTTGATGTGTTGATGAAAGCAATGGATTGTTCACGAGACCATTTATTGTCCTTTTTCAGTCTACAAACGCTTTATGATCGCTACTTTATTCATCACCAAGACACACGTATGGAGTTACCTCAGATATTCTTTATGAGAGTGGCAATGGGTCTGGCGCTAAATGAAAAGAACCATAAAGAGAAAAAAGCAGTTGAGTACTATCACTTAATTTCTCGTCTCACATACATGTGTGCAACGCCAACATTGTTTAACTCAGGTACTGTACGATCTCAGCTATCAAGCTGCTTCTTGATGAGTGTCGAAGATGATCTGCCTTCTATTTTCGAGCATTACTATAAGATGGCACTGATCTCAAAGTTTGCAGGCGGTATTGGTACATCCTGGACTAAAGTTAGAGCAAATAGCTCATGGATTAAGGGAACCAATGGGCGTTCTTCAGGTGTTGTGCCATTTTTAAATATCGCTGATGCAACTGCGACTGCAGTGAACCAAGGTGGTAAACGTAAGGGAGCTGTGTGCGCTTACATTGAGACATGGCACTTAGACATTTTTGACTTCTTAGATTTAAGAAAGAACTCCGGAGATGAGCGTCGCCGTACTCACGATATGAATACAGCCAACTGGATTCCTGATTTATTTATGAAGCGAGTGCACGAGAAGGGGAATTGGACACTATTTTCTCCTGATGATGTGCCTAACTTACCGCATACGTTTGGTGCAGAATTTGAGCAGCATTATCTTAAATATGAAGAAATGGCTCGAGAGGGTAAAATCTTATCTAAGACTGTTGAAGCAACACATTTATGGCGCAAGATGTTAACAATGCTTTATGAAACAGGGCACCCATGGGTAACCTTTAAGTGCCCAAGTAACATCCGTAATCCACAACAACACGTTGGGCATATTAACTCTTCTAACTTGTGTACGGAGATTACATTAAACACAAGTCCTGAGGAAATTGCAGTATGTAATCTTGGTAGTATTAACTTGGATGCGCATATTACAAAAGCCGGTAAAGTTGATTATACTAAGCTCAAGAAAACCATTAAAACAGCTGTTAGAATGTTGGATAATGTGATTGAGCTTAACTTCTACTCAGTTGATGAAGCTAAAAACTCTAACATGAGACATAGACCTGTTGGGCTGGGCATGATGGGCTTTCAAGATGCTTTATACCAACTTAAGATTCCATATGACTCAGAAGAGGCGGTTTCATTTTCAGATGAGCTCATGGAGTATATTAGTTACTATGCCATTGATGCATCAATTGAATTGGCTAAAGAAAGAGGGGCATACCCATCTTATAAAGGCTCACTATGGGATCAAGGCATCTTGCCCATCGATTCAATTAAGCTACTGCAAGATAATCGTGCCAAGATGTTTCCAAAAGATGAGACAGCTCACCTAGGAATGGACCAGTCGAGTCAATTAGACTGGGCAGAAATTCGACAGAAGCTTAAGCAATATGGTATGCGTAACTCGAATGTGATGGCAATTGCACCAACAGCAACGATTGCGAATATATCAAATGTCTCACAGTCTATTGAACCGATGTATATGAACCTTGCTGTAAAATCTACACTTTCAGGTGAGTTTACAGTCGTTAATAGTCATTTGGTTAAAGCCTTAAAAGCAGAAGGCTTATGGGATGATGTTATGGTGAAAGAGCTAAAGTACTATAATGGTAGTATTCAGCAGATTGAGCGGATTCCTTTAAATATCCGTGAAACCTTCAAAACAGCATTTGAAGTAGATCCTTCGTGGTTAATTAAATGTGCATCACGTCGACAAAAGTGGATTGATCAAAGTCAATCATTAAACCTATACGTTGCTGGCGTTTCTGGTAAGAAGCTGGACAGTATTTATAAGCTTGCTTGGAAGCTAGGATTGAAAACAACGTATTATCTTAGAACTGTCGGAGCATCTGACGGGGAAAAATCAACCATTCATGATGGCAAGTTAAACAAGGTAACTAGAGAAGAAAAGCCTGCAACTGATGCAGAGTTTTGTTCAATAGACAACCCCGATTGTGAATCTTGTCAGTAATTTTATCATAGGAGAAAATATGAACACACAAACAACAGCAGGTCTAGAAGACATTAAATTAGGGACACGTCGCAAGGGCGTGAAAGATAGTCGGATTATCAATAGCCATAAGCATGCTCAAGATAGCGAGGGTGCTGACGATGTCAACCAGTTATTCCCAATTGTGCATGATTGGGCTTGGGAATTTTACCGAACAACCTGTAAAAACTCATGGTTCCCTTATGATGTCGGTATGGTACGTGATATTGCCCAATGGCCAACCTTAACAGATGATGAGCGTGGTATTTTAGAGCGCACCTTGGGCTTTCTAAGTACCGCTGATTCACTAGTAGCCAACAACTTGGTGTTAGGGATATATAGCAACATTACCAGTCCTGAGTGCCGTTTGTTCTTGTTAAGGCAGGCTTTTGAAGAAGCAGTACATATGGAGTCATATTCATATATCGTGCAGTCACTAGGCTTGGATGAAGCGAAGATCTTTAATATGTACCGAGAGATTAAGTCCATGGCGGATAAAGCCAACTGGTCGGTTAAGTTTACGCGTATACTCTCTGATCCCAAGTTCTCAACAGGAACTTTAGAAAATGATCAAAAGTTGCTTCGTGATCTCATCGCATTTTACTTGGTCTTTGAAGGGATATTCTTCTATGTCGGTTTTGTGCAAGTGCTGTCTTTAGGTCGCCGTAATCTAATGCCGGGGGCTTGTGAGCAGATTCAATATATCTTCAGAGATGAGTCTCTACACTTAAACTTTGGTGTCGACTTGGTCAATCAGATCATCAAAGAATGCCCTGAGCTTTGGACTGAAGAATTCCAAGCTGAGATACGCGAAATCATCAAAGAAGGGGTGGCACTAGAGTATGCTTATGCAGAAGACACCATGCCTCGTCCTATCCTAGGGTTAAACAAAGAGATGTTTAAGGACTATCTCCAATATATTGGAAACCGTCGCTTAAAACAGATCGGATTGGATGAAGAATGGCCTGGCGCCTCAAATCCATTCCCATGGATGAGTGAGTTGATCGATCTCAAGAAAGAAAAGAACTTCTTTGAGACCAGAGTGACTGAATACCAAACTGGTAGTGCACTTGATTGGGATGATGAGTCTTAAGATCATCATTGCAGGAGGGGAGGGCATGGCCCTCCCTTTTTTATTTATATAAAATATCTATATTATAAATATAACGCTTTAAGGCATATGATCATAAAGCCAATTTTATCTTTTTATCATTGAACGATGGATATTATAGTGCTAATATAGCCAATATTTGGAGAGGTGGCCGAGTGGCTGAAGGCGCTCCCCTGCTAAGGGAGTATGGGCTTATGCTCATCGAGGGTTCGAATCCCTCTCTCTCCGCCATCACCTTAATTGATTTTTAATTATATTTCAAGAAACGCTATCTTTCCATTCCCTTCTAGTATGGTTGTGCTAAGATTCATTGCTATAAAAATATGAGATATACATGAAACCACCAAAGCAAGAAGACAGTGCACTAAAAATAAAACCAGTCATGCCAGAAATGAGCTTGATTGATAAGCTTCCCGAAGAAATATTTTTGCATATTCTCATTAAACGGGTTGAGTCTAATGAATTCAAGTGGACGGACCTTATCAAGCTACAGCTTGTATCTAAACGCTGGCAGCGTTTTTGTCGTCACAACATGTTATGGCGTATTATTTGCCATCAATATGCTGATGACCAACAGATTAAAACGATGATTGATGATGACATCAGTAACGTAATTACAAGTGCAGAGCGCTATTATTGGCATTTTATTCGGTCACAACAAATGATTGATGATTTTGTGGACCATACACTAGTGACTCAAGATGGTCTAAACGTGCTAGATCATTTAGAGGATCACCAGGACGATCTTGATGATGCGAATTTAGTGGAACTACTTTATGCCCAAAACCCCCTCACCATCATCCAAAATCTCGACTTTTTAGAGGCACAGTGCCTGTTAGAAGTGTTGCCAAATGCACTAAAAGATATTAACCAAGACTATCGATCATCATTGACCCAAGTGGCAGTTCAAAGTGATGTTAGGGCTATGGCGTATGCCACTGATGAACAAAGATCCAGTCGAGAACTTGCACTACCTTTAGTTCGGATACACCCAAAGGTGCTCATGCATTTATCAGAAGGACTCACTGCAGAGTTGACCAACAATAAGAACCTTATGCTTACTGTGGTAGCAAGGGATGGCAATTTATTGGAACTGGCTTCAGATACTTTAAAGAATGATAGGGACGTTGTTTTTGCTGCGACCCAAGAGGATAGTGCAGCGCTACTATATGCTTCTCAGGCACTGTTATCCCATAAGCCAAATGCGTTGGCATTGGTGGCAGAGGTAGGATCGTCTATAGAGTATTTACCTTCTGCTCTTAGAAGGGATGATGATGTTATTGATGCAGCCATGCAGCAAGACCCTGGAGCAATACAGTATGTCCTTTCTGAAAGTATCACTGAAGCAAGAGCACTTATGGCTGTTCAATCAAATGGGTTTTTATATCGGTACGTTGGTACCGAAATGCAACGCAACTTGAGCGTTATTCGAGAGGCATTTAGCAGCTATACTTTAGAGTCAATATTCCCTTACTCAAACGAATTAGAAATGATTAAAATGGCTTTAACAAAAAACATCGAGGCCTTTAATTGTTTGCCTGAAGTCTTGAAGGGCCATATTGACTTTGTCAAATCATTGTATGTTGACTTCCCTCAGGTCGAGAATTATCTAGACCATCATACCACGATATGCTTGGCGATCAGTTTACATACAGAAGCATTGCCACCTAGCAGTAATCTAAATGGTTCGGATATCGTACAACCAGAAACGAACAGGCCTGATTAATCAGGCCCTGGTACTCCTAAGTATTGAACCATTATCTTTGGGGGAAGGGAGTGCTCTTTAGGTATGAATGGCTGTTTGTAGAATACCAATACCTTGAATCATAAATCATACAGACGTTGGTAACTGCCAATGAGTCGCTTGCAGTGAAATAACTCAGAAAATGGAAGGCATATGCTTCCGGCGAATACCTTTATCATCTGTTAGCATCTTTACTTATTAAACTGGAGGGAGGTCATTTATAAATGTATCATCTCCCTCCCAGTTCATATGTATCATTGGTTTGTTCCACGATTTTTCGGTGCTGTGAATGGCAACATTATCACGGCGCATTTCCTCTGAAATAAGTTGCGCACTGGCGGGAATTACCTCATCATATTTCTCTTGGCTAGCATGGTACCATTTGTAGTTAGAGTCAACCAATACATTATGTGATTCACGAATGTCTTGTGTTGCATCAACCAAGAATGCGATGATGTGGCTCACAGTTTCAATAGATAGAAAATCCACTGTGCAGACCGGAAGAAAGACAACCATTAGCATATACAGTGAAAGGGGCCCTGTACTGGATAGTAGGATGGCTGCAGAACAAAGTATCACTTGGTGAAGCAAACGCTTATGACCGTCTTTGCCAACACTATTTTTAGTCAAATCATGAATAATCTCCACTGCTCCTCGTGTACAAACTATTACTCCTAGTGTACAAAAAAGTTGAAAAAGGGTTAACCCTAGAGTGACTGCAGTGACATAGCTTAATATATTCATGCTACAGTGCATAGTCAACATTAGTTGAGGTAACATAATCATGTTATAAACGAAAAATCTTAGCGCTTCATTCTTATGTAGGTGAGCTGCAATGGTGCTTTCTAAAGACCTAAATGTATTCACCACAGCCATGCGGTGGATCTTTTCTAAGGCCTTTGAGTTTCGGTCATGTAATTTTCTGAGTGCCTGTACCAGTGATGCACCACCCATTGAGATACCATAAATTTTAATTTTATTACTGGCTTTTTCGGCCATAAACTCAATATAGTTCGCAAGATCTTCCGCCGTATCCTCAAGTGAAAACAGCGGGAGTCCAAATGCTGCAGGACCATAGCGTGTATAAAAATTATTATACGCTCTATCTTCATCTACACACATCCCATTACCAGGAGATAAAATCATGATGTTTTGTTATTCTTTAATGATTCATCCAACTCACTTTCTGTATGCTTCATCCTTAAGCTAGGTTTTTTAATATCATTTTGTTTGGGGAACCACTTGCCTTTTAATGCTCTAACAAAGAATATAATTGGGTATAGAATGATACTTCCAAGTAGTACTGCAGGCAAAGCCATGATTTTTGAGAACCTCTTAGGCAGCTTTAAACTAATTGCCAGTTGGTATGTTGAATATACCGATGTAACAGCAGCAACAAGGCCGTAAAACCCAATGGTGTATGCAACCAATGGCTGTGAAAATGGTACGGTAACAACCACCAGCAAGGTCAATGCGATGTATGTAGAGAGGGCTGATATGGTTGCGTATTTAAGTATATTATAAGTTTGTGTCATCTATGTTTTCCGATACTATTTCGGATAAATATACCATTTTAACAATAAAAGTCAAAACCCTACAATCGAGCTTAATGAAACCTGGCTAACCTTTTGGAACGTATTGTAAGCTTAAAGCACTGCTAAATGTTTCAGGTTTAATACAGAGTGTACATGAAGATGTTTCAGTATCTGTAGAGGTCACCGTTTTATCGAGAAAACTCAGTGAAGAGGAGAGGCTTAAGTAGACCTTATCTTTTACCTGCGTAAGTACTTCTGCTGCAACAACAGGGCCTTTGATATGATTATCAGGCTCAGTGAGATAGGGAGTGGTAGCCTTTGTATAAGCCGTCTTCCAATTCTCAAGACCATACCCTGCCTTAAAGCTAATCGCTGTCTTATCTGATGAGAGATAACCAATGCTTGCCATTGGGTACAGTGCGTAATTTAATTCTAGTGTTAGCTTAGACTGCTCTGTACTAGTGCCATTACCCGTATCCACATCTGTATTTGTACCAATATAGTCGGCGTTTGCTTTTAATACCGCAAAATCGATACCCATGATATACTTATCTTTTAAAATGTATCGATACCCTGTATTAAAACCAAGTCCGAACCCTTTAAGGCCTGCATGCCCACGTACAATGGTCTCTACCGCATCGGATTCAGTAACAGTATGTTCTACATCACTACTACTATGGTGGCCAGTAGCACCAAGATATAATCCTGTAGGCATGGCAGCTACTAGGTTTGATAATGATAGGAGAACTAGGGCAGGCTTTAAGATATTCATTGGGTGATCCATTACAACAACATATGTATGATAGCACGAGACAGCGTCAATTCCTAGTCACCTGTGGCGGCATGCGATTGTGATATTGATGAATTTAAAAACATCATACGCTCATGACTAGAAAAGTATTGCTACAATAATACAAACAGTCCGTTATCTAAGTTGGTTAAGCATTTGCCTCAGCACCGGGCTGATTAAAGCCGTCAAAAGTCTCTACTTGATTTTCATCTACAAGAGGAACTGCGTATATAATGGCTTGGCCAGCATTAGCATGATCACTACCTGCTGCGTCTGTGACATTAGGTGCCGAATAATATGTCTCTTCACCCTTATTTAACCAGGCAGAAGCATATTCATAGTGCGCATGCTGGGGATTGACCCGAGACAGTAATATTCGTTGTGCCTCTGCAGTATTGGGTGCTGTATAATAGGGGCTTTCATCCATATTGAGCCCGGCAGCAGCATATTCATAGTGCGCATGCTGGGGATTGACCCGAGACAGTAATATTCGTTGTGCCTCTGCAGTATTGGGTGCTGTGTAATAGGGGCTTTCTGAAGTAGCTGTATCCCCAAAATTGCCTTCAGAATTCAAGGGAGTGATTGTATGGCTTGAATGATATAGGGGGTTATGTATGTTTGTTATGGTGTTGGATTTATGAGGCGAGACCCTACTCAGGGGGAGGGGATCTTGCTTGTTATTTGCGCTGCGACGCTTACAATACCAAAAGGTTCCTATCGCAACCAACATACAGCCAATGACAATTAAACTCAAAATCCAATGGGGAAGATCTTTTGATGGGTCAGATGAATCCACCTTATAGACTTGGTAAGAATGATTGGAATAACTTGAATTTTGCGTGCTCAAATCAGCTTGAGTGCTATATTCAGAGCTTGTTGTCATGAGTGTCACTGCCGATGCATAAGTGACAGTACTTAAAGTCGTAACGGTAGACTCTTCTGCAGCGGTTATATTACTATAATCGGTTAAATATTGACTAACTTCTTCGGGTATGGTTGTCGTTACTAAAGGATTAGGTTCAGTACTTGGAGGCAGTGTTTGATCAACAGTGATAGCAGCAGTGATTGCATTCAGAATAGAGGTAGTCGTTGTGGATGTTAACGTAGAGAGTGTCTCTGTCAGGGTCGTGCTCGTGACTGTAGTGACTATATTGTTTAAAACTTGTTCTTGAATAAGTGCCAACTTGTCATTATCTGTTACGCGGCTGTTTCCGGATAAATCAATTTCTACTAAGTCTGTTTCAATAGGGGAATTGTTTGTTGTTAAGTAGATATAAATGTAATTTATACCTCGATTCGTGATGATATTATTGGCCAAATTGACACGCTTTACCGATGTATTATATCGCAGTGTATTAAATATATATCGGACAAAATTGTCATTGATACCCCGGTCACTGAGATCTAAAAACTCAGGCGCAGTATTGGCAAGCAATGCGCTATACAGAGCATCATAATCAGCTTGAGTAAATGTTCCCATTATCAGTTATTCCTTTGATCTATGCTTCTTAGTATATAATATAATTTTTTCTAAAAGCTAGATCTAAAGAGTACCAATTACTCTAGTTATGTTGACATCTTTTTGACTTGCAGCCGCAAGCGCTAATAAATTTAGTGATGCGAACATGCTTGAATGAACCAATGGCGTACTCTGAGAATCATCAGCTATTGCTGTGCTGTCATGACGCTTCTCTCTTTTCGCAGAAGGAGAGGCGGAACCTTCCGATGGTGCTTCTTTACGCTTTGTATTTTTAACAACAGGCTCAATAACGACACACTCACCATCATCAACATTTTCACTGATAATAATAGAGGATTCTTTGCTATTATTTATCGTTAGATCAATGATTTCACTGTCGGAATCATCTATGACTTCTATGCTTGCTGATTGATGATCATCTTCTTGTTTTTGTGGTAATTTGTCCTTATGAGCAGAGGTGGGGCTTTTCTGCACGATGACGACCTCTAAATCATCATCGTGATTAACAGCAATAGCACCTGCAGACTTGGCCTTAGCTTTTCCTTCCGATTGGCTAACAGGCTCAATGTGATCAGATCCTAGTATACTAGCACCAGATGATAGGTGTTTGGCGGTGCTAAGATCAGACGGCCGAACTTGTCTTTCTGGACGTGAAGGTGCTGAACCTTCAGAACGTGCTTCTTTGGCCTTTGGGTCGGAGAAAGCCATAGGTAGCCCATCATATGATTCAGCGTCCGAAGCAATAGCTACAGCCTTGGGAGAGATGCTTGTACTGGCAGTTAACTCTTCTGCATGCATATTAGTAGAGAGCCTTCGTCTTGCATTGAAATCCTTTTCGCTATGTCCATAAGAAATTGGTACTGATGGTTGTAAGCCATTATCATCATTTGGATCATTAGGTTTCATTCCTATCAAAGATGCAGAAAACATACTATTTTCAGCCAGCATTTCAGTTTCAGTTACTGCTATAGGTAGTGTGTCTAAAAAGTCCAGGTCAGCAGAAAGGGTGTGATTCAATTCAGCCTGAGGCGTGCTTTCAACTAAAGTATTATTGGTAGGATCTTGACTCTGCTTAGCTAGTAAATCTGTTATCTGCATAAATTCAAACTCTGCAATAGCGGATTCGTTTGTCCAGCCTTCTTGTGCAAGGGTGGCTCTGGTCTTTTCTGATGATGCGTGCCGTAGTCCATAGAGGTCTAATATTTTGCCATCTCCGCCAAGATGCATTCCTAAATTAACAAATAATTTCAATATAGGTTTAGTTACCTTTTTAAAATGAGTTTCGTGCATATCTTCACCATTAGACATTAATATTTCTACAGGGGTTTTAGACTCTGATCCTACAAGGGCCGCCTTTCTTGATGATTCAATACTGTATAAGGGTTTTAAAGACTCAAGATCCCACATCTTCTTTGAATATTTGGGAAGTACAAGATAAGAGTAGCGTGCAATATAGTGAAAAATTGACCAGCCCCATGCGTCTAGTAGATTTTTCGTAAGATAGGGCAAGATAGGGTTGAGACTCTCTATGGGTAAATGGCTATAGCTATGTTTCTCGAGTAACAGCATGAAGAAATCTCGCTTGCCCTTTCCGCATTGTATATTGGTAGGGCATCCTGCTTCAATTAAAAGGGATATCCTGCTCAAGGCCTCAGAAAGTGGGAAATTGACACACAGGTGGAGGGGAGATACTGTTTTGTCATGTTGCCCAGGGGAGATAGCTTGAAAAACTCGATATATATTATCTAACATCTTGAGTGTTTCTGATTCAGTGGATCCCAGTGTGTTAGGTTTTACCCAAAAAGCATCAATAGGCGAGTTTAAACGACTATGCGCACCGAAAGTACCAACCGGCTGTATTCCTTCTGGAAAAATGATATCTTCAGGTTTCTTTAGGTAGTCAGCAAGTGATGGGGCTTGTTGAATAAAGGGTTTCAATGTATCAGCAGAAGCATGTGCTAGCATAACAGCTAGCAATATAGGTGTTGGCAACCCATCTTTCATATATTGATGATAGTCTGGAGCCAGCTTTAAAAAGTAAGGGTTTTCTAGTGGATTGACTGTTGCAACGGATCTAACAAATAAAGTATGCGCATTATCTGAGATTGAAATAGAATTTTTAAATATTGGGTGAGTGCTAGTCGCCTGTTGCTGGGCCCAAAATTCTAAGAATTTCTGCAAAAGAAGATAGTTACTATTAAAACCAGTAATCATGATGTGTCTAAAAATCGAAGCAACTCTTAGACCCACAACAATATTTGGATCAGAGATAGTAGACATATATGCAGCATCCCTAATATACAGTTCTGGTGCACTGCTATCAGAACCCGTGCGGCCTAAAAAATCATTAGCAGAGGATATTGGGGAGGCCATAACAAAATCTTGCTCAGGAATGGACTCTAGCACTTCCTTGAAATAACCAGCCGCTTTTTCAAAGTCAAGATTTGGTTCACTCATTAACACGATAATGGTTCCCAGGCCCCCGCTTCTAAATTGCTCTGTGATTGCTTGAACGGGGATCGAATGTTTTTTTAGCCAGGCTACATATTCAGTTTTAGTTTTATAATTCACAGAACTTGTAGCTTTTCTAGTGATAGCATCCTTCCAATGGAACAGATGATCACAAACCATGTAATGCTTTAATTGATATAGTTTATTGGCAAAACGTTCACTTGGAGATATAGATTGTAAGGATGTATGAATTTTTTTAATAGCATCGGGGAATAAGTTTGTAGACGTTTCATAGTAGAATCTAGCCAAATCTTTGATTGTGCGATCAGGGACTAATGCTAGCGACATTTCAGTTTTTGAATCTACCTCTCTGTTCTGAGATTTTTTTTGTCCTCGCAGGGTGATGGGGCGGCTATAAGCCTCCAGAAAGCTAGTGCAATATTCTGGCTTAAAGATGAGGAGAGTAACATATAATTTAGCAGCAAGCTTGTGGTCTTTGACTATTAGTGACTGATTGGTTTCCCAAGATGACCTTAGCAAAGAGCAATGGTTTAATGTCGCCTCTTTTAATAACCTAGCATAGCATGGTACCGATGCTTCTGTTAGCTTGTCAATGCTAAAGGTTTGGAGGAGGGCTGATTCAAGTTGATAAATATTAAATTTAACCCCTTCGGCAAAACAGACTTTAATGGAGTCATCTGTCAATGGCTCCTGCAAAAGCCTTATGAGATTGCCTTTGATGTCTGCCATAAATGCTGCCGGCTCATTTTGAGTGGTTAAACGGACTTTGAGTGCTTCTTCTTGCGTTAAAACATTAGCATATAGAGCAGTGAGTGATGTGATTAAGTCATCTATTGAGGGTGATTCAGGTATCGCTTGTATATGCTCGGTGCCAAGATTCTGTTGGAGAACTTGCATTCTTTGCAAGAGACGGTGTATCAGGTTTTCTTCTGACATAGTGATATATGATGTCACTTTGGCTGTTTTCTTTCCTGCCCCTGAGGTGCTTGTTTTTTTAAGCAGCGCCTCAATATGACTCAGTGTATTGCTAACACTAGCTATTGTTCGGTTTGTTTCTTCAGCAGGGCCTGCGTCTTGACTGGAAGAAGCGTGAGCAGAAGTTTTCTTTTTTGAAGAGGTTTTTTTGATCCCTAGATCTGGGAATCTTTTCATGATGTCTATCGCCATCTCATCTAGTATCGATAGGGTATATTCTTCATCTACACCTGCTGCCTTGGATCGTTTGATCAAAGATTCGCACTTTTCTGTTAAGGAAGAGTTTGGTTGATAAGACATATGGTAAGGCGCTATTCTCTCCTTAGGTTGGTAGTCAGCTGGAGTGTCATTCTGAGTGAGTTGTGTCGGATCTTCCACACCAAGTGTATTGGCCTCAGTATCCAGCGCTCCTGTTATTTCATCAATATCCGTAACACTTTTCTGGGTTTTTAGGTAGTTAAATTGCACATAATCCTGATGTGTCTTACCCGAACATGGTCTCACTCCCCGCCCCAGACTTTGTAGAATACCCCCTTCCACAGCAGATGGTGTACAGTTAAATACAACACTAATAGGGGGCGCATCCAGTCCAACTGCGGCTGCCTTCACACCCACTATAATACGGGAGTGATTATTTCGTATAGCCTCAAGCATAACATGACGTTCTTCAGGTGTACTATCTGAAGTATAGGGCATAGCAAACTGAGTGATAGCGTCGCTTTTTAGCGCAGGGTGATCCTTCCAGTTAAATTCTACATAAGCCTCATTTAAATGGGTACATAATGCTTTGGCAAGCGCAACACCAGGAACCAAGATCATTGCGGTTTGGCCAAACCAGTGATGATTATATCTATTTTTACCTTTAGCGTATACTTCTGTAATGGCGCGGAAATAGTCCGGCTGATGTAACAGCTTTTGTAGCGCGTCTTGCTCGTAGTCACCACTGCTGTGAGAAATCCTTATTTTAGTATCAGCCGACTTTTTCACAGGCATTTCTACATGGCTGAATACGGCAGGGACCAATAACTTGTACTGTATAGCGGTTGGTAGCGGCAAATGGGGTAGTGAGACAACCTTAGATACTTTTGCGGCTTCATCTTTGACACTGGTGATTGCACCACATGGATAACTGGCCGTTGCTGACGATAATATCAATTGCTTAAAATGTAAATTCTGTATTAAGAAATCAGCTGGATCTGCTCGAAAGGAGCTATGTGCTTCATCGTAAACAGCGGTAAGACTGCAGTCTTTTGACCAATTGGTTAAAAATGTTTTCTTTTTAGAGCCATCGCTTTCTTCTCTAACCATACGTGCCATCCCTTGCTGACAGGCTAAAATGACTTTTGTGGAGAGTAAACTTGGCTTATATTTCTGAGCTATAATATCATTGATGCTCACAGCACGTACTGGTTCTGTATTTAGGATGGTTGCATACGACACCATCCTCTCATTCCAGTCATCAAGAGACTTTTTAAGAATGGCCAGTGTTGGAACAATAATGAATCCTTTTTTCTGTCTAAGTTTATCCCGCAGGCCTGGATTGTCCTTAGGTTCTGCAACCAAAAGGTACAACATTAATGAAAAGGTATGTGTTTTTCCTGTTCCGGTAGCAAGGCTGAGTATCGCGGATAGTATCTCGTCTGGGTTATTGGATATAGCTTTATAAAATGCAATGATTTGTTGTAATTGTATCGGCCTATTATATTGAAAGCTTTTTCCCTTAGTGAGAAGTATCATGATTCGATCTCTCATATAAGAATAATCACATGGATCATTAATGGATTGTAACTGCTCAATTAATTGCTCATAAGACTCATCTTTATTTTCAAATATATGGTAGTGCATCATGCTATCCTATTACTATTCATTATAACTCACCGTAGCACTTTCACAGGCTTTCAGCAAGCAACCACAACACTTGACGAATAAAAACAAACAAAAACAAACAAAAACAAACAAAAACATAATATTAAAGTGACGTATAAATTATAACTGTTAGGCATTCATGACATAAGAAGCTGGGTTAAGACCCAAATGGTTGTGACGGGAACTGAGCATTAGTGAGTGTACTATATTAATGCTGCATTTTTAGGCTAGCAACGATGCTTGTGCAGCGGGTTACAATGATATATGAGATGTGTATGAATATGAGTAAAAGGCCTTTATTGAAAACTATTTGAATAAATCTGTCAAAAAAAACATACAAGCTATAACCAAGGTGACCAATTTTGGAAATAGCAATAAAAAGTAAAGTATATTAATGATGATGCGGCAAAGCGAACAGAGGGTTTGAAAGAACAGCTTGCTGATTTACAGAGACTTTACGCTGATTTAGAAACAGCACAAAAAGAGATCGTTCAAGAAACCAATAACTTAAACAATAAGAGCAGCTTGCTAGAGTATCTATATAGCACTAGATTGAGCAACGAGGCGAGTTTTAAAGAGAATCAAATCAGCGAAGTATTGGCAAGACCACTAGGTCCAGCGCAAGATGTTACAGAAGAAGCATTAGGTCAAGAAAGCCTAGAAGCAGAGCTGGGTATTGATGATTCGCTGCCGTTTAAACTCGTGACACAATCTGATTTAAAGCGCATGGTGACAACAGAGCTTGGTGATGAGGAAGCAAATAAGGAACTTGAGGAGTTAGAATTAGAACTAGAGAAGTTAGAATTAGAGCTAGGGGAACTAGTGGCTGATGAACCAACGGATAGAGAGCTTGAAAAAGAAATCGCCATAGCAAAGGACATGATAGAGATAACCGAGGAGGTTAACTCAACAATGAGGGGTAATTTAGCAATACTAGAGGAGCCAGTAAAAGAAGTAGAACAAAAGTGTAAGGAATATAAGTCTATGTTTGAACCTTTAACTGGACCTAAAGGAATATTTAACAAAACATTTTTTCTCTTATCTTTGCCACCGCAAGATCAAGGAAAAATTAGGGATCATATTATAGACTTGTATCGCGAAAACGATCGTTTAAGTAACATTCTAGATCAGTTAAATACATCGATGGGTGGAAAGTCTGAGGAGGCTTATGATTTATCTGAGAACATGTCAGAAATCATGCAGGGGAAAATTGCTCATACTATTGATCAGCTTAATTTAAAACAAGAAGGGCTTTTGGACATTATGAGTGCAACAGACACAGTTGATGACGATGAAACATATGATGTTCTTAAAGATCTTGGTATAGTTGACGTGTTAGGTGGTATTGATCTTGAAGATCCCAATGATATATTTCGCGAATAAGGTGTCTCTGAAGCGCCTGAAGAGGATCCAATATTAAAGACATTTCGTGAAATGGGAACATCTGAAGACGCTCCACTGCCAGAAGAAGTGAAGGAAAGCCACCTAGACAAATTGAATTTAGAAGACCTCTGTAAGCTTTTACTATCAGCTCACAAGCAAACAGAAGTATTATCAAAAGTGGTAGAAACTGCAGATCGTGCCTATGATACATCTGCTAGGTTAATCAAGACAGCAAAACCATACGAGCTTAACAAGCTTGAAGGACAATATTCGTCTATGAGTAGTGAAGATTTAACTGGAGCAGTGTTACAAGCACAAGGGAAAATGAAACAAACAATCAGTGATGTAAATAACTACTTGACGGTATCAGAAAAAGAATTCGATGGGATGAATGATTACTTTGTATATTATGATGAGATATTAGAACCTTTGTTACATGACAATCATACAGCAGAAGTAGGGAAAAGTATTGTTGCAACTCCGGATGGTGACACGCTATTAAATGACAACTTTGAGTTTGATGAAGAGGCTATTAGCGCATTAACAGACAATCAGAAAAGAGAAATTGTCATGGCACTAGAGTTAGCTAATAATGCTGCAAGTGGTATGATGAAAAAGTCAAGTAACCCGATTCAAAACTTTTTTAGAGCGCTGCTAGAAACAATGCGCAGTATATTTTCATTTAAAAGAGATAAAGAGCAGAAACATTTGAATCGTACTTCATCTATTATTTCTCCTGTTCATGCTGAGAATGTCAATAGAGAAAATAAATATGGTGCTGGTCATACAATGAATCCTCCAAAAGAAATGGCTGCTGAAAAAGAATCATCACCTAAGCCCTAATAATCATCTTAGGTTACTGGATGAGAGATCCTATTAGCAATAGATATTTTATCTCATGCTTAATGACTATACAACGTCTAAGATGGGTCTAGATTCATTAAACTCATCTTCTGACATTTTGTCTGACTGACAGAGATATTGGCTAACTCGAATATTCCAATTATCATTACCTTGCGTATCTGGACACAATAGCTGTCGTGCATTCCACATGCTAGTTTTGGGTATGTCTACAGTGCTAACTAATATTCTCTGTCTAAGTTCTTCATTGGGAAACAAATGGCCATGCCCACTATTTTCTTTACGTAAACCTATTACATCTGCTAATTCTTTGTGCGTTATATCACAAATACCTTCATTTTTAAGTAGTGTAGCAACGCCGTATGCTTTCAATCCATCTTGAGGTGGCAAGAATCACCAACAGGCTATTAGATAGTCAAGATGTATCAGTACAGTTACATCAACACGTTGATGGTCAGGCACTTCAAGGATCCGTGTTAAAAGATTTTATGTTAACGATTTTCAATAAGGTAGAGACTACTGAGCATAGTATAACATTCTCAAAAGATGTATTTGATGGAGAGATTGCCGTGAATAAAGACAATCTTGCTCTGATTAAGAAAAGCGTGAATAAGTTTGAAGAGGCCCAAAGTTTTGCTGATTTGGCAAACGAATTCGGTGTTACGGGGCCACTAGCAACAGTGATAGTTACTCGAGGTCCATAATCTCTTGCAGGAAATGGGTGATCATGGCATGATTGAGACGTTATGCTTACTATTAAAAACATCCCTCAGCATCCTTATCACGACCAAAACTTGGTGGATATCAATATAAATAGTGGCCAAATTCTATGGCTATCAGGTTTGAATGGTAGTGGTAAAACCACGGTTCTCAGGATTTTAGCACAAGAGATTAAGGTGCCTGATGTCAGGGTCGATGTTGAGGCTTGCTATATTTCAGCAACGCCTTTATTGTTGTATGGCTTGACTGTGGCAAGTCAGGTTAACTATTATCAGATGCTATCTGAAAAAGAGGGTGTTAGACTTAACTGGTTGGATCATTGCTTAGATAAACCCGTAGAGGAGTTATCGAAGGGGCAGGCTCAAAAGTTGAGTTTGATGCGTCTTTGCTGCAGTCGTGCTCGTTTGTGGTTATTAGATGAACCGTTTAATGGATTGGATCAAGAGGGCGTTGCGGTTCTATGTTCGCTGTTAGAGCAGTATTTGGAGCGCGGGGGAGCCGTGGTGTATAGTTCTCATGCAGAGTTGTGGCGATATGATCAAGAAGTATGTTTAAGCTCTTAAGGTTAGAATTAAGTCGGGTAAGGTTTTATTTACCATCAATACTGGCATTTTTAATGATGGTAGCGATGTTTATGCTGATTGTGCAACAAATCAGTCAGCAGGACCAAAAGGTGTGGGGTTATTTGCCGTGGATCGCCTTGGTAGCTAACCGTTGGTATCATGCGTATATGTTGCCTGGTTGGTTAAGATTGGTTGGGAAGCATGAAGACTATTATGCTCTTTTGACAAAGTCTTATGTGATGATGAGCTTGGTGCTAAATATGCCACTGGCTTTTATATTATCATCTAATACATCATGGGTATCACTGTTGGTTTGTTGGGTTGTGTTGGATATTATGGGATTTTTGCTGCATTGCGTGACGAGTTTGGTGTCTCAAGGGGCTGGGGTTTTGGTGGTGTATTTAATGTTATTACCATTATTGTATCCTTGGATGGTGTTTGCAAGCATGGCACTGATGGGGCAGCTTGTGATGGTAAAATTGTTATTTGGAGTTTGGATCTTGCAGTATACATTGGGTGCATACTTGTATGATTTATGCTTTAAAGTGGGGGAGATCAGAGAGTAATGGTTGCTTATAGGTAATAATGGTGATAATATTCAAGAAATTTAGGCGCGTAGCTCAGTGGTAGAGCACCACCTTGACATGGTGGTGGTCGGTGGTTCGATCCCACTCGCGCCTACGATCCTTTAAGTAAAGAGACAGAATAGTGCAGGAAACAGTATTTGAGCGTTTGAAGGCGCAAGATAAAAAGGTTGCAAAAAAAGCCATTGCAGCAAGATGTAATGGTGAGTTGGTTGATTTGAATCGACATGTCACTGGTGATATCGAGCCAGTTTTTCCATCAGATGAAGCAGGCGTTGATATTATCCGCCATTCTACGGCGCATCTTTTAGCGATGGCTGTTAAAGAGCTTTATCCCGATGTCCAGATTACTATCGGTCCTGTTATTTCAGAAGGCTTTTACTATGACTTCGCTTTTGCAGATGATACGGTTTTAACACCAGACACTTTTCCATCGATTGAAAAAAAGATGCGCCAGTTGGTGAAGAAAAACTTTTCTTTAGAACGTGAAGAGATTTCTCGTGATGATGCAATTGCCTATTTTGAGTCTATTGGTGAGAAATATAAAGCAGAGATTATTCGTGACATTCCTGAAGGGGAGATGTTAACGATTTACAATCAAGGTGGTTTTAAAGACCTATGCCGAGGCCCGCACGTGCCAACAACGGGCAAATTGGGGGCATTTAAGTTATTGAAGTCAGCAGGTGCTTACTGGAGAGGGGACTCAAACAATCCAATGCTTCAGAGAGTTTATGGCACTGCATGGGCGACACAAGAAGATTTGGAGAAGCATTTAACACAGCTTGAAGAGCGTGAGAAGAGAAATCATAAGAAGATTGCAGAGCAAGCAGACTTATTCCATTTTCAGCCTGAGGCACCAGGCATGGTGTTCTGGCATCCTAAAGGTTGGCAGGCTTATCAGGCAATCATTCGTTATGTGAGAGATTATTATTTAGAGCAAGACTATCAAGAAGTTAATACGCCAATGTTAATTGACTGCTCTTTATGGGAAAAATCGGGTCACTGGGATAAGTTCCAAGAGAATATGTTTGGGGTTGAAAGCGATAAGCGTCACTATGCGATTAAACCCATGAATTGCCCAGGTCATATTCAGGTTTTTAACGATAAGTTAAGAAGCTATAGAGATTTGCCGTATCGAATGGCAGAGTTTGGGGTATGCCATCGCTATGAGCCCTCGGGAACTTTGCAAGGGCTGATGCGTTTGCGTGCATTTGTGCAAGACGATGGGCATATTTTCTGTACAGAAGAGCAAATTGAATCAGAAGTGATGGGGTTCATTGAACAAGCCATGGCAATTTATAAGCATTTTGGTTTTGATGATATCAAAATTCGCTTGTCAACCAGGCCTGAGAAGCGTGTGGGGTCAGATGACATATGGGATCATGCAGAATCTGTTTTAGAAAAGATTTTGAACCAAAGTGGACTACCTTGGGAGTTATCAGCTGGTGAAGGTGCATTTTATGGGCCTAAGTTAGAGTTCAACTTGAATGATTCACTTGGGCGTGTTTGGCAGTGTGGTACTGTGCAGCTTGATTTCTCAATGCCTGAGCGTTTGGGGGCGAGCTATATCAACCAGGCTGGTGAAAAAGCAGCTCCTGTGATGTTGCATCGTGCGATCTTAGGGTCCTTAGAGCGGTTCTTTGGGATTGTGATTGAAAATACTGGAGGCTGGCTGCCTATTTGGTTGGCACCAGTTCAAGCTGTTGTTGCAGGGATTAGTGACAAACAAGCTGGGTATGTTGAGACCGTATACAAAGCGCTCAAAAAGGCTGGAATACGGATTCAAAGAGATGTACGATCAGAAAAGATTGGTTATAAAATTAGAGAACATACATTGGCTAAGGTGCCTTACATGATTATTGTAGGTGACAAAGAGGCTAGTGAAAAGACAATTAGTGTTAGAGGCGGTCAAGGTGATAAATTTGATGGCATTACTTTAGAGCAGTTTGTAGAGATGATCCAAAGGGGGTAAAAAGCATAGCATGGCAGGTGTAAAATTTAAATTAGGCAGGCAGATACGAGGTGATAAAAGTGGCCAGGTCCGCTATATTGACCATGAAGGGAACCAACATGGCGTTATTGATGTCGCTAAAGCCAGAGAGCATGCAGAAGGTGTCGGGTTGTCATTGGTAGAAGTGGATCCAAATGGACAGCCACCCGTGTGCAAAGCGTTAGATTACAACCGCTTTCAGTACGAAAAGAAAAAGAAAGCAAAGGGTGGTGGCAGTGCTGTTGTTAAGAAGGATAAAGAGGTTAAGATCAATACCTCTACTGGGGACAATGACTACCAGATCAAAGTTAGAAAGATTATCCAGCTGTTAAACATTGGGCACCGTGTGAAAGTAACAATACGTTTCCGTTTCAGGCGTGATCAGAGTCAAAAAGTTGCAACCCCTGAAATTGTGGGCCGCGTGGTTGAAGATTTAAAAGAGCACGCAAAAGCAGAGTCTGAACCAAAGGTTGATATGCGGCAGGCTACGGTCTACTTTTTGAAAAAGAAGTAGTCGATTATGTCTGATGTGATCATGCGTTTGGTGACTGCAGAGCATGATGCTCGAGGTTTTGGATTTTCTTACCCAACGGTTGAAGATGTTATTCAGCAGATTCAAGATGAATGCCAAGAGGTGTTGGATGCCATATCTCAAAATGAGTCAGTAGAGCGACAACAAGAGGAAATTGGTGATTTAATGCATGCAGCAATGGCTTTGTGTTACCACCAGGGATATAGTATTGATGAATCGCTGAGCTTATCATTGGACAAGTTTGAGAAGCGCATGGGGGCACTAAAATCTATTGCAAGAGACAAGGATTTGGCAAGCCTGGAGGGCCAGTCGCTTGATCAAATGTTAGTGCTCTGGAAGCAGGCAAAGAAAGCCGTGGGGTAATCACTTCATGGGAGCAGGGAAGTAGCTTTTTCTGACTATGGTTTCTTGACCAAGTGACCGCCTTGTTCGGTAGTTATTGCTGTTCTTGTCACATTTGGCTGGGGCGGTTCTTGTTTACTATTACTATCAGGCTCATCCGAGCGAGTGTAGCTTTCGTTACCCAGATCTTCGTAGGTTGTAGGTGATAAGTATGTCCCCCGATTGCGGCTAAAATATGAAAGCAGGTTGCTGGCAGCTTGAGTGACTCTTTGAAAAAATTTAGGATTGACATTAGAGCCTGCTTCTACAGTTGTGTCGTTTACAATTACAAAGTCATGTTTATCTTCTGGTGGCGGCGGGGCATCCATTAAGTGCTCAGCTTTGCTTTCAAGGCTACTGGGGGTTTCTTTTGATAGCTGAGTGCGCTTCTCCAGGAAGCGTGCGTATGCATCTGCATTTGCTCGTAGTTTCTTTCTCTTGGTATTTTTAGCTCCTTAATTAATACATATTGTTATAGTGCTAATAATTAATTTGGAAGAATCATTTGGTTTTAATGCTCAATAGATTCTGTTTTGGGGGTGCGCTGTAAGGACAAGGTGCCATTCCGTGCTCATGTTTTTCTTTTATGTGGTTCATTTGTACTAGCATGACACAGGTTGCTCAAGATGCTATATAGCTATCTGGTAGTTGGGACGATGATGCTTCCGAGGTGAAGATAAATAAGTGATTCATTTGTAAATAATTAGCAATAAGCCTTGACAATGAGGCGCTAACATCATAGATTATGTGTAAAATTACCGAAGGGTTGTATATATGGCTACGAAAGCAAAAACCAACAAAGGCGCAGTTAAGCGTTTTCGTGCAAACAGTGCGGGTACGTTGATCAAGAGAAGACGATCAGGGCGCAGTCACATCTTGACAAAAAACAGTCAGGATAGTAAGCGTCGTTTGAGATGTCAGTCTGGATTTGTGAGCGCAAGTAACGTTCTGCGAGTTGTGCGTATGTTAAAGAAAAAAGTTGTTTCTGTTATCAAGAAAAAATGAGGTAGGATATGTCAAGAGTAAAACGCGGCGTTGTCGCAAATCAGCGTCACAAAAAGGTTCTTAAAAAAGCCAAAGGTTATTACGGTGCTAGAAGTCGTGTCTATCGTGTTGCCAAGCAGGCAGTGATTAAAGCTGGACAGTATGCTTACAGAGACAGACGTCAGCGCAAAAGGGAAATGAGACAGTTGTGGATTGCAAGGATAAACGCTGCAACTAGGTTGGCAGGCTTGAGCTACAGTCGCTTCATGCATGGTCTTAAAATTGCTGGAATTGAGTTGGATCGCAAGATCTTAAGTGATATGGCTATTTTCAATCCAGACGCTTTCGCCGAATTGGTTTCTCAGGCTCAGCAAGCGCTAGATAAGGAATAGCAATGGATGCATCTGTTAAAGCCTGTCAGTCAGCATTAGCAGATCTAGAAGCGAACGATAAGCTGATCGCCCATGAGGTTGATCAGCTTAAATCATTTTATCTGGGTAAGAAAAGTCAGATTTCTCAGCAATATCAGTCATTGGCAAAGCTACCTCCTGAAGACAAGAAATCTCAAGGTAAAGCGCTGAATGATGTAAGAATGGCATTAAATGCTCTCATACAAGAAGGTTATGCAAGAGCTGAGAAAATCGCAGTGAACAAGCTTTTGGGGAAAGGCGTTGATATTACTGCTGCAAGTAAAGTAAGAAAACCAGGATCACTACATCCACTCACAATTGCATACCAAGAAATGGTGGCTATTTTGCAAACGATGGGGTTTGTTATTGAGTCTGGACCTCATATTGAAGATGACTATCATAATTTTACAGCACTTAACTTTCCTGAAGATCATCCGGCAAGGACGATGCATGATACGTTCTATTTAAAAGATTCGGAGCGATTGTTAAGAACCCATACATCCACTGTACAAGTGCATATTCTGAATCGTCAGGAACCACCGTTGAGAATTGCAACACCAGGTCGAGTGTACCGTTGTGATCATGACCCGACGCATTCGCCTATGTTTAATCAATTGGAATGTTTGGTTGTTGAGCCAGGATGTAACTTTTCCCAACTCAAGTGGCTACTGCTAAAGTTTTGTGAGGCGTATTTGGGTAAGCCGTTAGATTATCGTTTTCGCCCATCCTTTTTCCCTTTTACAGAACCTTCTGCAGAGCTGGATATTGTATGGGGAGACAAGTGGTTAGAGTTGGCTGGATGTGGCATGGTGCATCCTAATGTGTTGTCTGAAGCGGGAATTGATACTGAGACGTTTCAGGGTTTTGCTTTTGGTATTGGTATTGATCGTTTGGCCATGATGAAATATGGCATTAATGACCTTAGGGTTCTATATGAGAACCATGTTGAATTTTTAGAGCAGTTTTAATATGTCCCTTACTATTTCCCCTAAATGGTTACAATCTTATTGTCAGATTGATGCAACCACTGAGCAGTTGGCCTCAATGTTGTCTGATTCTGGATTCGAAACAGAAGTGATTGATGATTTGTATATTGACCCTAAGCTAGTGATTGGTGAGGTATTGCAAGTTGAAAAGCATCCAAATGCTGATAAATTAAACCTCTGTAAAGTAGATATTGGTGGTGAGGTATTGTCTATCGTATGTGGATGTCCTACAGTTCCAAGTGCAAGGCTTGTGATTGTGGCACCAGTTGGAAGCACATTGCCTGGTATGATATTAAAGCCGGTTAAGTTACGCGGGGTTGATTCAGAAGGCATGATCTGTTCTTTACAAGAAATTGGGCTTGTTGAAGAAGGGGGAAAAGGCATTTATCATGTGAAAGAAGATTTATCAGCTGGTCAAAGATTGATTGATGTTCTTGAGCATGATGCTCGGTTGCTCGATATTGATGTGACACCCAATAGAGGTGACTGTTTGAGTGTCTATGGCATTGCGCGAGATTTAGCAGCCTCTCAGAAAGCAACACTATCGTCTTACCCTTCTGGTATTGATTTGGGCCTAGTTGTTAAAAGTTCAGAGTTATTGGGTAGGATGGCGGATGGTGTCAGCGGTTATGATGCCATGACAGGTACATTGGATCGAACGGCATCACCACCATTATATATGATTAATCGATTGCGACAGGCAGGAATGGGGTTGAATCATGTGGTGGTAGATATTCTAAACTATGTGATGTTAGAAATTGGTCAGCCAATGCACGCTTTTGATCAAAGATATTTAGACGGCCCTTTGTCTGTAACCCAGGGTGGGGAACAGTCACTGAAATTGTTAAATGATGAGGACTATAAGCCAAAAGCCTGGGATCTAATGGTCTGTGATCAAAAGGGGCCACAGGCGCTTGCTGGCATCATGGGGGGGATGGACTCTAGAATGTTGCCAGATAGTGACACGATTCAATTAGAGTCGGCGGTATTTTTTCCAAGATATATCGCAAAATCATTGCGCAACTGCCAGTTAAATAGCGATGCATCTTACCGCTATGAGAGAGGTGTGTCTATAGATTTGAACCAAACGGCACTGGCTTATGCAGCGAAATTGCTTGAGCGTTATGCAGGGGCTTCGTTTACAGCCTATCAAAGCTATAAGCTTGATGCAGAATTGGTGTCTGTCAGCATTTCAGTGGATAAAATCAACCGTTATTTGGGCACCACAATTCGTGAGGATGAGGTTCAGGATATATTGCAAAGACTGGGGATGGATGTTAGTGCCAATTGGAAGGTTAGCGTTCCATCATATCGTTATGATGTGTCAATGGATGTTGACATCATCGAGGAAGTAGCGAGGTTGTACGGATATAATAATATTGCATTAGAACCAATGCATTCAGAGTTAAACCCAGCCCCTTTGTCTAGAGATACAACAATGCAGTGCAAGCAAGCCATGGTACAGGCAGGTTATCAAGAAGTTGTTCAATTTAGCTTTGTATCGGAGCAATTAATTAATATTTTTCAAGGAGAGGGTGTCCCCGTTGTTCTAAGAAATCCCATTCATGCTGAATATAATTATATGCGAACCCATATATGGCAAAGTCTTATTTTGGCCGCACAGCACAATTACCAAAGGCAAATTACGGACATGAAGCTCTTCGAGGTTGGTGAAACCTTTTCAAGCCTGAAAGATGAGATTTCTGAGCCCACCAGTTTGGGTGCTATCTGTATTGGTCAGGTCAATCATGGCTATGGGCACCATGATGAGTGTGTGGACTACTATACCATGCAGTCACTAGCAAGAACGGCACTCTCCGCATATGGCATTCATCAATTCTTGCTGCAAGAGTGCAGTGATGGTGCTTTGCATCCGAAGCAGTCAGCCAATATTGTTTCTGAAGGTGTGGTTCTTGGCACAATTGGGATGTTGAACCCCAATGTTTGTCAAGTATTGTCATTGCCAGATACTGGTTTAATGGTCTTGCATTTAGATAGGCTGGCTTCCGGTCAACAGAACCCCATTCGCATACCATCAAAGTATCCTGCTGTGAGTCGTGATGTGACGATAACGGTTGGATTAGACGTTAAGGCAGGAGATATGCAGAACGATATTGTCTCAGCAGATATTCCATACTTAAAGACTATCGTGCTACAAGATATTTATTCTCAGAGTAGCGACGCAGTCAATATCACTTGGCGTATTGGTTTTCAATCAAGTGAAAAAACACTTTCGGATAAAAGTGTTGAAAAGTCAATGTTGGTGATTAGAGGTTTGTTGGATAATTATACTCAATCTTAATAGTCCGTTTTGGTGTGTTAGTATCTGCGATGATGGCTAATATGTTTTACGCCTGAAAATTCCATCTAAGTGTCATATTAGTCTTGAATTTATAATGCTTTTTTGTTATAACTCTTGTATATTTTTTATACGTTTTACTGGAGATGATAATGAGTACCTCAAACGATACGAAAGTACAGAAAACACTAACAAGAGCGATATTAACAGAAGAAGTGTCGTCGCAGATGGGACTAACCAGAATTGAAAGTGAGCAATTTGTAGAATCCTTATTTTCACTAATTGTAAACTCTTTAGCTAGAGGAGAGGAAGTTAAGATTTCTAGTTTTGGTAATTTTAAGCTTATCGATAAAGAGCCGCGTCCGGGAAGAAATCCTAAGACACTTGAAGAGTGTGTTGTTTCTGCTCGCCGCGTTGTGACCTTTAAGGCGGGTAATAAGCTGAAGAGTCTTATTCAGGAGCAGATTGAGTCTCTTGAAGCTGAAGAGATTGGCGAAGTATCTTAAAATTGATCATGTGACATCATGATGGACATTTCGTGATGTATGATTTAGAATCCATATATGTTTGAGGTTTTTCGGGGCGTGGCGCAGCTTGGTAGCGCGCTTGCATGGGGCGCAAGAGGTCGCTGGTTCGAATCCAGTCGTCCCGATATAAGGGGAAACTATGGAATTCCATTGGATGGTGCGTGTGGTGTTTGCAATGATTATTGCAGGCATGGAAATGCTATCGGTGTTGGCCTATAGTAAGCTGTACTTCTATCCATATTCATTGTCATTGGCTTGGGTAGCAACCCTGTCAGTTTTTTTAACCAGCATCCATTCAGTTTATAGAAATACGAAAAAAATTCAGAACATCTTCAATATTGAGCAAAAAATAGCCGGTGATGCGTACAGTGTGATGCATGTTGTGCTGTGCGCATTAACCGCGTTGGTAGGGTTTGTGACCAAGAGTTTTTCATTTTTGTTGTTGGGTTTTTCTCAAGATTCATATTACAGTTTTGTCTTGAACCGGTTGCCAATTGTTTACGCGATGTATGTGTTTTTAAATGCTTTGGCGGATGTGAAACGATGTACAGATGGTATGCAAGGTTGGGCTGTTGGAGATTTTTCAAATATATCATTGAAAGTCAGTGAATATGGTCATCAAGATCTTGTTGTGCTGTTCAGCATGATGCTTATCACATTGGTTACGTGCCATTTTAAGATGTTAGCAGTAACTTTAAGTATGGTAAGTTTGGTGAATCAATATGGCGGGATTTATCAGCCGTTGTATTTGTTCCGGCGTTTTTTGTACTTTCCCATTGTTGCCGTGGCATTGGGTAATAGTGTTAGAAGTTATGATAAAATTAAGTTGCTATCTAAGCATGCATATGATGTGGGTTTATGGGATATTTTAAGTTTATCGTGTGTGTTTGCAGCCTCTTTCACCAAAGCAATCTCTAGTAAGCTATTGGTTTATTCTTCATGGAATATGATGCCGGTGTTGTTTTTTGATGGTGCAGTTAATGGTATTCGTCAGTGTGGGGATGATTTGCCGTGTTGTCAGCAGGTGAAAAGATGATTGCTTATTTGGTTTTAATCCTTTTGGCTATGACCTCAATGGCACATGAACAATATGTCTTTCAGGATGTAGAGTCAGATGTGGTGGTGCAACATATTGGGAATATCCTGATAGTAAAAAGTAGTCAGCCTTTAACGCTAATGGAGCAGCCAAGAGTGCGACAATATAGTTATTTGGCAGATTGTACTGACGCGGATTGTATGTGGTTGCTACGGCCTGGCACAAGATATTTGGTTCGTCAAGATAGCGACAGGTTGGTCGTTGATTACTACGGTAAAGAAGAGAAGAAATCACAAATCCATATTTTATTAGATCCGGGCCATGGAGGGAAAGATCCCGGTGCCATTTCAAAAGATGGTCTTTTAGAAAAAGACTTGGTGTTGGCCTATGCCAAATTGGTGGCAGATTGTTTAAATAGTATTCCGGGCCTGCATGCAAGCTTAACGCGTGAAGTTGATCGTTATTTGGATAAATATGATCGTTTGAAAATGGCTATAGCGCAAAAGCCAGATTACTTCTTATCCATCCATGCTGATGCTTACTTGGATAGTCAGCCTAAAGGTATGGGGGTTTATTATATTGATAACAGTCAAGGGTCAAGCCAGAGTCAAGGCTTGCTTGCAAAAGAAGATGTCAGTCAGAAAAGTGTGGTGATAGAGGAGGCTCAAGCGTTGGCAATAGCATTTCTCCAGTGTTTTCAGGAGCGCTATGATTTACATACTCAAGCTCCAAAACCGGAGCCCTTTGTGGTTTTAAGGTCACCGTATACACCGTCCTTGTTAATGGAGCTTGGTTTTATTTCAAATCGAGAAGAGGCGGAAAAATTGGCAGATGAGGCGTATCAAATGCGGTTGGCAAAAGATATAGCGGGTGCATTAAAAGCATTTATTTATCAGAAAGAGGGTTTGATCCATGCAGGCGCAGTGGATTGATATTGCGTTGTAATTAGAAATAAACTATGCTAGGGCAAATGATTTAATTTAGAGATTAGTTGATGAACAGTAACCAGATTCGTGAAACCTTTATCAAATACTTTGCATCAAAAGGCTATCAGCCGGTTGATTCTGCATCGCTTGTGCCGGCAGGTGACCAGACGTTATTGTTTACCAATGCAGGCATGGTGCCATTTAAAGATTACTTTCTTGGCGTGCGGCAACCAGAGTCGTTGAAGGTCGTTTCATCTCAAAAGTGCATACGGGCTGGTGGGAAGCATAATGATTTAGAGCAAGTGGGTTTAACGGCGCGTCACCATACATTCTTTGAGATGTTAGGGAACTTTGTGTTTAAGGGTGCTAACAAGTCTGTTGCTATTCAGGAAGCTTGGGAGCTGATGACAGAGCATTATAACATTCCTAAAGATAAACTTTGGGTGACAGTATATCATGATGATCATGAAGCCAGAAAGATCTGGGAGTCTGTGATTGGGATACCAAGTGATCGAGTGATATCCTGCGGTGAAAAAGATAATTTTTGGTCTATGGGTGATGTTGGACCATGTGGACCATGCACAGAAATATTTTATGATCACGGAGATAGTGTTGCAGGTGGGCCTCCAGGATCTCCAGATGAAGATGGTGACCGGTATACTGAGATTTGGAATTTGGTATTCATGCAATATGAAATGTTGCCAGATGGTCGTAAAGTTGAATTAGAATCTATGGGGCTAGATACGGGGATGGGCCTTGAAAGGCTATGTGCGGTATTACAATCCGTTTACAACAATTATGATAGTGATTTGTTTACTGAAATTATTGGCCAGTTGAGCCAGCAATCAATGACAATTGATACCGTATCTTCTCGTGTGATCGCAGATCACATTCGAGCAACAGTCTTTTTAATATTAGACCAAGTTTATCCAAGTAATGAGGGACGGGGCTATGTATTAAGGCGTATTATTCGTCGCGCAATGGGGTTTGCTTATCGGCAAGGAGTTACGAAACCCTTCTTCCATCAATTGGTTGATAGCGTCGCAAAGGTTATGGGAGCAGCATACCCAGGTATTCATGAGCACCAAGATGTTATTGTCCAAGTGATTAAGGACGAAGAGTTGCGATTCCACAGCACGATAGAGCAGGGGATGAAGATACTAGAAAAAAACATTTCCCAAAAAATTGACATTGATGGCAAGACAGCCTTTATGATGTATGACACCTATGGTTTTCCATTGGATATTGCGAAAGATTTGGCAAAAAAATATCAATTAAAGTTGGATGAAGAGGGGTATCATGCCGAAATGCTTCGACAAAAAGACCGTTCAAGGGCCAGTCATAATTTCTCAGTTCAGACTCCTGACATCAAACTGCCTTATACAACTGAATTTACAGGTCATCTACATGCTAGTGACGCATCAATGATTGTGCACCTTTTGAAAGACAATGCTGAAATTCATACATTGCAAGAAGGTGATACTGGTGTGGTGGTTGTTGAAAAAACACCTTTCTACCCAGAAGGTGGTGGCCAAGTTGGAGATTGTGGAAACATTCAAACACAATCAGGGGCCTTTAAGGTGTTGGATACCCAAAAAATAGGGCAAACAATTTTACATTTTGGTCATGTGGAACAGGGCTCTTTTAATGTTGGAGAACAGGTATCACTAGAGGTAGATACCAGGCGTCAGGATACCATGTTAAATCATAGTGCGACCCATTTAATCCATGAGGCGCTACGTGAGGTCTTGGGAAAGCATGTGGTTCAAAAGGGATCGTTGGTGAATCATGAGCGGTTGCGATTTGATTTTACCCATAATCAGCCAATGACCCTAGGGGATATTCAATCTGTTGAAAGAATTGTTAATGAGCAAATTCGATTGAATCATGCTCAGGTTTGTGAATGGGTCAGTTTGGCTGATGCGAAAAAAATGGATATTATGGCATTGTTTGATGAAAAGTATGAAGACCCTGTTAGAGTTGTTCGGTTTGGTGCGTTTTCTGCAGAACTGTGTGGCGGAACGCATGTTAAGGCAACCGGCGAGATTGGATTGCTGATGATTGTGTCAGAAACAGGCATTGCATCGGGTGTTAGGCGTCTAGAGGCTTTGACCGGGGCTTGTGCCTTTAAAGAAGTTCAGAGTCAAAAAGCAGCAGAAATTGCCATGGCACAATCACTGAAATGTGACGTAGTCGCGATTTCTCATAAAGTAGATCAGTTATTACAAGAGAATAAGCAATTGCGTAAGAAAGTTGAAGCATCTGAAAAAGAGTATTTTAAAAGCCAGGTCTCCCAATGGATACAAGCGGCAGTGGATATTGATGGTGAAGAAAAGTTGATTGCTCAGGTCGTATCTGGTGCTTCAGGTAAAACATTGCGTATGTTGCATGACTTAATTAAATCATCCGTGAATCATGCAGTGATTGTATTGCAGGCGCCTTCAGATCAAGGATGTACACTTCTTGTTGGTGGTGTTGGGGTGAAGTATCCTGCAAATAAGATCTTTAAAGCGCTATCAGAGCGTTATTCTGGAAAAGGAGGCGGTAACCCTAAGATGGCCCAAGGGGTTCTTGAGGCAACCAGTATTCATGCTGACGAGCTTTTAAAGATATTGCAAGGCTTGTAATGCACGTAAGGAAATACGGTGGTAGCTCTCTACAGTCATTAAACAATATACGTGATATTTGTAGCAACCTTCCAGATGTCCCTATGGTTATTGTTCTTTCAGCTCAAGGCGATATGACAAACTGCTTATACCAGGCCAGTGATAGATTTCCAGATGGTTTAGAAAAAAACGAGCTGATTGCGTTAGGCGAAATGTTCTCTTGCAGCTTGATGCAAAAAATGCTGAAACTGTCGGGCCGTGACTCCGTTATCATCGGTTATGAGGATCTAGGGATTCAAAGCACAAGTTCTCACGGTGGTTTTATTGATCGGATTGATCCTAGTATGATTATAAATAACTTATCTGTTAACAAAGTGGTTATCGTACCAGGATTTCATGCTGTAGGCCCCAATGGCCAATTGGCAATTTTGCATCGAGGATCTTCCGATGATACAGCTGTGGCTTTAGCCATTGCACTAAAAGTTCCGTGTCACATCTATTCGAATATTCCATATATTTATAATGGGGAAGGCATGGCTTGTCGTAAAATTTCGTATGACTCGCTGCTTTCATTAATCACCAAAGATGAAGCACCAATGAGCCGATCGGCGATATTAATGGCCCAGCGTCACAGTTTATCATTATCATTTGGGCATTGGAACCGGTATTCCTCAGGGACGGTGATCGGCATGATAGAAGAAATCTTCGAAAATAATTGATTTTTTTGCAAAAAAAAGATGACAAAATGATTTTTTGTATTATAATACTGGTTGTGGACTATTTAGGTATAGGATGAACGTAGGAGAAGAAAATGTTAATATTAACAAGAAAAGTAGGTGAGTCTCTTAAAATTGGTGATGATGTCACCATTACTGTCTTGAGTGTTAAAGGTCACCAAGTCCGTATTGGTATTGACGCGCCTAAAGATGTCAGTGTACATCGAGAAGAAATTTATAACCGGATTAAGTTCGGTGATGAAGATGCGACTGGTGAAGCGCCTGATGTTTTGGACGACTAGTTCAAATAGTTATCAATATTAAAGGGGCAAATATTGCCCCTTTTTTATACGTTAAATATATCTATCAAAGTAGATTTATTTGGCTAGTTCTTCAGCGCTGATGTCATCCTGTAAGAAGGTGTAAAACACAAAGATGAAAGCGCTATAAGCATATATAAGTGTTGAGTCATAAGGTGCATTAGGGATATACAATGCTATGCCGACTAAAGCACTGATCTGAATGAATAAGAACAGCCTTTTGAATGCAACTCTTGCAGTGGTTTGAATACCATTAAAGATTATGGATGATATCATATTGGTTGCATAGAGTGCGCACAGAATGAATATCAGAAATGGTGTTGCAGTATCGAAGTTGAGATTCACCAAGCCGATAGCTACTGAGATAGGAAATAAGATTCCAGTTAATAAGTATTCATTTTTTGTGAAGTTTCTAAAAGCATTCATGATTTTCCTCTTTGTTTTTAATATTATAATCTCATTAATAACAGCCGCCAATCACAAAATATACTCAGTCATCAGGGTTGATAAGTTAACAACCCCCGATACACTTTAGTCAGTCGTCTATAAAGTGTTAACTTGCTATTTTGAGACATTAGATAGCTGCATTTAGCGAAGAAGTTTGATGATTCCTTCTAGTGGTGAGAGTCCATTTGATAAATTATCGCGAATTGCCTCTTGAGGTATTCCTTCTAGAGGGTCTCTTAGGTCGTCACTGTCGATTGGGTTTGGGGATTCTGGACACAAAAGTTTAGCAGCAGAAGAAAAGTCCTCCAAACAAGATGCTAAATCTTGAAGTGCACTACAGGAATTGTCAAGATGGCTGTGCATTCTTTCCATATCTTGCGTGAGCTTGCACTCGCTTGCTGGTATGTCAGCTGTTAGCAGATCACAATATTTTTCTAGAGCAAGCATCCCAAACGTGGTATTTGCATCTGAAATCGCTTTCTGCAAGGATGCTGCACGTTTGTTAAGCCTTGCAGCCTGAACGCGAGTTAATTGTCCGGATGTACTTATTGTCTTATTTAGCTTTGTAATATCTATAGCCAGCGGTATCGTTTTATTGAAGTGCTTATAAGAATCGATCACATAGTCCCGATACATTTTGGCATCCATTTATTTGAAAGATATTTTTTGATCTTCTATTTGCTCTTTTAGTGCACGGTTTAACTGCATTCTTGTTTTTTCTGGCACACTTCGGAAATACTCAGCATTGAGTTTTTGGTGCTCATTGATTAATGCAACAATCGTTGGGTCTTGTTCAACCTCTTCTTTAACACTTGGATCGACCTTTATCTGAAGATTATCAGTAATGCAAGTATGTAAATTGTTAAGTTGTCTTTGTTCATGCTTGGATGTTTTTATTGGTGGCAACTGATAGAAAGAAATATATTTTGCTAAAGACGCAGGTTTTCCTTTTTTGCCTTGCAAGACGGTTAGTTTGTGTGCCAAGTAGGCTTTTTGATTGTGTGTGACTAATTTTAGTACAGTGCCTCTAAGGGAATGGCTGGGGTCTGCAATAATTAAGTGACAGTGCGGTATGCCATCTTGTTCGCTTAAAGTAACATCGTAGCCATGAGCTACTAAGAGTTCGAGACAAGACTCAATGCGCTTGGCCATTTCTGGAGAGTCCTGTGCTTTTTTCATATAGAAAGCAATAGGCGCTTTCTTTTTTATGAGAATTGCACTTAGTGATATTGGGTAATGGTGTAATACGAAGGCTAAAGCTTCAGCATCGCAGTTTGCCATACGGTCTCGGGTAATATTGAACAAATCCCTTTCATTGAAATAAGAAGAACTAATCCGTCTTGCTTCTTTATAGTGAGTAGATCTTAGGGTTTTGGCTTCAAGCGTCATTCTAATCATGTTGCACTTTTGACGATGGGTAAAAATGCTAAAGCTTAAGGTAGGGGCATGTTTTGAAATGGTTTCATCTTCAGCAATGATTTCAGCCGAGTGGATAAGGCCATCGATCTTAGAAAACATCTCAATGAGCTCTGCTACTGTCTTTTTTGATAGCTGTGTTTCCATCGTATGGAGAGCTTTTTTTATTTCAGCGCTTAATACTCTGAGTTTATCAATTTGTGCAGTTGGTACAGCGATTGGGGTGCTTGGTTTACTCACAGCAGCGCTTTCTGATGTTGTTGCTTCGTCGGCTGCTTCATCTACTGGCAATGGTGCTTCAAAATTTAATAATGTAATAGACGAGCTTAGTGAGTTTAAAAGGCTTATATATTTGTTAAAGCAATCAGGGAAGAGCTTACAAGCACTTTGGCTCTCAAGGTGCTTAAGCAAAGAAGACGCTTTGGACAACCAGGCAGATTGACTTGTTTCACACACTATTTCAAGTGCCTCTAGCTCGATTAGCTGATCATTTAATTGTTGTTCTAAATCTTGAAAGCAATGCTGTTGCCCTGAACGAACAGCGCTCATGAGGTTTGTGGTGTAAGTATAGGCAAGCGCTGCAGCACTTTCTTGAAAGGCTGGCTCATCGATAGGGAGGGTTTTCCCTTCATAAGATAATAGCGTACAACAAGTTTGATCTAATTTGTTGAAATAAACATGAAGTCTGTATTGATGGTGTTCGTCAGCAAGAATGGCTGTATAATGATACTCACTTGTCTGGCCGTTTTTGATCTCAGTATTGCTAAAAACACTAATATGGTGCTCAATGATGCTGACGGCAGGAAGAAGTTTGGCAGAAAAAGAAAAGGGGGCTTTGCTTTTGGGGAGATCTAGATCATGTATCATGAGTCCAGCACCCGTTGATGAAGCAGATGGACGAAATGCGCCACCTGGGTGACGCTGAATAAAGTGATACAGCGTATTGTTTGATTGGCTAGCAGTTGTTGCTTGGTGTCTTGGTTTTTTCATTTTTAATCATTGCTTTAGAGGCTTTTGTTATAAACAATATACAATCCCAGTACAAGTAAAAATGAGATATTCTTGCATACTCGCTCAATCTTTATATAATCTATAGAATTTACATGATAAGGGTTGATATGCCGGAGCTTCCAGAGGTACAAACAGTTGTTGATGGAATTCAAGAGGTCGTTGGATTGAAGATTCTAGGCGTTCATACCCATTGCCTAAAACTTAGACAGCCTATTCAAACGGATTTGTCTGATAGATTGGAGGGCAGTGTCATTCAAATGGTATTTAGGCGTGCTAAGTATATCGTGGTTAAAACCAATTGTGATGTATTGATTCATTTGGGAATGACAGGGAAGTTGTTGATTAAAGATCATACCTATCAGCGGGTTAAGCATGATCATATGGAGATTCATTTATCTAATGGTAAAAAGCTTGTGTACCATGATCCTAGAAGGTTTGGTATGGTGTCATGGCATTCAAACTACCAGGACTATTTGGCACATTATGGGGTAGAGCCATTGTCGGATGCCTTTAGCAGTGATTATTTATATCAACATTGTCGTGATCGCCGAACAACCATTAAAGCGTTAATTATGGATCAGCGGTGTGTTGTTGGTGTGGGTAATATATATGCCTGTGAAGCACTATTTTTAGCAGGAATATCGCCGCTTAAACAGGCAAAAGTGATCAATAAGAATGAGTGCTTAAAACTGGTTGCCATGATCAAAAAAGTACTGAACCAGGCGATTTCTGAAGGTGGGACAACATTGAAAGACTATCGCACCGCAAACAATAGCCTTGGTTATTTTCAACAGTCACTGAATGTATATGGTTTAGAAGGTAAGGGTTGTCAGGCGTGCGGCTCTTCCATTCAAAATGTGAAAATTACAGGCCGTTCAACATTTTATTGTGAACACTGCCAAAGTTAGTTATACTCATTAATAAAACGTGTAGACAGTTATGTGGGTCAATGTTATCGATTATTGGGCATTATGGTTGCCATTATTAGTGGTGGTCAGTCTGCATTTGCTTGAATTTTCTAAGTCTCAAACCGGCGCATTATCGCCAAAAGATGTTCCTGCAGTGATGCGTAAGCGACTTCAAATCTATTCATTCCAGAGTGAAGAAGAGTATTTGGATTGTCATATTAAAGGTGCAAAAAGAATTGACATTACAGATATTGATACAGATGCTTTTCTGATGGAAATTGAAAAAAAGTATCCTGTCTTTTGTTATTGTAATGATGGGAAACAGTCCTATCGTTATTTTCAAAGGGTTCAGGGTACTCAAAAAGCATATTGGTTGGCAGGAGGCCTTGTAGAAAATGCGAGTAAAATAGCTAAATATTGTGTTTGGAGAGTTTTTGATGATTAAAATATATACAAAAGATTATTGCCCATATTGCGGTATGGCAAAGCGACTGTTGGGATCTTTAGGATTGGATTTTGAAGAAATAGACTTAAAGTCTGACCAGGAAGCCATTATGGCATTGGTGCAGAAAACGGGAATGCGGACATTACCGCAAATTTTTGTTGAAGACAAGTTAATTGGCGGGTATGATGATTTGAAATCTATTGTCGATTCAGGAAAGCTGAGCGAAATATTAACTGACAGATAATCTAAGGAGCAATACATGGCTAATAAAGAATTTTTAATTGAAAGCATTTGGGCAACTGAATCTAGTTTTAGCGCAACAACACCAGTTCACTTGTTAAAAGATGAGTGGCAGCCTTCTGCTAATTTAGACTTAGATGTTCAAACTGCAGAAGTAGACGGTAAGAGAGTCGTTAATTTGTTGATCAATGTTGCGGTAAGCATTAAAGATAAAGAAATCTTTAAGCTTAAGTCTGTTCATACAGGCGTTTTCAACGTTACAGGTTATGATGATAAAGAGTTAGAGCAAATTACTGAAAGTTTCTGCCCAAGTATCATTTATCCTTATGCTCGTGAGAAAGTATCCGCGATGGTATCCAGTGCAGGATTCCCACCATTACATTTGTCTCCAGTAGATTTTGATGCAAGATACCGTGCAGCAAAAGAAGGTAAAGCATAGTTTTTTGCCTGATATAAAAAGCGGCCATCATGGCCGCTTTTTTATTGGAGAAGAATAATAGATATCTACTCTTCAGCAGGTTTTAGAGATCGAGACATGAGTAAGCCAATCATTGCGAGCACAAAATAGCAACTTGCCAATAAGCCAGATCCCTCATAGGGAATGGCTGAAATTGATTTACTAACAAGCGCACTAATTAACATGGCTGTTGATGAGAATCCAGCACCGAGAATACCTTTTCCTGATGCAGACAATGACATGGCTTCAGTGAAGAGAAAGGGGATGATCATATGGATGCTAAAAAAGGCCAGGGCAATACTTCCAATAAATAGCGCAATATTATGCCCAGGAACCTGTGTTCGGGACATTAAGAGTAGGGCAGAACTTAGGAGCAGTACCCACCCGATACGGTGTACCCGGTATGCGCCAAAACGGCGAATAAATGAGGGTGAACAAATTTTAGAGGTGAGTTGTGATACAGAACATAATCCACAGAGCCATCCAAACCAAACAGGTGACAGTCCAATTTCATTTTGTACTAAGAAGGGCGCAACGACTGCGTAGCAGTTGAGTACGCTAAGAATGACGCCTTGCAACAGCGCTAAAAATAGAAAATTTTTCTTACGGAATATCTGCATATAATTTTGGATAATGTGGGTGTTGACAACCTTTTCTTTAAGCGATTCTTCATAGTTGATCAAAAACACCCATAGACCGATGCTACAGAAGAAAGCATAGGCGATGAAGGAACCATGCCAACCGATGTGCTCTTCGATATAGCCGCCAATTATGGGGGCAAGCATAGGCGCCATGCCAGTGATCAAGCCAACAGATGCCCCGATATTTGCGAGCTGTTTTCGGTTAAGTAGGTCTGCTGCGATCACTCGGCATAAACACATCAAAGCACCACTACCAATCCCTTGTAATAACCTTAAAAATAAAAATATATGAATGGACGTGGTTGTTGTCGCTGCTATAGCGGATAAGATAACAATACTGGCGCCAAGTGTGATAATAGGCTTCCGGCCATATCGATCTGCTTCAGGTCCCCAAACAAAGATCCCAAGGCCTGCGCCAAATACAAAAAGTGTGATGGCATATTGCAGCATGTCATTGTTTGTCTGGAAAAATGTGACCATACTGGGTAATGAGGGCGTGTGGATGTCTATGCCAAGGAGGCAAGAGAATGTTAGAAAGGCTGTCGATAATAAGCTTTTTTTAGTTGCACTGGGTAACGGTTTCCATTCTCTCACGATATATCCTTAACATAAAATAAATGCAGCACTCTAAAATATATTAATATGGACATAATTGCCAGTATTTTATGGCTTGTTGACGATACAGACTTAAATATAATCTCAATATGCATATTTGCCGTACAGATATTTGACAAAAGCTATAAATTAGTCTTATTATCAATAACAAAAAGGTTTAGCCGCAGTGGATCAAATTACAGCATTACTTGATAGCTTTCAGCGCCGCAATCCTCACAAGCAATTATGGCTTGCAGTGAGTGGTGGGGTTGATTCTATGGTGTTAATGCATGCTTATGCCCATCGGGCTAAAGATCAGGGGCTAGAAACAGCTAATGTGGTTTATGTTGACCACAATCTTCATAAAGACTCTGAATCCTGGGGAAGGCATGTTTTAGAAGCCGCAAAAAATTATGGGTTGGCGGCTCAAGTTTTAACCATTCAATGTGATGCCAAAAGAGCCATTGAAGAAACCGCAAGAGAGAGGCGCTACCAAGCAATATTTCAGTTGATGGACAAAGATGATTTATTGCTCACGGCGCACCATTTCGATGACCAAAAAGAAACTTTTATGTTTCGGGCTTTAAGAGGGACAGGGATTACTGGCCTTAAGTGCATGACAGAACATTCCTATCTTTATGGGTATCAAGTTGGTAGGCCCTTATTAACGGTATCACAACAACAGATACACGCCTATGCACTAAAGCATAATATTCAATGGGTAGAGGATTCTAGCAACACCAACGTACAATTTAGTCGCAATGCGATTCGATCTGCATTATCCCATTTACAACATGAGACAGGGTTTCTTACAACCCAGGCGCACATCAAGCGTCAGTTATCTGCTTATGATGAGCTACTCATACAATCATTAAAAACCCTGACCCCAGAGCCTCACATCTTAAACGTAGCCCAGTTAAAAGAACATTCAGCTGCATTACAGCAAGAGCTGTTTTATCATTGGCTAAAGCAGTTAGGTGCCGTGTCACATGACAGAGTGGCGTCATTACTACACAGTTTAATCCATGCCAACCAAGACAAATATCCATCAGATATTATCAATGGTTTTAGTATCTTACGCTACCGAGATTTTGCAGTGATCATCGCCTTGCCCGCAGTCATGGCTGATTTGGAGTCATCTGAACACGAAGTCATCATTCCCCAGCACGGGCGGATCATCAATCCTTTAGGTAAAAAATTATCTATTAAAAAGATGCGGAAAGTAGGGCGGTATAAAAAGAAGTTTCAGCAGCTAGGGATCCCCGCATGGCTGCGACAGCATATTCCTTTGGTTAATGAGATCCCTATTTTTGAGGATGCATCTATATCCTGGGTTCCTCCTAAGGAATGGCGGTTCTTTATTCAGTAGCAGCCATTCAATATTAAGATTCATTATCTACAAGAGTGTACTTGTGGTTCCTATTGAAACACAAAGTGCAGGAATAGGAACGTATGGTGGTGTCATCAATATCTCATAAGGTAATGATTAGGAAAAATAGCTACAAAATCTAGGCGTGAGTTGTCTCTGTTTTATCATATTCCTGCTGATAGCAGATGTGCTATAAGGTGTTGAATTAGTTTGACTTTAAGGATAAGTGGGGTAGAATTAATTTAAGTTGCCTTTATGCTTGAGGATAAAATGAAAAAAACACTATTAGATTATATAGAAGATGTAGATCGTATTACATGCGCAATATCGTATGAGCCAATTTGTCATTCCCCGTGTAATATTGATGGATTAGTGTAGCCTGTTGAGTTAGGAAACTATCTTTGCCAGGTATCGGAGAAGGGAGCCCTTGTGTCTATTACAGATGCGGGAAAAAATATTTCTGAGGAAAAGGTTGTATTTAATCATGATCTCTATGCAGTGATTGCTAATATTCATTTGGCAATTGCTACTGCGATTAAAGAAGGGGAGGAAGATAGTTTAAAAAAGTTCTTCGAGGAAACAAGCTATAGTCTTACATCCATTATTCGTATTAACAATAAAGCAACAGTCATATTTTCACATATAATATCCACCAATGCTGAGTTGCTTCGCAAGCTTGATTTTACTCGTTATGACATTGATATTATGGCAGAGTTATTATTAAAAGATCAAACCGTATTTGATGATGTGAGCAGTGTTGTTAAATATAAACTTAGCAAAGGATTTAGCACAGGATATAGTGTTATTGCATCAATTGTATTAAATGACAATTATGACCTATCAATGTTTAATGACGGTAATGTTTTTGGTGAGGCAATTATCCAAGAAGCTTGTCCTTTTTATCAAGAAACGCCTTTACTACATTATTTACTTAAGGCTCATGAAGGCAACGTAGCACAAAAACTGGTGAGTGATGCAAAATTGGTTGAGATGATTAGCGCTGAAAGCTTAAACTATCTTATCCCATCAGGGCCTAAGCAAGGAGAGTCAGCACTATATTGGTTGGCAGGGCATGTAGCAAGGCCGGCAGTTATTATCAAAGTTTCCGGGATTGGTTAAGAAGATTAGCGCTGAAAGCTTAAACCAGATTATCCCATCAGGGCCTAAGCAAGGATCGTCAGCATTATATTGGTTGGCTAGAAGCACAGAAGGCCGGGAGTTATTATTAAAGTGTCCAGGATTGGTTGATAAGATTACTCCTGAAAGTTTAAACCAGATTATCCAATCAGGGTCTAATCAAGAAACTTCAGCATTATATTGGTTGGCTAGAAGTGATGAAGGCCGGAAGTTATTATTAAAGTATCCAGGATTGGTTGAGAAGATTACTCCTGAAAGTTTAAACCAGATTATCCCATCAGGACCTAATCAAGAAACTTCAGCATTATATTGGTCATATTGGTTGGCTAGAAGTGATGAAGGCCCGGAGTTATTATTAAAGTATCCAGGATCGTCAGCATTATATTGGTTGGCTAGAAGTACAGAAGGCCGGGAGTTATTATTAAAGTGTCCAGGATTGGTTGATAAGATTACTCCTGAAAGTTTAAACCATATTATCCAATCAGGGTCTAATCAAGAAACTTCAGCATTATATTGGTTGGCTAGAAGTACAGAAGGCCGGGAGTTATTATTAAAGTGTCCAGGATTGGTTGATAAGATTACTCCTGAAAGTTTAAACCAGATTATCCAATCAGGGTCTAATCAAGGAGATTCAGTACTATTTTGGTTGGCTATTAGTACAGAAGGCCGGGAGTTATTATTAAAATTTGAAGGATTGGTTGAGAAGATTAGCGCTGAAAGCTTAAACCATATTATCCGATCAGGGTCTAGGCAAGGATTTTCAGCACTATTTTGGTTGGCTGGGAGTACAGAAGGCCGGCAGTTATTATTACAGTTTCCGGGATTGGTTGAGAAGATTAGTGCTGAAAGCTTAAATCATATTAGCCCATTAGCATTAGGGTATTCAGCATTGTATCTGTTGGCTAAATCACTACAAGGCAGGCAGTTGCTACTACAATCTCCAAGCTTGGTAGAAAAGATTACACCTGAGGGTTTAAACTATTTGATTTCATCAGGGTTGTCGCTATATGCACAATGTCAAAAACAATCCGTGTTCACTCGCTTGGTTAGGTCTGCTGAAGGAGAGGCATTATTGTCATCATATCCAAGCCTGATAGAAAAATCGTTAACATATCCAAGCGTGCCAGGAGAAGCTATAAGCCTATGTGGAATTAGCATATTTGGATATCATCAAGACCTTATAACGCAATATTCAGGTGCAGGGGCTAAATCAGATATGGCTAGTTTTAGTATATTAAACCAAGTACCCTCTGAGCATGGTGATCAAGATGATGCTATATTAGAACAAGGTTCTGAGGAAGAAGGTCCTGAAATTAAGAGGGATCGTACAAGTAAATAGTGCGTTTATTAAGTTCAGCTCCATGTCTTATAGGTGCATGGAGTGAATATGCTATCCCTAAGAATTCAGCAAGATAGTGATTTACATTAAGGTACTGAACTGGAAGGTGGTCTTAAGAGCAAGAAGTGTCGATAAGATCCAGTGTGAAAGTGTCAAGATCAAGAGTAGGGTTTTAACTATAATAATTAATGGTTAGCAGGCTAAAGCTCTTAGGGGCTGGTGATAACACCAAGCTATATATAACTCAAAATATAGGTGCAATATTTAAAATATCATTGTTTTTCAGTAACAAAGAAGATTCTTGTGTTAAGATTAATTATTTACAGGAGTTTACATGCACTGCAGCTAACCGTTATTTTGATTGTGTGGAAAGTATGCAAGAAATCTTATCAGGCATCCAGAAACTTGAGTTACGTGATGAGCGATCAGTATTGTGGGATAGTTTACAGAGTTCTGGAAAAAGCCTCAGAAGAAAATCTAAATATTTTAGAAGATTGGAATCGCATCCAAAAGAGGCGACTCCAGGATCTACCTGTATATTGTTTTGTTAAACCATATGTCTGCTGATAATAGGATACCTGAAGATGATGCCTCAGAAGACGTTCGATCAAAAAAAGTTTGGAAAACTATAATCTATAAAAACATAAAGACAATTTATTTTGGCCTACCAAATGTTATCCCTTAAATAGCATAGTACCAACACTCATAGCATTTACCTTTAATTTCCATTCTTTAGGAGTGGTTGGCAATGCAATGACAGCCTTTAGTTTAGGGTTTATAAAAGTCACGGTGCTAATTTGTCCAAAATGTGATGTGATGACACCTCGATCATTTAACCATAGGGTGCTTGTGATTATGAGTATATAGAACCATAGCTCAGGAGGTAACTCAGGTAGCATCGTTAAATTCTAATATCTAATAATTTAGAAAGAGTGTGCAGCCATGCCTGATATCGCCAGTAATTTATATTACCGGCGATATTGTTTGTGAGGGAAATATCCTCTGATCATCCCGTTATAGTATAGATGATGCTGCAGATTGAACAAAACTTGAATAGAGTTCTTTATGTCTATTATAGTCATTAACCCGAGCAGTCTCAGCTGGTGTAAGCATCAATGAATCAGAGTCCAAAAGCGCTTCTTCTTTGCTTACATACACCTCATAGACCCAACTCAAAATGTAGCTCTGAAGCTCTACAGGTAAAAAAAGGAGCATTTCTTCATTAGGATCTTCTATAGCCTTACTCAAACTGAATAGTCTTTCAAAGCAAAGGTGAATCAACTTAGCAAAACCTCTGTGCATTACTTCTTTAGCTCGAATAGCTTTCGGAGATCCCCCATGAAAATATATTTTCTCCCGTGTCACTAAAGGATTCAATCCTGGCAATGCCCGTCTTAATTGATATAAATCCAATCCATCAGTAATGCGTACTTCCTTAAGACTTATGCAGTATTCAAATGCATAACCATCAATGCTTACATCTTTTGCAATCGTTAACTCTGTAATACCTGTGCAGCCCTCAAAAGTACTATATTCAATACTCGTCACACTATTTGGGATAGTAACGGATGTTAAGCCTTCGCAGCGAGCAAATGCCGCTCCCTCAATACTCGTCACACTATCTGGAATAGTAACTGATGTTAAGCCTGTGCAGCCTAAAAATGCACCATCACCAATACTTGTCACGCTATCTGGAATAATAGCGGATGTTAAGCCTGTGCAGCCATTAAATGCCCCAGCACCAATACTGGTCACACTACCTGGGATAGTAACTGATGTTAAGCCTGAGCAGCCCTCAAAAGTACTATATTCAATACTCGTCACACTATTTGGGATAGTAACGGATGTTAAGCCAGTGCACCCCCTAAATGCCCAACTACCAATACTCGTCACACTATCTGGAATCGTAATCTGAGTTAAGCCTGAGCAGCCCTGAAAGGCCTCCTTACCAATACTCGTCACACTATCTGGAATAGTAACGGATGTTAAGCCTGAGCAATTCCAAAATGCGTCATCACCAATACTCGTCACACTCTCTGGGATAGTAACTGAGGTTAAACCTGCGCACCCCCCAAATGCCGCATCACCAATAGTCTTTACACTATCTGGAATCGTGACTTGAGTTAAGCCTGAGCACTCAAAAAATGCCATATAACCAATACGCGTCACACTATCTGGGATAGTAACAGATGTTAAGCCTCTACACCCCCTAAATACTTCATAACCAATACTCGTCACACTATCTGGAATAGTAACTGATGTTAAGCCTGTGCAGCCCTTAAATGCCCTCTCACCAATACTTGTCACACTATCTGGGATAGTAACTGATGTTAAGCCTGTGCACTCCTTAAATGCCTCATCACCAATACTGGTCACATTATTTGGGATAACTACGTCAGTTTCCCATTCTTCTAAAGTACACGTTATTAGCAACCCAGCTTCGTTCACATTAAACATAGCCATTATTTTTCTCCATTTTTTAAATTTTGCCCAATACAATTACTATAGTCAATTCCTCCTCAAAATGCTATATCTAAACTTTATTACACTTTAGGGTTAAAACCCTCTTCGTCCATCATGTAGTGATATGCAAGAGCAGAGATAGCAAATGCTATAGCACCAAGGATAATCACTGAGTCAATAGATATATCTTTTGTTTTTTCTAAGCTAACTTGTGCATCTTCGCTATCAACCATTTTAAATGACTGTTTATATTGATCTACCCTCTTTCTCTCATCATCTGTAAGCAGCAAGGCATCAGAACTAATAGGTTTTACTTTTTTAGGCACAGGTTCAATATAGACCCAACTCATTATTTCAAGCCATATCTCAGGAGGTAATGTAGGAAGTTTAGCTACTGATCTCACACCAAATAATTTAGCAAATACTCTTTGCATGCCCCACGTACCTTTAGTGGACATAGGAGAGGATATTTCTTCAGCACCATTAATTCTAGCTATCCTTTCGCCACAAAGAAACAATAGTTTAGCAAATTGCATGGTTCCTTTGCCCTTAATGCTTTTAGAAGAGTGTCCTAGATCAAGGTATAACTCCTCTCGTGTAACTCTTGGCTCAACTTGAAATTCAGTAACACTTGGTAATACCCTCCTTAATCGAGAAAGGTCAAGCCCAGCAGCAATTTGTATTGCTCTAATATTAGTACAACCCCTAAATGCACCATCACCAATACTCGTCACACTATTTGGAATAACAATGGACTCTAAACTTGAGCAGCCATCAAATGCCCAATTACCAATGCTCGTCACACTATCTGGAATAATAACAGATGTTAAACTTTTGCAGTCATAAAATGCATAGGTGCCAATACTCGTCACACTTTCTGGAATCGTAACGGATATTTCTCCTTCTTCTAAAGTGCACTTTACTAGCAACCATTTTCATTAATACTAAACATAGTCATTACTTTTCTCCGTTTTTTAAATTTTTTCCCAATACAATTGCTATAGTCAATTCCTCCTCAAAATGCGATATCTAAACTTTATTATACTTTAGGGTTAAAACCCTCTTCGTCCATCCTGCTATTTACTTAATAAATCCACACAACTCCCGCCTAATTCGATCAACTACTTTGAAGCACTAAATAATACCTACATAAGCTGTCAGCATAAGATGAGAGTGTAGGAGACTCGACTGTAGGTATTCTATTTCATTGAGATGATTTAAGAGAATGCAAAGTATTTTCATACCCCAGAGCATCAAGTTTAGTCATATGATCCTGATATTGGCTTATCGGACCTGCTCCCCCCTCAACCCCATAGCCTAAATCTAGCTCGTCTAGACCAGGCTTTGTTGTTTCAAGCTTCAGCTCTAGACGGTAGCGTCTAAAATAAAATTTTGCAATAAACAACCACATTTCAGGAGGCATATAAGGTAAGCTAGATAAAGTCACAACACCTTCTGCTTCAGAGGATTCATTGCTTTTATTTGAGGTAGCGCCTGCTACTTCAGAGGATTCATTGCTTTCATTTGAGGGAGTCTTCGTTAGACTAGATGATCTCTTATTTATCAAAAGAAGGAGTGCACAGAACCCTTTAGCATAGCTCTTAATCCTTCTATTAGTATTATTTCTAGCTGAACCCACATTTAAATCTATTTCAAGAATACGCCTTGTAAAGCTTAGCCCTGCCAATGGCCAAATATCATCTTCTTCTGTTGGCGCGACATATTCTGTTGGCGCGACATATTCTTCATCCACATAATCCAATATATAAAACATTTCTTTTACTGAAGACAAAGGAGCCTGTCCAGACAATGTTAATGCTTTTAACTGAGAGCAGCCCACAAAGGCTCCTTTACCAATACTCGTCACACTATCTGGGATATCTACGGATGTTAAGCCTGTGCAGCCATTAAATGCCTCATCTCCAATACTTGTCACACCCTCTGGAATCACAATTGATGCTAAACTTTTGCAGCCTCTAAATGCCGAAAAACCAATACTTGTCACACTATCTGGAATCGTGAATTGAGTTAAGCGTCCGCACGCCAAAAATGCCCTCTCACCAATACTTGTCACACTATCTGGAATCGTGAATTGAGTTAAGCGTCCGCACCCCAAAAATGCCCTCTCACCAATACTCGTCACACTACCTGGGATAGTAACAGATGTTAAGTCTGCGCAGGTCGCAAAGGCACCATTACCAATACTCCTCACACTATCAGGAATCGTAACTTGAGTTAAGCCTGTGCAGAAATTAAACGCCCTCTCACCAATACTCGTCACACCCTTCAAGATAGTCACAGATATTAAGCCTCTGCAGTACATAAATGCCGACCAACCAATACTCCTCACACTATTTGGGATAGTAACAGATGTTAAGCCTCTGCAGTCATAAAATGCCATATTACCAATACTCGCCACACTATCTGGTATAGTAATTTGAGTTAAACTTCTGCATCTATAAAATGCACTTCTACCAATACTCGTCACACTATCCGGGATAGTGACTTGAGTTAACCTTGCGCAGTCAGCAAATGCCTCCTTACCAATACTTGTCACACTACTTGGGATCACTACTGAAGTTAACCCTGAGCACCCCCAAAATACCTCATCACCAATACGCGTCACACTATCTGGGATAGTAACTGATGTTAAGCCTGTGCAACCATCAAATGCCCTCTCACCAATACTTGTCACACTATCTGGGATAGTAACTGATGTTAAGCCTGTGCACTCCTTAAATGCCTCATCACCAATACTCGTCACACTATCTGGAATAATAACACTTGTTTCGCCCTCTTCTAAAGTGCATTTTATTAGCAAACCATCTTCATTAATATTAAACATAGTCATTACTTTTCTCCGTTTTTTAAATTTTTTCCCAATACAATTACTATAGTCAATTCCCCCTCAAAATGCGATATCTAAACTTTATTACACTTTAGGGTTAAAAACCTCTTCGTCCACCCTGGTATTTACTTAATAAATCCACACAACTCCGGCCTAATTCGATCAACTACTTTGAAGCACTAAATAATACCTACATAAGCTGTCAGCATAAGATGAGAGTGTAGGAGACTCGCAGACTGTAGGTATTCTATTTCATTGAGATGATTTAAGAGAATGCAGAGTATTTTCATACCCCAGAGCATCAAGTTTAGTCATATGATCCTGATATTGGCTTATCGGACCTGCTCCCCCCTCAACCCCATAGCCTAAATCTAGCTCGTCTAGACCGTAGCGTCTAAAATAAAATTTTGCAATAAACAACCACATTTCAGGAGGCATATAAGGTAAGCTAGATAAAGTCACAACACCTTCTGCTTCAGAGGATTCATTGCTTTTATTTGAGGGAGTCTTCGTTAGACAAGATCTCTTATGTATCAAAAGAAGGGGTGCACAGAACCCTTTAGCATAGCTCTTAACCCTTCTATTAGTATTGTTTTTAGCTGAATACTCACTTAAAGCCATTGCAAGAATACGCATTTTAAAGCTTAGCCCTGCCAATGGCAAAATATCATATTCTTCTGTTGGCGCGACAAAGTCATCTGTATCAATATCCCATATATAAAACATTTGCTTTACTGAAGGCAAAGGATCCTGTCCAGATAATGTTAGTGCATTTAACCAAGAGCAGCACTTAAATGCCCCCTTATCAATACTCGTCACACTATCTGGAATCGTAACTTGAGTTAGCCGTATGCAGCCATAAAAAGCAGAATCTCCAATACTCGTCACACTATTTGGGATTTCCACATGCGACTCTCCTTCGAATAAAGTACATTTTTCTAGATGACCTTCTCTTATTGTAAATGCAGGCATAACCTATATCATTATATATGATGCAATTACAGCAACATGTTGTATAGAAGTTTACAAACAATCAAATCTAGAT